>WTGL01000027.1:52073-68410 GCA_011523565.1 Acidobacteriota bacterium
AAGCATGTGTAGGGGCAACTCTACCGTGGGTTCGAATCCCACCCTCTCCGCCATTCTGGGGCTGGAGAAGGTGAAGGCGCACCGAGAAACCTGGGAACGAGGAGAGGTGCCAGAGTGGTCGAATGGGGCGGTCTCGAAAACCGTTGATCGTGCGAGCGATCCGTGGGTTCGAATCCCACCCTCTCCGCCATCAACCAGCAGAGAAGTCGCCATCAACTAGCAGGGAAGTAACGTGAAGAGGACATACCAGCCGAACAACCGGCGTCGCAAGAAGAAGCACGGTTTCCGCGCCCGAATGCGGACGAGACACGGGCGGGCGATTCTCTCGCGCCGCCGCCGGAAGGGCCGCAAGCGCCTCACGGTCTGACCTTGAGTCGAGCGAGCAGCCCGCGGTGCAACTCCGGTGTCGCACCGGGAGTCGAACGGATCCGGTCGAGTCGCGACTATCGCAGGGTCTACCGTCGGGGTCGGCGTTTCCATGGCGACATCGCGGTGTTCCACGTCCGGGAAAACGAGGCCGGCCACCCCCGGCTCGGGCTCACGGCCAGTCGGCGCGTGGGTGGCGCCGTGGTGCGAAACCGCCTTCGCCGGCGAGTGCGTGAGCACTATCGCCAGCAGGTCCGCCGGGACATGCTGCCCGCGGTGGACGTGGTCGTCCACCTGAAGGCCGCCGCTGCCGGCGCCGGCCGGCGCCGGTTCTACAGGGAACTCGACCGCCTGTTTCGAGCGGCCGGCCGGCACGGCCCCCGCCGCTCCCGCCACCGCAGGTCGCCGCGGTCATGAACATTCCGGTCCGCTTCGCCGTGGCGCTGCTGCGCGCTTACAAGCGCTGGCTGTCGCCGCTCCTTCCGCGCGCCTGCCGTTTCAGTCCGACCTGTTCCGAGTACGGGCAGATCGCCTTGCGCAGCCACGGCCTGGTGGTGGGGAGCTGGCTGACGATCCGGCGCCTGCTCCGCTGCCAGCCTCTGGGCCGGGGAGGCATCGATTTGCCGCCCGCCGGCGTGGGGTCCCTGAAGCTGCCCGGCGTGAGAGCTGAGGTCGATGGATAGTCGAAGACTCCTGCTCGCCGCGGTCCTGTCGCTGGGTGTTCTGCTTCTCTGGCAGGCGCTCTTCGCGCCGCCGCCACCGGTGGAGCGGGCTCCAGTGGAGACCGGCCGCGCCGGCGGGGAGGTCGACGTCGGGACCGCCGGTGAACCGAGTTCCGGGGTCCCGACCCCGATCGGGCAGACGGCGGCGACGCCTCCGCCTTCCCGGGTCGTGCAGCGGGTCGAGGCCGCCGCCGAGCAGCGGGTGGTGCTGGAGTCGGGCAACGCGACGCTCGAGTTCACCAACCGCGGCGCCCAGTTGCTGTCCTTCGAACTGCGCCGCCCGGACGGCGGCGAGCCGGTGGAACTGGTGCGCGAGCGGGATCGGGGCCAGCCCTACCCCTTCGCGTTCCAGGGTTCGCAGCGGGCTTCGCCGCTCAACGAGGCGCTGTTCGCCGTCGAGCGCTCGACCGTCGACGGCGACACCCGGCTGAGCTTCCGCTACAACGGCGACCTCGGCACAGCCACGAAGACGTTTCACATTCCGAAAGACACGACCCAGGTGGGGGGCCTGACCTTCCGGTACGAAGTCGAGTCGCCGGGGGACTCCTGGGGGCTGGTCCTGGGCCCGGGGATCCGGAATCCAACCGTGGAGGAACTGCAGAGCCGCCTGTCGAGCCAGCAGCGGAGGGCCGCGACATGGTTCGCGGATGGCGACATGGAGTCGCTGGAGCCCCGGAGGGCGGAGGATCCGAGGGATCTCGGGAGCAGTTCGCGCTGGGTGGCGCTCGAGGACCGGTACTTCATCACGGCGGTGATTCCGGCGGGTGCAAGGGGAATGGTGCAGGCGCGCCCGGTCGCGAACCTGGAGAGGGCCGACGGCAACCTGGGCGGCTTCGTCATGTTCGAGGCCGCGGATGTCGCCACCGCCGAGCTGACCCGGGACCTGATGCTGATCCTGCGTTCCTCGGGGGGCGAGCTCGCCGGACGCGCGTACTTCGGCGACAAGCAGTACGACGCTCTGGCGGCGATGGGGGTGCGGCTGGAAAAGACCGTGCGTTACGGCTTCTTCGGCGTGATCTCAAGGCCGTTGCAGTTCGGTTTACGCTGGATTTACGACAATGTGGTGGCGAACTACGGGTGGAGCATCGTCCTGATGACTGTGCTGATCCGGCTCGTTCTGTTCCCGCTGACCCACAAGAGTCAGGTTTCGATGCAGCGGATCCAGAAGCTGAATCCGCGCATGGAGGCGATCCGCGCCAAGTACCGGCCCAAGTTGAAGGACGGGAAGGGCCGTCCGCGCATGGACATGCAGCGCAAGATGAACGAGGAGATTCAGGCCCTGTTCCGGGAGGAGGGCGTGAACCCTGCGAGCGGCTGCTTGCCGATCCTGTTCCAGATGCCCGTGTTCTTCGGCTTCTTCCGGCTGTTGAGCGAGGCGGTGGAGCTATGGGACGCGTCCTGGCTCGGCTGGATTCAGAACCTCGCGCTGCCGGACCCGATTTACGTGCTTCCACTCGTCATGGGTGCCTCGCAGTTCCTCCAGCAGCGGATGCTGCCGCCGCCACCCAACAAGACGCAGAAGCTGATCATCAACACGATGCCGATCTGGTTCACGATCTTCTCGTTCAGCTTTCCGAGCGGTCTGGTGCTCTACTGGCTGACGAACAATCTGCTGGGAATCGTGCAGACGGGCGTCTACAACAAGCTGAAGAAGTCGGGCTACCTCGGGGGCGAAGTGGCACCGAATGCGACGGAGACCAAGAAGTGAGGCAGGACGGGAGCAGATGAACACAGCTACCAAGAAGGTGTTCTTTTCAGGCGAAACGGAGGCCAGAGCCGTGCTGGCGGCCGCGAACCACTTCGGCGTGTCGGCCGACCAGGTGGTGTTTGACCGGGTGGAGAAGCGACACGGGTTCGTCAAGCGCCGTCGCGTGGTGATCCGTGTCGACCCGCAAGAGGTCGGTCCGGGTTCGGAGGCGCTCGAAGCATCCGACAGCGGCGACGGCGAGACGGCCGCGGAGTCCGCACCGGCGCGGCCGGATGATGCGGTAGCCGCCGCTGCGGCGGAGGCGCCGGCGACGGACACGGTGTCGCAGGAGGAAGTGGACGTGCCGGCCGAGGACTCCGAGGAGATCGTGGCTATTGCCCGGCAGGCGCTTCATCAACTGCTGGAGCTGGCGGACCTCGAGGTGTCGGCGGAGATGGTGCTGGCCGACGGCCGGCTGGAGGTCGAGATCGAGGGGGTGGACCAGGAACTCCTGGTGGAGGACGAGGGCCAGGTCCTTCTGGCGCTCCAGCACCTCCTGCCGCGGGTCATGTTCAGGGAGCTGGGACGCATCGTGCCTTGCCGGCTCGATAGCGGCGGCTATCAGCGCCGGAAGGAAGAACGTCTGCGAGGTCTCGCGCGCCGTGTCGCCGACGAGGTGGTCTCCCGCGGCGGCATCCGCACCCTGCGTCCAATGAACCCCGCCGACCGCCGCATCGTCCACCTGACCCTGGCAGACGACCCCGACGTCGAAACCGAAAGCCAGGGCAACGGCTACTTCAAACGCGTCAATATTCGTAGCGTGTAGCGCTTCGGTTGGTGGTCGTCGGGCGCACCCGCCTGGGCAGGGCCGGAGGAGGGGGGTCCCAGGGGCCGCTCGCGTTTACCGGATGAATGGAGGTTGGACGCTCGCTGCGGTCGGCTGCGCTCCGGTTCGGCGGTGGTTCATGAGAGGGCGTTGGGCGTCGCTTGCCGACAGCCCCCTAGGACCCCCCTCCTCCGGCCCTGGCCCAGGCTGGAAGCCATCGGCCGCTGGCGTGCGGGCTAGACGCTGCTCCGTCAGGTAGGGGGGTTCTGGGCCGCACGGCTGACTTGGGGCGGCGGTTGAGGCGTCTTCGTGTCCCGGGGAGGCGACGAGAAGAGATAGGTGCTGCAGATGGCGGTCCAGACCGGCGATTGCGGGGAGATACCCTCCGCTGGGAGATGGAGCAGTGGGCGGCGGGTGGCTTCTAGTGAAGTGCGTGTTTCACGTGAAACAGCGGCCTCGCTGGACGTACACCACGGTGGGTGTTTCACGTGAAACATGAGGACTTGTTTCGGCGGGAATTCGGTGATCGATTGTCGCGAGAGGCGATCGGGCGGTTGAGCAGGCATGCGGAGTTGTTGGAGCAGTGGAACCGGGTGGTTCGTCTCGTGGGCGACGATTCTCCGGAGGTCTGGGTGCGGCGGCACTACGCGGAGTCGGTTGCGGCCCGGGTGTACTGGAAGCTGTCGAAGACCGGTGGCGACGGTCCGTCGCTTCTCGACTTCGGAAGTGGTGCGGGTTTTCCAGGGCTGGTGCTGGCGGCTTTGCAGCCGGAGCGGCGCGTCGTGCTGGTGGAGGCGCGCGAGCGGAAGGCTGCGTTCCTGGCCGAGGCGGTGCGAGAGCTCGACCTTCCGCGGGTACGGGTCGTTCGGGAGCGTGTGGGTCCGGAGTCGGCGGGTCGCCTGGCCGGGGCGGTAGAGTTTGTTGCGCTGCGCGGCGTACGGCTTCCGAAGGTCACATTGGCCCGTCTGATCGAGGCGCTTCCGGGTGGTGGGCGTCTGATGGTCTGGGCTGGTCGTGAACTGGCGCCCGGGCTGGCGGCGATGTGTTCCGTGGAAGAAGAAGTGAGTCTGCCCGACAGCCTGCATCGCCGGCTTCTCCTGCTTCGGCCGAATCGCCGTGGCTGACCTTCTGGCAGTCGCCAATCAGAAGGGCGGCGTGGGCAAGACGACGTCGGCGATCAATCTGGCGGCGGCCTTCGGCGCCATGGAGCGAAGGGTGCTGCTCGTCGACAGCGACCCGCAGGGAAACGCCAGCCGGGGGCTCGGCTGGTCCGGTCGTGCGCCTACCCTGTTCGAAGTGCTGTCCGGGGAGGCCGAAGCTGCGGAGGTGGTGGTCCCGAGCGGGTTTCCCTACCTCGATCTGCTGCCGGCGAACCGGGATCTGGTGGGAGCGGAGTTCGGTCTGCAGCGGGACCAGGCCTGGATCCGGCGGCTCGGAGCTTCGCTCGAGGGCCTCGCCCAGCAGTACGAACGCATCTTCGTGGATTGCCCCCCGGCACTGGGCCGATTGACCCTGAATGCCCTCTATGCTGCTGACGCGGTTGTCGTGCCGCTGCAGTGCGAGTACTTTGCGCTCGAGGGCATCAGCGAGTTGATGGCGACCGTTCAGAGGGTCCGTGAACTCGGAAGGCCCGACCTGGCGATCGCCGGCGTGATCCTCACCATGTACGATGACCGCACGAACCTGTCGCGGGACGTGGCGCGTGAGGTGCGAAGGCACTTCGGCTCCATCGTCTGCGATACGATGGTTCCGCGCAACGTCCGTCTGGCCGAGGCGCCGAGTCACGGCATGCCCGTCCTGCAGTACGACATCAAGAGCAAGGGTGCCCAGGCGTATCTGGGCCTGGCGCAGGAACTCGCGGCCCGCCGGCCCTGATCGCGCCATCGGAGTCGCGTGAGCAGCAGACGGCGTGGCCTCGGTCGTGGGCTGGATGAGCTGTTCGCGGACAGCGGGGCTCGTTCTCCCGCGGCGCCGCGCGTGGAACGCGAGTTGCCGGTGGCGGAGCTCGAGCCGAACAGCCGGCAGCCGCGCGACCGATTCGACGAAGAAGCACTGTCGGAACTGGCGAACTCGATCGCCCAGATCGGGGTGCTCCAGCCGATCGTCGTCACCGGTGGGCCGGATCGTGGCGGCCGGTACCGGATCGTCGCCGGCGAGCGTCGCTGGCGCGCGGCGCGGAAGGCGGGTCTGGAGACCGTGCCGGTCGTCTTTCGGAACGTGGACGACGAGCGCGAAATGCTGCGCCTCGCCCTGGTCGAGAACCTCCAGCGTTCCGATCTGAACCCGCTGGAAGAGGCGAAGGCCTTCCGGACGCTGAGCGACGACTTCGGGCTCTCGCAGCAGGAGATTGCCGGCCGTCTCGGCCGGAGCCGGGCCGCGGTGGCCAATGCCCTGCGCCTGCTTCGTTTGCCCGCCGCGGTGCAGGAGCAGTTGCGGTCCGGAGGGCTGACGGCGGGTCAGGCTCGTCCGTTGCTGGCGCTTGGCGACGAACAGAGCCAGATCGAACTGGGCGTCCGCGCGGAGCGCGAATCTCTCAGTGCGCGCGAGCTGGAGCGCATCGCGGCCGGGCTGCGGACGAAGCCTGGCGCGAAGCGGCGGACGGCCAAGCCGGAGAGCGATCCCCATACGGCCGATGCAGTAGAGCGGCTAACGCGTAGACTGCAGACCCGAGTCGAAATCAGCCGGCGCCGCCGGGGTGGCGGCGTCCTGAAGATCCACTTTCACTCCGAACCCGAGTTGATCCGCATCTACGAGCGGCTGTCGGCGGAGTGACAACGACCGTCGGAGCGAACCCTGCCATGTCGAAGATCCTCAAGAACAGCTCCCCAGGCGACCTGAACGGCTTCCTCGATGCCGGCTGCGAGGTCCGGGGGGAACTCCGATTCGAGAACACCTTCCGGGTTCACGGCCGGTTCAACGGCACGGTGGAATCGGAAGGCGAGCTGATCGTCGGCGAAGGCGGCGTGCTGGAGGGTGTCGTCAAGGTGGGCGAACTCAGCGTCTCGGGACGACTCGAAGGCCAGGTAGAGGCCAAGAGGCGGATCGAGATCGGCGTGAACGGTCACGTCGAAGGGGAGATCAGTGCACCCGCTCTTGTCATCGCGAGCGGGGCGTTCTTCCAGGGTCAGTGCAAGATGAGTCCCGCAGAGGACGCGCGTCCCTCGAGACAGTCCGTCGTGGATGGCGGCAAACCGGCTCCGGCGCAGGAGGATGCCGATCCGGCTCTACAGCGATTCGCTCTGCCGGGGGGGAGGGGATCGTCCGCCGAGTCATCGACGGGTGACCTCGGGTCGGCCGGCCAGCGAGACTAGGGACCGGTCGTCGTTTCGTAGGAGGGCACGAAAGCGATCGGCCGGCGGGCCAGCGTCGACGAGTCGAAGGCCTCGGTGAGGACACGGCCGTCGATGTCGAGCGCGGTCGGCAGGTTCAGGGCGTAGAGGAGGGTAGGCGCCACGTCCTGGATGCCGAGCCCCGTCAGGAGACGGTCCTCGTTGATTCCTTGCCCTCGGAGCAGAAGCAGCCCGTCGGGCGTGTTCTGGTAGCCGCCCCCTACTCCGGCGGGCGCGTTACCCCGTAGGCCGAACAGGCGGCGCAGGGGCCCGGACCGCCGCCAGCCGTACGCGCTGACCACCGCGAGCGTCCGGGGCGGCGGCAGTTGTTCCCAGGCTTCGGCCACCAGGCCGTCCACGAACGCGTAGTAGGCGGACAGCCAGCGCGCCCGGTCGACGCGGGCCTGCTCCTGGTCGCCGTCGAACTGAACGGCCTCGTAGGAGTCGTAGTACAGGTGCGAGACCGCGGCCAATCCGTCCATGACCGCGAAGACGACGAGCCCGGCTTCGGCTTCCGGAGATCGCGACGACAGGATCTCCAGCAGTTGGGTCTGCGTCTCGAGATCACGAAGGGCAGCGGTGTAGAGCGCCGATGGCGGGCCGTCGCCGAGCCGGGCCAGCCGTTCGTCCTCCATCGCCGAACCCAGCGCGGCGGCACGCGCCACGGCGGAGCCGGTGAGACCGACTCCGGAGTCGAGCGCGAACACCTCGAGACCGAACCCCGCGGCGATTTGCCAGAGGGAGGGAGCGGAAGGCAGGACGGCCGGGCCGCCCTCGGTCATGCCGCGATCGCCCCAGACACTGAAGGCGATACCGCGGGGCGCCAGGTGGAAACGTTCCCCGCCAAGCCAGGGCGCGGCCCGGGTCGCTTCCGACACGACGCCATGGCGGAACGGGAGCTTGCCGGTGACGACCGTGGTCCAGAGAGGCAGACGGCTCGCCGGTTCGATCGACTCGGCGCGTCCGTAACTGCCGGATCGCATCGTCTGTGAGAAGAAGGGAAGAAGCCCCTGCTCGGAGAGGGGCAGGATCGCGTCGAGCGAGGCGCCGTCGAGGCCCACGATCAGGAGGTTGGGCGGTGGTGCGGCCTCGATCGCGGCGGCGCGAGGCTTCCTCTGCGGCGGCGGCTCGAACGCCTCGCGCCGTTCGAAGACCGAGTACACGGTCAGGACCGCGAGGCTGGCGATGCCGAAGCGGCTGCGCGCCCCGTAGGGCCTCTGCCGGCGGTAGGTGTGAAGGAACGCCGTGTAGAACGTGACGGCCGCGGCCAGGACGAGCCAGAGTCCGGCCTTGATCAGGCGATCGTGGATGCCTGGAGGCAGGAAGTGGTCGTACAGCAACGCGTGCGCCAGGTCGAGGCCGGCAGCGGCGCCGAACACGGCCCCGAGGCACCAGGGAAGCAGGCGCCGGGAGCGCTCGGGTGCCCGCCAGGAGATGGGCGCCAGCAGCGCGGTCGTGGTGAGAGCCCCGAGCAGACCGTAGTAGGCACTGGTTCGAAACACCGGCCCCGGCTGAAACGGCAAGTGAGGGTTGAGGAAGAAGAGGAGCCCCGCCAGGTGGATCCCGGCCAGGAGCCCGGGTATCGCGCAGGCAGCGAAGCTGAGCAGCCGTTCCCGATTCACTGGGACGGACTCTACCGGCCAGCCGGCGCCTCCGCTCGCCGGCCGGCCCTTCGTCCGGTCGGGGTGCTACCCTCGCTCGCGCCATGGCGGCGCTGGACGCGACGGGGAGAGTGCTCGAGGTCCGGCCGTTGCCTCTTCGCCACTTCCTGCTGAGGATTCGTGTGGACGGCATGGAGCCCGCCGCGCCAGGGCAGTTCGTCATGGTCGCTGGGGCCGACCAGGCGGAGCCGTACCTGCGACGGGCGTTCTCGGTGTATGGCCAGGAGCCGGCCGGAGAGAGCGCCTTGGTCATCTCCCTGCTCGGCAAGGTGATCGGTCGGGGCACTGCGGCTCTGGCGGCCTGCACCACCGGCGCGGACGTCCCGGTTCTGGGGCCCCTGGGAAGGGGATTCCATACTATGGCATGGTCGGCAGCGTCAGACGTCCGCTCCGCCCTGGTGGCGGGCGGCATTGGTTCGGCGGGTCTCGGTCTGCTTGCTCAGGCGCTGGCGCGTGCCGGAAGGCCGTTCGACTTCTACTACGGCGGCCGCGGTGCGGGTGACCTGGTGGAGGCCGACGAGTTCCGGCGGTTGAGCGAAAGCACGGGCGGTCGGCTGGTCAGGACGACGGAGGACGGCAGCGCCGGGGCTCGGGGGTTGGTGACGGAGGCGCTTCTGAAGGCGCTCGAGGACGGCAAGGCGCGGGCGGCGGCTGCGTACAGCGCGGTTTACACCTGCGGCCCCCACGGGTTGATGGCCGCCGTGGCTCGTATCGCGGCCGATCACGGCATCGAGGGGCAAGCGGCGATGGAGACGCCGATGGGTTGCGGCTACGGTGCATGTCTGGGCTGCGCGGTGGAACTCAGGAAGGGCGGCTACGCCCTCTGCTGCCGTCATGGCCCGGTGTTCGACCTGGAGGAGGTGGTCTGGTGACCAGCGGAAGCGGCGCATCCGCCACGGACCTGTCGACGCAGGTGGGGCCGCTCGAGCTCCAGAATCCGATTCTGACCGCCAGCGGCACGTTCGGCTACGGACTGGAGTTCGCGGAGCGGGCCGACCTGCACCGACTTGGCGGCCTGGTGACGAAGGGACTGTCGCTCGAGCCACTGGCCGGCAATCCACCTGTCCGGATCGCGGAGACCCGCGGCGGCATGCTGAACTCGATCGGGCTGCAGAACATCGGCGTCGACAAGTTCCTGGACGACGTTCTGCCGGGCCTCGTCGGGCTGCCGCCGAAGGTGATCGTCAACCTGTTCGGGTACGACCAGGACGACTATGTGCGGCTTGCCGAGCGTGTCGATCCCCACGCCGGGGTGGCCGCGGTCGAGCTGAACGTGTCCTGCCCGAACGTGAGCAAGGGCGGCATCGAGTTCGGTCATGACCCGGAGATCCTTAGCGGCCTGGTCCGGCGGGTGCGTTCCGCGACCGGCAAGCCCGTGGTCGTCAAGTTGTCGCCGAACGTGACCGAGCCGGCGGCTCTGGGTCAGGCGGCGAGCGACGGCGGCGCCGATATCCTGTCGGCGGTGAACACGTTCGTCGGCATGGCGATCGACACGAACACCCGGCGTCCGGTGCTCTCGACGGTGCGTGGCGGCCTGTCGGGGCCGGCGATCAAGCCCCTGGCGTTGCGCATCGTCTGGGATGTCGCCCGCGAGGTCGATTTGCCGGTGATCGGAATCGGCGGAGTCGAGACGGTAGACGACGTGCTCGAGTTCCTGCTCGCAGGCGCCTCGGCGGTTCAGGTCGGCACGGCGCTCTTCCGCGACCCGAGGACGGCCGAGCGGCTCGTGGATGGACTTCGGGATAGGTTGCAGGCGGAGGGCGTGCCGTCGGTCCGCTCCCTGGTCGGAGCGGCGGCGAGGCGGGAGTGAGCGGGAGGAGACTCGGGCGGGTCGCCGTGGCTCTCGACACGGACGATCGCGAGACGTTCAGTCGCTGGTGCTCTCAGTTCGGACCGCGGGTCGGCGTGCTGAAGGTGGGACCGCGGGTCGTCCTGCGTTGGGGGCGCGCGGCGGTCGAGGAGGCCGCCGGGACCGGTGCGGAGGTCTTCCTCGACCTGAAGTTCCACGACATTCCCAGTACCGTCGCGGGCGCGGTCGGCGCCGCCAGGGAGCTGGGCGTCTCCTACCTGACGGTGCACTCAGGCGGTGGTCGGCGCATGATGGAGGCTGCCGTCGAGGCAGCCGGCGGTGAGCTCCGGGTGCTCGCGATCACGGTGCTCACCCATCTCGCGGCGGAGGATCTCGCGGAGCTGGATCTGCCGGGCCGGCCGGGGACCCGTACACTGGGCTGGGCGGCGGCAGCGAAGAGGAGCGGTTGTTCGGGCGTTGTCTGTTCGCCGCTCGAGTTGGCCTCCCTGCGCGAACGACTTGGGCCGGAATTCCTCCTCGTGAGCCCGGGAATCCGATTCGAAGACTCGGGGGGCGACGATCAGCGCCGGGTCGCGACGCCGGCGGCGGCGCTGCGGTCCGGGGCGGACCTGATGGTGATCGGTCGGCCGCTGACCCGGGCCGCCGACCCCGAGGCGGTCCTGGCTGCACTGGCCGCGGCCGGCGCCTGAGCCGGCGACCGGCTCCGCGGCGCCGGCTCCCGGGCTTGCTGCCGGCTCAGCGGGGAACGTGGAGGGTGCGCCGCCAGCGGACCGCCCATCTTCCGGCTTGCCTGTCACGCGACCAGTAGACGAGGAACGGCCGCCCGCGGACCAGCTCGGTTCCAACCGGACCGAAGAAGCGCGAGTCGCGCGATATGTCGCGGTTGTCGCCCAGACAGAAGAGGCCCCCCTTCGGCACGGATTCGGGCCCGTAGGCGTCTCGGCGCCAGAAACTCTCATGAAGGAACTCCGAGCGGGGATAGATCCGGTCGTCCGAGTGAATGACGTAGGCGGTCTCATCGACTGCGCGGCCGTCGATCCGTAGCTCCTTCGAATCGATTTCCACCTCCGCGCCGGCGGTTGCGACGCAGCGCTTGAGCAACTCGTGGGCGGGCTCCTCGATGCCGCGGAACGTGACGAGGTCGCCCGGTCGCACCGGGCGTTGAGGCAGGAGCGGCCCCCAGCGACCGGCGCCGGCGCCGAAAACGAACTTGTTGATCAACAGATGGTCGCCGACCATCAGCGTCGGTTCCATCGACTCCGAGGGGATGTGGTAGGCCTGTACGAAGAAGGCCCGGACGAACAATGCAAGGATGGCCGCAACGAGCAGCACGTCCGCGCCGTCGCGGCACAGCTTGAGAAGTCCCAAGCGCGACCCGTACCGCAAGGGCGTCTCTACTTGATCACCTTGAAGGTCCGCTCCCAACGGGTCTTGGTCAAGAAGCCGAGAGCGGTGTTCGCGAGCTGCTTCAGGCGGTGCCCCAGGCCGTGCCAGGTGCCGTCCGGCGTCTCGCCTCCGTACGACCAGTAGACCATCGCCGCCCTTCCCTTGACCAGGGAGAGCGGTACCGGTCCCCAGTAGCGGGAATCGTGGGAGTGGTCGCGGTTGTCGCCCAGACAGAAGAGGTGGTCGTCGGGGACGAGGAGCGGTCCCCAGTTGTCGCGACGAAGGTACTGTGGGTCGTACGGGCCCGTGGAGGGGAACGTTCGGGCGTCCCGATGAACCGCGTAGACGCCGTCGTCCACCTCCTGGCCGTTCAGAAGGAGCCGCTTGTCGACCATCCGGATCTCATCGCCCGGCAGGCCGATACAGCGCTTGACGAGATCGATCTTCGGGGTTTCGGGCGACCGGAAGATGACGATGTCCCCACGCTCCACGTCGCGACCCGGCAGCAGCTTCTGCTCCAGTGTCGTGGGGCGCGGGCCGAAGATGTACCGGTTCACGAACAGGTGGTCGCCGATCAGCAGCGTGTCCTCCATCGACCCGCTCGGGATATAGAAGGTCTTGAGGACGAAGTTGTTCGTGAAGCCCAGAAAGACCGCGGCGACGATCAGAGCCTCGACGTACTCGCGGACCACGGACGTGCGGCGCCTGGGCGCGGATCCTGGGGCTTTGTTCTCGCCGCTCGGCATCGGCTGGCTAATCTACAACGATCGGGCCGCCGCGCGATGGCCGCCTTGGAGGGGTTCGACTCCCTGACGGTGTCAGGAGTTTTGGAATCGGTCCAGCACCGTTGACGCGGATCGTCGCAGGCGTAGCTCCTGCCAGGTGAGGAGGTTGCGGACCGCGCTCACAGGAACGGGTCAAGGTCTCGTGACGAAATGCTCCAGTTGCTCCTTCCTGGTACTTCTATAACTTATTGATTACAAAGGTCTTACGCGATTCGTTCGGGTTGGCGGGGAACTTGAAAGAAGAGCGGCCTCTATCCATCCGGAGCAAGGAGGTGCCCAAGGCAAAGCAGGGAGCCAAGTTGGCAAGGGGTCGGGGGGACGCTTCGGTGTCCCCCCGGCATCGGGATTCTCGCTCGGTGATGGCAGTTGATCAATACGAGAACCCTGCGGGACCAAATGGAGATGAAGATGAAGAGAAGGAAAACGATCGCGTCGGCGGTACTGCTCGTGCTTGGCCTGGTGGCAGGGATGCCGGCCGGAGCGGCCGAAGGCGTAGTCAACATCAACACCGCGGATGCAGCGGCACTCGCGCTCCTGCCCGGCGTCGGGCCGTCGACCGCGGGGCGGATCGTGGAGTTCCGCACGGAGAATGGCGATTTCGAGTCGGCCGTGGACCTGATGCTCGTCCGCGGCATCGGCGAGCGATCGTTCGAGCGCATGCGGCCGTACGTGACGACCGAAGGGGAAACGACATTGACGGACAAGGTGCGAGTCCCCAGGGAGCAGACCGACTCCGAGGAAGCGTCAGAGTCGGATGGCCCGACCGACGGTCCCTGATCGGCACGAAGTCGCAGCGCTCGACGGCATGGAGGCGGGTGGGGGCTCTCGCCCGCCTCCATGGCATGCTCCTGGAAGCGGCTTCACCCTTCTGGAGCTTCTGGTCGCAACGACGATCCTGGCCTTGCTGGCCACCCTCGCGGTGCCGCCCTTGCGCCAGCAGATCGCTCAGCACCGTGTGCGCCTGGCGGCCGGCGAGGTGGCCTCGACCCTGTGGGCCGCGCGCAGCAGCGCGGTCCGCTACGGCGTGGCGGTTGCGATCCGGTTCGAGTTCGAGGACTCCTACGCGGAACCCGTCTTTTCCCTCTACGCGGACGGGGACGGCGACGGCGTGCGCACGGCGGATCTGAACTCCGGCACGGATCCCAGAATAGGCCGGCCGGCACGGTTGCTTCACGTCGGCAGCGGCGTCCGCTTCGGCATTCCGGATGACCTGGAGCCGGCGGAGTTCACCGGCTCAGGCCGACTCGATCGCCTGGACGATCCGGTCCGCTTCGGCCGCAGCGACCTCGCCTCCTTCAGCCCCGCCGGCACCGCGAGCCCGGGTACCGTCTTCCTCACCGACGGCTATCACCTGTTTGCCGTTCGGGTGTACAGCCGCACGGGGAAGATCCAGGTTCTGCGTTATGTCCGCGACCGTGACCTCTGGAAGGGAACGTGACAGGGCTGGAGGCCAGCAACGCTAGGCTTCGCGCATGGCGGTGGAACGACTTGGCGCAGCGGAACAGGGCTTCTCGCCGATCCGGTGGGGCGACGATGAGCTTCTGCTGCTGGATCAGACGCTGCTCCCGGAGCAGGAAGTGTGGCTCCACTGCCGGCGACCCCAGGACGTGGCTGAGGCGATTCGGCGTCTTTCGGTGCGGGGCGCTCCGGCGATCGGTGTCGCCGCGGCTTACGGCCTGGTGCTCGGCGCCGAAGACTTCGCTGCCGCCTACGAACTGCTGCTCGCAACGCGACCGACCGCGGTCAACCTGCGCTGGGCTCTGGACCAGGGCCGCGCCCTCCATGAACGCTCCGTCGAAGCCGGGGAGCGCGAGGAGCTGCGGGAGCGACTGCTCGCCTGGGCCCGCGACCTGCACCGTGAGGACATCGCCGCCAACCGCCGGATCGGGACGTTCGGCCGGGAGCTGTTCGAGGAGGGCGACCGGGTCCTGACCCACTGCAACGCCGGAGCGCTGGCGACGGCCGGCTACGGCACCGCGATCGGCGTGGTCGAGGCGGCCTGGTCGGCCGGAAGGCTGGCCAGCGTCTGGGTCGACGAGACCCGGCCGCTGCTCCAGGGCTCGCGGCTGACCACCTGGGAGCTGGCGCGGCTCGAGATCCCCCACCGCCTGATCACGGACAACAGCGCCGGCGCGATCATCGCGCGCGGCTGGGTGCAGAAGATCGTCGTCGGGGCCGACCGGATCGCCGCCAACGGCGACGTCGCGAACAAGGTCGGCACCTACCCGGTCGCCGTGCTTGCCGCTCGCCACGGTGTTCCCTTCTACGTGGCGGCACCGCTTTCGACGATCGACCGCGACACGCCGTCCGGGTCCGACATCCCGATCGAGGAGCGCGACGCCGAGGAGGTGGTCCACGCCTTCGGCAGGCGGATCGCGCCCCAGGACACGGAGGCCCTGAACCTGGCCTTCGACGTCACCCCCGCGGAACTCGTGGCCGCCCTGATTACCGACGCCGGCGTGCTCCGACCGCCCTACGGCGAGTCGATTGAGGCCGCGTTCGGCGACCGCGGCGCCCCCGGGCTTTGAACGCCCATCCGGAACTCAGGGACGCGTTCGAGCAGTTCGCGCGGGTCGAGGCGCCGGACCTCGACTCGCCGACATACGCGGTGCTCGCCGCCGGCGTGGCCGGAGACGGCGAACTGCTGGAGCTCGCGGCAGAGCGGCAACAGGGTCAGCCGGCGCCGAACATGCTCTTCGGGGCGGTGCAGTACCTGCTCCTGCAGGGGGTCGAACACCCGCTGGCCGCGCACTACCCGATCCTCTCGGGCCCGGAACCGCCGCCAGGGTCTGCCTTCCCGCCCTTCCGGGCCTTCTGCCTCGAACACCGCGAGCGGGTCGCGGACCTGATCGCTACGCGTCGCACACAGACCCAGGTGGTCCGGCGCTGCACCTGTCTGCTGCCCGCGTTCGGCCTGGTCTATCGGGAAGCCAGAGCGCCTCTGGCCCTGATCGACGTCGGCGCCAGCGCCGGCCTGAACCTGAACTTCGATCGCTACGCCTACCGGTACCTGCGAGCCGGAAGGGAGGTCCTGCGTTGGGGAAGCGGCGGTGCGGCGGTCGACCTGGAAGCCGACCTGCGGGGCCCCGGCACGCCGCCGGCGCCGCCACGGGACATCCCGGTAGCGAGCCGGCACGGAATCGACGTCAACCCGATCGACCTCGCCGACCCGGATGAGTTGCTCTGGCTGCGAGCGCTGATCTGGCCCGAGCACGTGGAGCGGCACGCGCAGCTTGTAGACGCCGCGGCCGAACTGAAGGACAGCCCGATCAGCCTCCATCGTGGCGATGCCTCGACGGACCTGCCGCGCCTGCTGGAGCGTGTCCCGGCCGAAACGGCGCTGGTCGTCTACTCCACGATCGCGCTTTACCAGATTCCCCGTGATGGACGACAGCGGATCGCTGCGGCGCTGGAGGCCCGGACCCGGGAGCGGCCTGTCTGGCGGGTGGCCCTCGAGGGCGTCCATCCGCCGAGCCTGACCCTGACCCGGTACCTGGGCGGTTCCGGCGAAACGGAGTTGCTCGCCCGGGCCTCGCCGCACGGCTGGTGGATCGAGTGGGGAAGCTCCTAGCCGGCGACTTGCCGCACGAGATCCGCCCGGCTTCCCGTCAGAACGAGAAGGTGACCGTCATCGAAACGGACCGCGACGCCCCGAGCCAGGCCGCGTTTTCGGTGATCGCGGAGAGGTAGGCCTCGTCGAGCAGGTTGTTGGCCACCAGCTCGAACGTCGTTGAGCGGAGCAGGTCGCTCAGCACCTCGCCCGAG
>WTGL01000307.1 GCA_011523565.1 Acidobacteriota bacterium
CGTGCGCTTCCGGAAGTAGAGGACGGAGGCGCCGTCCTCCGCCCAGTAGGCCCTCTCGGGCGCGTTGCCCAGCCAGTCCAGGTCGGACGCGATCCGCTCGAGCGTGATCGGCTCGGCGGCGGTGCCGCCGCTCGGCTGGGAGCGAGCCTCCAGTGCGAACAGGCAGACGCCCAGGACGGCGCCGAGCGTCGCCGCGGTCTTGCGGGCTGCCGATCGCCTCACGACCGGTTCTCCAGCGCGACCAGGCCGTGGCGCTCCAGAATCCGCACCAGACGCAGGACGTCGCTCATCGGGATGCGGCGGGACTCCAGTGAGAAGTCCTCCACCCTCCCGACGCCGTGGGCGTCGAGCCCGAAGTCGAACGCTTCGGCGCTCAGCGCGTCCCGGACGTCGAGCAGGGAGCGCTCGCCGTCCATGAAGTTGAGGAGTTCCGGAATGCGGATGTAGGAGTAGGGCAGGCGGCGCCGTAGGTCCTCGATCCACTCCCGGTCGGTCTCCTCGACGCCTTCCTGCAGGAGCTCGTCGCGCCATCGCTCGTTGAGGAGCCGCCTCGCCCGTCGCGGCACGAGATCCTTGGCGGCCAACTCGTCGGCGTCGAGGGGGCGCGCTCCCGGAGGCTCGCCGGTGAGCGTCTCGTAGGCCTTGGCGAGGGCGCCGCCCATGGCCTCGAGCTGCCGGTCGACAGCGGCGGCGAGGTCCTCGAGGTGCGGGTCGAGCCCGTCCGCCAACTCGGACACCGCGCGGAGTGCGCTCCGCTCCCGGGCGCCGTAGTGAACCAGTTTCCGCTCGGCGAGCCAGTACGCCTCCGCGAGCTGGTCCTCGCGCACCGAGCCGAGGAGGGCCAGTCCCTCTCGGGCTGCCCCGGCCAGCCGGCCCGTCCCCTCGGCGAACGCCTCCCATGCGATCCGTCGCGCCTCTGCTTCGCCCGCCGTCGCCAGCAGGTAGGCGGCCCCCGCCGCGACGATTCCGGCGCGTTCCAGGTTGGTGGTGTCGACCTTGTCCGGTGCGTCCAGGTTGGTGTGGTGGAACGGATCGGGCCCCGAATGGAGGAACACGGTCGGAATGGCCAGGGCGCCGTCGTTGAGGATGTAGTGGTCGCTGTCCGGACTCCACGGCTTCACGCGGACGTTCATCACCGAGTCCGAGCCGGTCGGGGCGCGGAGCGGCACGCCGTCCAGCCACCGGGTCAGGTTGGTCACGACATCGAGAAAGTAGGAGGGCACGGAGTCCGGGGGACGGCGGATGTTGAACGGTCCGTTGCCGGGATGAGGACCCTCTCCCACCATGTCGAGGTTGATCGCGGCGACCACCCGCTCGGGCAGATCGGGATGAGCGTCGAAGAAGGCGTAGGTTCCGGCCCCCTCGGTCATCCACAGGAAGCGGATCGTGCGCGCCGGAGGTTCGATCAACCCGGCGTCGATCAGGCGGTGGAGGGTGCGGGCGATCTCCAGCAGGAGTCCGCTGCCACTGCCGTTGTCGTTGGCGCTGGGCCGGACGTGGTCGATGTGGGCGAGGAGCAGGATCTCCTCCTCGCTCCGGCTGGCGCCGGGGATCACCGCCGTCACCACTTCCTGGGCGCCTGGCGCCAGCTCGGCGTCGATCAGAACGCTGACCCGCAGGCGTCGGCCGGCCCGCAGTTCCCGTCTCAGCCGCTCCCCCTCCGCCGCCGAGATCGAGAACGCGAAGGTCGGCTCGCGGCCGCCCACCGGGCGCGGCGCCAGCACCTGCCAGGTGACCATCTGGGGGTAACCCCAGCCCTTGTGGACGTTGTACGACTCGCCGCCGCTCACCACCACGCCGGCGGCGCCGTAGCGTCCGACGGCCAGCGCCTCCACGGCGCTCGAGAAGCCGGTCGCCAGCACCAGCTTGCCGCGGACGTCGAGACCGTCGTAGTCATCCGAACTGGTGCCTCGGCCGACATCGACCAGCTCGGCCGTGACGGAGGCGGGCCGGGAGTAGCGGGCGAGCGTGATCGGCAACTGTTCGTACGAGGCGACGAGATGCTCGAACGGCTCGACGACGCGTAGCTCGGCCGTGCGGACCAGCCAGCGCGGCAGGGGAGAGGGGGCGCCCCTGCGGTAGCGCGAGGGCTGGTCGGCGTCGTAGCGCTCCAGTTCGGCGTCCGTGATGCCAAGGTCCTTCAGTTGCGCGAGCAGCCAGACCGCGGCGTCGTGGAAGCCGGGCGAGGCCGAGATCCTGTCCCAGGCGGTCAGGCGGACGACGTAGCGCTTCGCCTCCACCCCCGAGAGCTCGCGGTGGATGAGGCTGGCGACACGCTCGTCCAGGAGGCTGGACGACTGCGCCGCGGCGATCGCTGGTAGGACCAAGGCGGCGAGCGCGAGGATCGCGGAACGGGATCCGGTCACTCGCCCGGCATCCGTTGGCCGTTGATGAACACGTGGAGCACCTGGGAACGGGGATCGAA
>WTGL01000168.1:0-1462 GCA_011523565.1 Acidobacteriota bacterium
GCGGCCGCCGGCGCGGCGGCGAAGAGCGCCGCCAGAAGCGCCAGCGCGACGGTTACGAGACGCTGAGCTGGCAACGGTTTCTCCAAGTGCTGGCGCGGCCCGAGCGCAGGAGTGCGGCGGCTCGCGAAGCGCCGCGGAGCATACCAAGCCCTGCCCGCCCCTCTCGACGGATCTGGATAGTCTCTGCCCTGCCCCACGATCCCACGAACCAGCCCCAGGACGATGGCTGAACCCGATCCAGGCAGGCTACCTGCGGAGAAGCGCCGTGGCGGAAGTCCGGTTCCCGAAGCAACAACCAGCTTCTCCAGGATCATCGGCATCGACTTCGCCACAGCGGATGCGAAGAAGGGACTTGTCCTCGCAACCAGGAAGCGCAAAGGGCTTCGGCTGGATCGCACCTGGGATCGGCAAGACCCCTTCCTTGACGTGCTGGTGCAATGGATCGTCGAAGCGCGCGAAGCCACTCTGATCGCCGTCGATGCACCGCTCGGATGGCCGGCGCCCTTGGGGGAGGCTCTCAACCTGCACGAAGCCGGCAGGGCCATTGGAACGTCAGCCGACGAGATGTTCCGACGACGAACCGATGTCTTCGTCAGATGCGCCATCGGCCAGAATCCCCTTGAGATTGGCGCGGACCGCATCGCCCGGACCGCCCACGCGGCCCTGGCTTGCCTCGGCGAACTGAGCAAGAAGCTTGGGACTCAGGTTCCGCTGGCCTGGACTCCCGCTGTCGGCAAAGGACCTGCCGCAATCGAGGTGTATCCCGCCGCTACGCTCAAGGCCTACGGAATTCGGAGCACCGGCTACAAGAAGGTCGGTCAACGGTCCGAACGCCGCGAGATCGTCGAAGGCCTCGGGCGACAATGGCTGGAGATCCCGGATCGCCTCGCGAATGAGCTCCATGACGACGCGGACACCCTGGACGCCGCCGTCTGTGTCCTGGCCGGCGAGGATTTCGCCGCTGGGCGCGCCGAGCCACCCGAGGATGACGACCTGGCCCGGCGTGAAGGCTGGATTTGGGTTCCACGCCGTGACCTGGGATACCGAATGCAGAATCTCCGCTATGGCAATCCAGACGATCCGGATCCGCTCGCGGACCTTTCGTGGGACGAGATTCGCGACATCATCTACGAAGGCCGTTGAGTCCCCCGAAGAACAAGCGTCCGCAGACGGACAGCGGCTTTCGGCACTGTGCCACCGTCAGCCTCTTCGGCGTCGGTCATTTTGGGCCCAGCTTGACGTTCCTCTCGCACCGGCTGGCTCCACTGGCGTTAGCTGCTCGGACCGACGCGAAGCGCGATGGGCCTCGTCGGACCGCGGTTAGCATCCTGCCGCCATGAACCTGCGAACCCGCTGGCGGCGACTCCGCTACGGCCAGCCGCTCGTCGTCGTCTCGGGCCTCCCCCGCTCCGGCACCTCGATGGCGATGCGGATGCTCGAGGCCGGCGGCATGGAGATCGTG
>WTGL01000168.1:1472-2399 GCA_011523565.1 Acidobacteriota bacterium
TCCCGACAAGTCCTGGCTCCGCGCCTCACGCGGCCGCGCGGTCAAGGTCATCTCGTTCCTGCTCAAGGACCTGCCGCCGAACCTGAACTACAGGGTCATCCTGATGCGGCGCGACCTCGGAGAGGTGCTCGCCTCGCAACGCAAGATGCTCAACCGCCGGGGCGAAACCGACGACACGCCGGACGAGCGGATGATGGAGCTCTGGCAAGACCAGCTCTGGCGGGTGAACTACCTCCTGCGCCACGCGCCGCATTTCGAGTGGGTCGAGATCGAGTACGGCGAGGCGCTGCGGGACCCCGCAGCGGCGGCCACGCGAATCGCGGGGCTCGTGGACGGCCTGGACGAAAGGGCGATGGCCGAGGTGGTCGATCCGGCGCTCTACCGCAACCGCGCCGCGCCCTAGCGGGAGACTCCTAGTACACCCCGACCGTCGTCGCCGACGCCAGCCTCGCGAACGGCCGCACGCCGCTGACCCCGTCCCAGGGGTAGTCGACGTACGGCTGCTCCCGCTCGCCCTCGTCGCGCTCCAGGAACCCGGGCACGAAGAACTCCCGCGTGAGCGTCGTTAGTCGCACCCGGCCGGTGGCGCCATAGTCGACCACCTGGTCCGGGTCGTCGGGATCGACGACCTCGAGCACGGCCCGCGGCTGCGGTGCGTAGTAGGCGATCGTGTAGCCGTCCGCCGCCGTGACCGGCCGCGACGCGGCCAAGCCCATCAGGGTATTCCCGTAAGTGGGCGTCATGTAGACGCCGTCGAGGAGTTCCTCGACCGCGAAGCGGGTCCATTGCGGCGTGAACTCGGTACCGCCCGAGAAGATGCCCTTGATCCCGGTGTCGGCCAGGGTCTGACCGCGGTCCTCGAGCGCCAGGCACAGGGACTCGAGCAGCTTCGGCGTCGCGAACATGGCCTGGATGTCGTGACCGGCA
>WTGL01000323.1 GCA_011523565.1 Acidobacteriota bacterium
CCTGCCGGCGGCCGGAGCCGATCTCCACGTCCGCGACATGACGGACCAGGACCGGGCGGTTGGGGAGGACCCGGACCTCGCCCATCGACACCGTGCCGGCCGGGCGCCCGTCGAGCATGACCGCCGTCCGCCCGGCCTCGTCCTCCAGGCTGCCGAGGTAGCGCAGGCGCCCGGCCGCGCCGCGGACGGCGGCGGTCACCTCCTCCGTCGTCACGCCCAGGGCCGCGCAGCGGTTCGGGTCGACCCATACGGTCAATTGGCGCGATGAGCCTCCGAAGATCGTCGCCTGGCTCACCCCCGGAACCGCGGCCAAACGGGGTGTGATCCGTTCTCCGACCAGGTCGTGGAGCGCGTCCTCGTCGTCGGAACCGGTCACCTGCAGGATCATGGCGAAGCTGGACATGATGCTGGTGTCGTCAGCCTGAACGTCCAGGAACGCGTCGCGCGGCTGGGTCCGGGCCAGGTCGGCCGCGATGCGGCGCATCTCGAGTTCGCGCACCTTGAGGTCGACGCCGCGCTCGAAGCGGACGGTGAAGCTCCCGCCGGCGCCGCTGACCTCGCCCCAGGTCTCGGCCACCCGTGGCAGCGTGCGGACCCGAGCCTCGAGCGGCATCAGGATCTCCCGCTCGATGGTCTCCGGTTCGCTGCCGGGGCGGAAGAAGTTGACGTAGAGCGAATCGCCCGTGAGGGCGGGGAATAGCTCGACCGGCAGTCGCTGCCAGGCGAACCCGCCGAGCATGACGAGCGCGACGAAGAACATCGTCACTGCCAGGGGGCGGCGGATGGCGAGGGTGTCGAGACCGGCTCTCACGGCGTGTTGCGGTTCAGGCGTCCGCGGTCGGCCGGCGGCGCCGGGTCAGCCTCAGCGAGTCGAGAATCAGGTACAGGCAGGGCAGCACCAGCAGCGAGCCGACAGTCGAAGTGACGATGCCGCCGATGATCGTGTACGCCATCGGGCTTCGCAGTTCGGCTGCCTCGCCGGCGCCGACGGCGAGGGGCAAAAGAACGAGCACCGTGGTGAGGGTCGTCATCAGGATCGGCCGCAGGCGGATCGCGGCGGCCCGGGCCAGGGCGGCTCGCCGCTCGATGCCGGCGGCCATCAGCCGCCGGGCCGTGGCGATCAGCAGGACGGCGTCGTTCACCGCGACGCCCGCCAGCACGATCAGCCCGAGCAGGGCCATCACGCCGACCGGCCTGCCCATTGGACCCAGCGTGCAGGCGACGCCGAGCAGGGCCAGCGGGATGGAGAACAGTACGGTGAGGGGTTGCAGGAGGGACTCGAACGTCCCGGCGAGCACCATCAGGACGAGGACGATCGCCAGGATGCCCGCGAGCCGCAGTTCGGAGGTGGCTCGCAGACGTTCCTCCTCTTCGCCGGCCAGGCGCACGATCAGGCCGGGGGGAAGCTCGGTCGCCGAGATCGCGTCGTTCGCCGCGGCGATGGCACGTGGATAGTCGCTGCCCTCGGCGATCCGTGCCGTCACTTGCGCCACGCGCCGCTGATCGCGGCGGAAGACCTCGCGCGCTCCCTCCGTGGGCACGAAGCGCGCGACCTGGCCGAGGACGAGATCGGCTCCGGCGCTGCTGGTGAAGCGCAGTCCGGCGAGTTCCTCGGGCCGGGGCTGGGGCAGAGAGAGAACGACGTGGCGCTCCTCGTCGCCGACCGACAGCAGCGTGACCCTGCGGCCGTCGAGCGCGGACTGGAGCACGCGGGCGATCGTCTCGAGATCGACGCCCAGGCCGTCGGCCATCGCCCGGTCGAGTTCGATCCGCAATTCGGGCGGGCCGCCCTCGAAGGACGAACGCACATTCCAGAGTTCCCCTCGTGTGGCCAGAGCGTCACGGAGGCTGGTCGCCGCGGCCCGCAGGTCGACCAGCGACTGACCGGCGATCTCGACCACGATCGGCGGACCGGATGAGCCCAGGGCTTCGGCCAGCGCCGAGGTTCCGACCTCCCATTCGATCTGGGTGTCGGGCAGATCGGTGAAGTTCGGAGACAGCGCGCCGACGAGCTGGCTGCCGGTGGGACCCTCGGCCGACAGGCGTACCAGGAGCCGGGCGGTGTTCTCCTCGGTCAGTTCAGTCGTGACGAGCCGGTCGTCCTCCGGCAGCCGTCCGACCTCGGCCTGAATCGCTTCGAGGTGCTCGCCGGCGGCCTGACGCACCGCCTCTTCGAGCGTGGATACGGCGGCCGCGGTCGCTTCGACGCGTTGGCCCGGCGGCCCGACCATGCGCACCGAGAACTGCCGCGGGTCGGCCGGCGGAAGGAGTTCGCTGCCCAGGCCGAGAAGGACGTTCACGGCGGCCGCGGCGGCAAGCACGGCGGCGCCGACGACGAGCCAGCGCAGGCGGAGGAGGAACAGCACGAATCGTTCCAGC
>WTGL01000206.1 GCA_011523565.1 Acidobacteriota bacterium
GTCCCGGGTCGGCTTGCCGATGATGTTGGCGAGCACGTTCAGGCGGCCGCGGTGCGACATGCCGAAGACGATCTCCACCGCGCCCTGCTGGGCGACCTTCTCGATCGCCAGGTCGAGCAGGGGGATCAGGCTCTCGGCGCCTTCGAGCGAGAAGCTCTTCGCCCCCAGGTACTTCTTCTGGATGAACTCCTCGAAAACGGCGGCGTCGATCAGCTTCTTCAGGATCCGCACCTGCTCCTTGCGGCTCAGATGGACCCGGTTGCCGCTGATCTCCATGCGCTCCTGGAGCCAGGAGCGCACCTCCAGGTCGTCGATGTGCATGAACTCGGCGCTGATGTACTGGCAGTACGTCTCGCGCATCCGCTCCAGCAGTTCGCGCACGGTCGCCGTGTCGGCGCCGGGGATGCCGGCGGTGGACACCGTGCGATCGAGATCGCTCTCATGGATACCCAGCCCCTCGAGCTCCAGTTCCTCCGGCAGTGCCGGCGGATTCCGCAACGGGTTGATATCGGCGAAGAGATGGCCGCGAATCCGGTAGTTGCGGATCATGTCGTCGACTCGGCGCTGGAGCTCGATGTCGGCCGTGAGCGGCGGCGCCGCGGGGCGGGAACTCGCGGCGGCCGGTCCCGGTTCGGGCGACGCCGGGGCGGGCGCCGGCGCCTGACGCACCCGGGTTGGCGCCGCCGGCGGCACCGCCGCGCCGTTGCCGCCGAACAGCGACGGCGGTTCGATCGACGGCTCCATGGCGTCGGCGTCGAGTTCGCCGGCGGCCGCCAGGGAGTCGAAGTACCGGCGCCACTCGTCATCGAGCGACGTCGGATCGCGCCGGTACTGCGCCAGAAGAGCCTCGACGTAGTCGAGGGAGAGGCTGTGCAGTTGCGCTGGCTGGCTCATGGCTGCCTACCTCCTGTGACCGTGGCCGTAACCTACGCCCGCTCCGCCTGAAGCCGCGGGTCGATCACGTCCCTGAGCGTATCGCCTACCAGGTTGAAACTCAGAACCGCCACGAAGATGGCCACACAGGCGGGCGGAATCATGTGGCCGGCGGTGAACAGGTTCTCGTAGCCGGAGCGCAGGATCGTGCCCCAGGACGGGTCAGGCGGCTGGACGCCGAAACCGAGCCAGGAGAGGCCGGCCTCGATCAGGATCGAGACGGCGATGCCGAACGTGACGCTGACGAGAACCGGTGCCAGGGCGTTGGGCAGCAGGTGGCGGAGCACGAGCTGGGCCGGCCGGACGCCAAGGGAGCGCGCCGCGAGAGCGTAGTCGGTCTCCCGGATGCGCAGGATCTCGCCGCGGGCGAAGCGCGCGATGCCGACCCAGCGGGTCAACCCGATGACGATCATCACGTTCTCGATGCTGGGCGGGAACCAGGCCAGAACCGCGAGGATCAGGAAGAAGGGCGGAAAGCACATGACGATCTCGATGAAGCGCGAGATCACGAGGTCGGCGACGCCGCCGGCGTAGCCGGCGATGCAACCCAGGATCAGGCCCAGAATGACGGCGATGCCCATCGACAGGAAGCCGACCTTCATCGACACCACGGTGCCGTGGACCATGCGCGACAGCACATCGCGTCCGGACTGGTCCGTACCCAGCCAGTGACGGCTGGAAGGCCCGGCCAGCGGCTCGGCGGCGATCTCCCGCGGGCCGTAGCGCATCGGCGTCCACAATGCCCAGTCACCCCGCTCGGGGTCGAACTCGCGCTTGAAGTCGAAGGTCGCCAGGCGGTAGGGCCGCTTCTTCTGGATGATCAGCTTGCTGCCCGGCACCTGGTGGATCAGGTCGATCACCGCCGGGTAGTAGAGGCTGCCGTCGAAGCGGCAGAGGATCGGCTGTTCGTTGGCGAGCATCGGCGACAGGAACGAGACCAGGAACAGGACCGCGACCACGCACAGGCCGACCATGCCGAGCCGGTGGCTCCGGAAGCGCCGCCACGTGATGTGCCAGTAGGAGCGCGCCACCGGCGCCTGGTCCGTCGTTTCGGCCGCCATCGTCACTTCTCGTAGCTGATCCGGGGGTCGACCAGGCCGTAGGTGAGGTCGGCGATGAACGTGATGCCGAGGACGAGCAGGGCGGTGATGAAGTTGAGCGCCATGATCGTCGGATAGTCGCGCTGGAGGACGGACTCGAAGTACAGGCGGCCCAGGCCCGGCCAGTTGAACATGTACTCGAGGATCACGCTGCCGCTGAGCACGAAAGGAAAGGTGAGGCCGATCAGCGAGATGAGGGGGATCAGGCTGTTCGTGAAGGCGTGCTTGAGCACCACGCTGCGCTCGCCGAGTCCCTTGGCGCGGGCGGTGCGGACGTAGTCCTGCCGCACCACCTCGAGCAGGTTCTGGCGGATGAAGCGGGAGTAGTAGGCCAGGTTG
>WTGL01000102.1:0-553 GCA_011523565.1 Acidobacteriota bacterium
GTGCGCGCCGCCGAGGTCGTCGTGCTGCTCTGCACCGTGTACATCGCCTGCGGGGTGGTCTTCGCTCCCTTCTTCGCCTGGCGCGGGGTCGGCCGCATCGATCCCGCGGCACGATCGGCAGGACTGGGCTTCCGGCTCATCATCCTCCCCGGCGTCGCCGTGCTCTGGCCGGTCCTCCTGCGGAGGTGGCTTGCCGGCCGGCAGCCGCCATCGGAGCGCAACGCTCATCGCGATGCGGCCGCCGATCGACCGAGGCAGACCTCCGGATGATCCGCGGCCTGCGACGTCGCCACCGCCTGGTCTGGACGGTGTTGTTCCCCATCCTCGCAGTCCTGCTCGCCGCCGCGGCCCTCCTTCGTCCCGAGCCGCCGCTCATGGACGCCCTTACCGAAGCGCGTGAGGTCGCGGCGAATGGCGTCGAGGCCCGCGCGCAGGACGAAACCGAGCCAGCGCGGAACGAAGATCCGTGAGCGCCGAGTATCAGGCGGTCCTCTGGAATCGCAACAAGAAGCTCTACGACCTGACGATCGCCGGCGGCGTCGTGGCCTTTCTG
>WTGL01000102.1:563-2500 GCA_011523565.1 Acidobacteriota bacterium
AATCCTGTTCCTGCTGGCGGCAACCTCGCACGACTTCTGGCTCGCGAACCTGACGGCGCCGGTCTGGAAGTCGCTCCACATGCTGGTCTACGTCGGGTACGGACTGATCCTCGTGCACGTCGCGCTGGGCAGCCTGCAGGCCCCGGAGCGACCGCCGGTGCTGGCCATTCTGCTGGGAATCGGCTTCGCCGGCATCGCCTCGTTGCACCTCGTAGCCGGCTGGCGCGAACGCGCTCCGACGCCGGCCGCCGCGGCGGAGGGCTCCGCGGTCGACGTCTGCGCCGTCGCCGACATTCCACTCGACCGGGCGCTGATCTTCGTCCTCAGCGGTGAGCGAGTAGCCGTGTTCCGCTATCGCGCCGACGGCGGCGAGCGGATCGCGGCCGTCTCCAACGTCTGCCAGCACCAGAACGGCCCGCTGGGCGAAGGCCGGGTCATCGACGGCTGCATCACCTGCCCCTGGCACGGCTACCAGTACCGTCCCGAGGACGGCTGCTCGCCGCCGCCGTTCACCGAGACGATCCCCACCTTCAGCGTTCGTGTCGAGAATGGCCGGGTTCTGGTCGATCCGCGGCCCAATCCGCCTGGAACCCGCGCCGAGCCGGCCCGGGTCGGCGCTGCAGCGGCCGATGAGGAACCTTCGTGACCAGCGAACGCCATGACGAGCTATACGTCGGCTACGCCGACGAGACGCCCCCCGGTGTTGTCAGGTTCGCGCGCCGGCTGGCGGTCGGGCTGGTCGTCCTGGCCGCGGCGACCGGCCTCTGTCTGGCGCTGCTCCTGGAACGGTTCGACGAGGGCGTGTTCGAGTACGGCACGGTGCGCGACTACTCGGGCAAACTGGTCGTCGATCCCCATCCCCGGCTGATCACGGCGGATGGGCCGGCTGAGGGGTATCTCCTGGTCGCTGTCGGCAAGCATGGACTCGACGTGGACGCGGCTCCTGGCCTGCCGTCGCAGTCCGGCACCTCACGGAAGATCGATCTCGAAGGCACGCTGATCCGGAATCCCGAGGCCGCAATGCTCGAAGTGCAGTCCTTCGAACTCTCGGAGCAGGTCGGTGAAGGTGGCGCCGGGGAAGCGCCCGACTCTCCGGGAGACGCGCAGACCCTCACAGGGGAAATCGTCGACACGAAGTGCTACCTGGGCGCGATGAAGCCGGGTCGCGGCAAGCCTCACCGAGACTGCGCCTCCCTCTGTATCCGTGGAGGCATTCCAGCGGCCCTCCTGGTCAGGACGAAGAGCGGAGAGCGACAACTCGTCCATCTGGTGCACGCCTCCGGCCGTCCAGTCGGCCCGGAAGTGCTCGACTGGGTGGGCCACCCTGTCGAGATCACCGGACTGCTCCGGCGCGAAGACGACCGCCTGTTCCTCACGATCTTCGGCGCCGAGGCGATTCGCGCCGCGACGGGGACCGGCTCATGACCGAAACGGCCAGCCTCCTCTCCGGGGACGCCGAATCCCCGGCCATCCCCAGCCCCGAAGCCCTGCCTGAGGGTCGAATTGAGGCAGGCAGCTACCGGCTCCGCTTCGCCCGCACCGCCGCCGACATCGACCGGCTGCTGGCGCTGCGCTTCGAGGTCTTCAACCTGGAGTTGGGCGAGGGACTCGACGAGTCCTACAACACCGGCCGCGACACGGACGACTTCGACGCGAGTTGCCACCACATGCTGGTCGAGCAGACGGACGGCACGATGATCGGCACGTACCGGATGCAGACGGCCGCCATGGCGGCCCGCGGCAACGGCTTCTACTCGGCCATCGAGTACGACCTGGACGCCCTGCCCCCCAGCGTGCTCGATCAGTCGGTCGAGATCGGCCGCGCCTGCATCCACCGCCGGCACCGGAAGCGGACCGTTCTGTTCCTCCTTTGGCAAGGTCTAGCCCGCTACATGGTCCACAACCGGCTCCGCTATCTGTTCGGCTGCTGCTCCCTG
>WTGL01000102.1:2510-4352 GCA_011523565.1 Acidobacteriota bacterium
CTTCAAGACGATCGACTACCTGGTGCTGATGGACACGGCCACGCTCAGCCGGCGGATCCGGCTGATCTTCGGGCTCGACCCGGCTCCGGCGGCCGAGTCGGCGACGCGCACCGCCGATCCCTAAGGAATGCGCCTCCTGCGCGTCTGCCGGCTGGTCTGGCGGGGCCCGGCGTTCCTTCTGGTCACCCTGGCCGCGTGGTTGCCGCTGTTCCTCCTGAAGCCGTTTCTCGCACGCCGCCGCTACCCGACCTGGCGGAAGATCCGCTCCGGCATCATGCGCCGCTGGGGCCGCGCGTGTCTGGCCGTGCTCGGCTGCCGGGTCACGGTCCGGGGAGCGCCGCCGGCGGCGCCCTGCCTGCTGGTTTCGAACCACATCTCCTACGTCGATATCCTGGTCCTCGCCGCGCACTCGCCCGCGCGCTTCGTCTCCAAGGCTGAGATCGCGGACTGGCCCCTGGCCGGAACCGTGTGCCGGACGGTCGACATCATCTTCGTCGACCGCGGCCGCCGGCGCGACGTGACACGGGTAGGCGATCAGATCGCCGAGGCCCTGGAGGCGGGCGACCCGGTCATCCTCTTCCCTGAAGGCACGTCGACCCCCGGCGACGCGGTGGCCACCCTCAAGCCCTCGCTGCTGGCGCCCGCCGCCGTCCAGGAACTGCCGGTCCACTGGTCCGTTCTGCGCTACGAGACACCGGATGACGAGGATCCCGCCTTCCTGAGCGTCGCCTGGTGGGGCGAGATGCCGATGACGCCGCACGCGCCCGAGCTGCTCAAGCTCCGCCGCATCGAGTGCGAGCTCGAGTTCGGAGCGGAACCGTTCCGGAACGCGGACCGCAAGGAGCTCGCGGGCCTGCTGCGGCGCCGGATGACGGCGTCGTTCCGGCCGATGGTCTCGAGCGAGCAAGCGGCCGCTTCGACCGGCGACCGCCGGTTTCCATGACGAGTCTCAGGCGGCGCCGGCCGTGGCTTCGGATCGCGCTGGCCGTGTACTGCGCACTGCTCCTCGCTTCGACGGTCGTGCGGCTGGCCAGGAACGAAGAGCGGCCGCCGCCGGGCAATCGCGAGACGATGGAGATCCCCACGCCGAGCGGCGAAGGCACGCTGCGTATCGCCTGGAACGAAGCGTCGGGAACCGACGGGGCCAAGCTGCCGCTCGTGTTGCTCCACGGTTCTCCCGGAAGCGCCGACAACTTCCGTCAACTCCGAGTGATCTGGGTACTGAAAGCACTGACCGAGCAGGCTCGCGACACGGACCGGAGCAGTGAGGCGGGAATCCGCAGCCGACGGATCATCACGCCCGATTTGCCAGGCTTCGGCGCCTCCGACCATCGCGTCGCCGACTACTCCTCGCGCGGCCACGCCGACTCGACGCTCAAGCTGCTCGATCGGCTGGGAATCGAGCGGTTCCACGTCCTCGGCTTCAGCATGGGCGGCGCGGTCGCGCTGCATCTCGCCGACGAGGCGCCGGAGCGGGTGGCCTCCATCATCCTCATGTCCTCGATCGGCGTGCAGGAACTCGAGCTCCTGGGCGACTACCGGGTCAACCACGGCCTGCACGGCCTGCAGCTCGGCCTGTTCTGGGGAGTGCGGAACCTCGTCCCCCACTTCGGCGCCCTCGACATGGCCGTCGCCCGCTCCTACGCCCGCAACTTCTACGACACGGACCAGCGGCCGCTGCGCGGCATCCTGGAGTCCCTCGAAGCGCCGGTCTTCATCATCCACGGCGCGCAGGATCCGCTGGTGCCGGCCGCCGCGGCGCGGGAGCACCACCGGATCGTGCCGCATAGCGAGCTGTGGATGCGGCCGGACAGCCACTTCTTCCTGTTTCGCGGCGGCGAG
>WTGL01000102.1:4362-5003 GCA_011523565.1 Acidobacteriota bacterium
GGACCTGCCGCCGTTCACCGGGCCCGCCCTGCTGATCGTCTTCCTGCTCCTCGTGTTCGCCGCGTACGCCAGCGAGGACCTGACCTGCATCACGGCCGGCCTGCTCGTGGCCCAGGGCCGGCTCGACTTCCCGGTCGCCGTCGCCGCCTGCTACGTCGGCATCCTGAGCAGCGACCTCGGCATCGCCTGGCTCGCGCGTGTCCTGGGACGGCCGGCTCTCAGGCTGCCGCCCTTCAAGTGGTGGGTCAGTGAAGCCAGGTTCGAAGAAGCCTCGGCGTGGCTGCGCCGGCGAGCCCTTGTCGTCGTCCTGGTCAGCCGGTTCCTGCCCGGAACGCGGCTGCCGACGTGTCTCGCAGCCGGCATCCTGCGCACGAGTCTGCTCCGCTTCTGCTTCTACTTCGCGCTCGCCGTGGCGATCTGGACCCCGGCCTTCGTCGGCGTGAACGCGCTCCTGGGACGCGAGGCGGTCGAACGCTTCGGCGGCCGCCTGCCGGGGGGCCTTCTCGGTGCGGTGCTGGCCCTGGCCCTCGTCATCTTCACCGTACGGAGCGTGGTCGTGCCGCTCTTTACCTGGCGCGGGCGCCGCGTCTGGCGCGGCCGGCTGCTGCGCATCCGGCACTGGGAGTTCTGGCCGATGTGGG
>WTGL01000102.1:5013-5438 GCA_011523565.1 Acidobacteriota bacterium
CCGCCATGCCGCTCGGCGGCCTGCTGGGCGAGTCGAAGAGCGACATCCTCGACGACCTGGCCGGCATCGGCGAGGCGCTGCCGGCCTGGAGGCGCCTGCCTACCGGCAACCGGGAGGAACGCGTCGCGGCTCTACACCGGTTCCTGGAGGACGAGAACCTCGACTACCCGGTCGTGCTCAAGCCGGACACCGGCGAGCGCGGACGCGGCGTCGCCGTGGCGCGCTCCGACGCCGAAGCGGCGACGTTCTTCGAAGTCACGCCCGGGCCCGCGCTCGCGCAGGAGTACGTGGCTGGCGAGGAGTACGGCGTGTTCTGGGCCCGCCATCCAGACCGACGCGACGGTCACGTCTTCTCGATCACCCACAAGGTCCGCCCCACCGTGACCGGCGACGGAACCAGCACCCTCGACCGGCTGATCCTCGAC
>WTGL01000102.1:5448-6473 GCA_011523565.1 Acidobacteriota bacterium
GTCGGCGCCCACTCGCGCGGGACGATCTTCCTGGACGCCAACGACCTGCACACGGCCGAACTGGAACGGGCGATGAACGCGATCTGCACCGCCTACGACGGATTCGACTTCGGCCGCTTCGACGTGCGCGTCCCGAGCGCCGAGGCGCTGCGGCGCGGCGAGGGCATCCGCGTGCTGGAGGTGAATGGCGTGACGTCAGAGGCCACCCACATGTACGACCCCCGCTACGGCTACTTCGCCGCCCAGGCGATCCTGCGACGACAGTGGAAGCTGGCGTTCGACCTGGCGGAGGAACGCATCGGCGGAGGTGTCCGACCGGCCACGTTGAGCCAGATCCTCCACGCCGTGCGGGTTGAACGGCGAGCCCGTCGCGGCGCGGCGTAGGCACTCCCCTGCCGGCTGCGCCGGTGAAGTCGCTTCCTACCCGGCCTTCGCGGACGCCTTCTTCTTCGCCGTCCGCCGACGCGGCTTCGGCTTCGGCTTCTCCAGCGCGTCGAGCCGCGCCTCGATCGCACTCAGCCGTTCGACCACCGCCTCCAGGTCTGCCTGGCCGGGCACGCCGAGCTTCTCGAGTCGCCGCTCCAGGTGCTCGTCGATTCCCGTCCGCGCCTTGGCCCGGGTCTGTTCGATCCCCTTCTCGGCCGCGGATCGCACCTGCTGAACCTTCTCCTCGGCCTTGTCCCGCAAGTTGCCCAGGGACTCGCGGCCCTGGCTCTCGACCTTCTCGCCCCGCGCGACCAGCCGATCGAAGACCTTGGCGCCCACATCGGCCGCCTCGCCTGCTACGCCGGCGCCGGCCAGCGCCACCTTGTGGGCCGTTTCAACGGCTGACTCGACCACCGACCGCGGTTTCGAGTCGCTATCCCTGGTTTCCGCCGCGGATTCTGCTGTCATCTCATTCTCTCCTTGTCGATTGGGGCTTGGCCTGGCCCAGGCCGCGATCCCATCAGGAACCCCCGGCCTCCGCCAGCCGCCGCTTCACGGTCTCGATGGGGTTGCGGTAGTCCACCGTGCCCAGACCGCGG
>WTGL01000102.1:6483-8595 GCA_011523565.1 Acidobacteriota bacterium
GACGAACTGGTTCTCCCGCTGCTTGAGCCACGCCAGGTTGAAGTTGAAGTTGAGGGAGCGTCGATACCCGTTCTGCGTCGAGTTGCCGCCGCCCCGGTGCCAGACGGCGCCGTCCCACAGGAAGAGGGCGCCGGCCGGCATCTCCACGGTCACGGTCGGCACGTCGGGATCGACCGGTTCGGCCGAGCGATGGCTGCCGGGGACGATCTCCGTCGCCCCGTTCTCCGCCGTGAACGGATCCAGCGCGATCAGCGTGTTGGCGATCAGGGGGAAGTGCGGGCGCGCAAGCGGATAGTGGCCGTCGTCCTGGTGCATCCGCTGAGGGCGATCGCCCGGCCCCGGCCGCATGGCCGCGACGCCGGAAACCTGGTAGTCCGGGCCGAGTACCGCCTCCACGAGCCCCAGCAGGCGATCGTCCATGAGGAGCTCGTCGACGGCCCGTGTCTTGGCCAGCAGGTTGTGCGTGTGGATCGTCTGCTGGCCGTAGTCGTCCGTCATGCGGCTGCCGATCGCGTCGAAGACGGGGGCCAGACCGCGGCGTAGCCGCTCCAGCGTCTCTTCGTCCAGGAAGTCGGGCTCCACCGTGTAGCCGTCTTCGCGGACGCGGCGCGCTGCGCTCTCGATGTCCATGGTTTCCCTTGTCTGGCGATCCGATCCGTGTCCCGCGGCAGGCTAGCAAAGCCGCGAAGGGCACACTGAATGATCGCCCCCGGCACCGGGTTGGTAGCCTCTGCCGACCGTTGGAGGGCTCCATGATTAGAGATACGAAGAAACTCGCACCGATGTTCGCGGCCGCTCTGGCGGCTCTGATCGCACTGTTCGCCTTCACCGGCGCCTACGCCCAGAGCGAGCCCGTCAAGGAGACGTTCGAGGCGAGCGACGGCACCACGATCCACTACCAGGTACAGGGCCGCGGCGATCCGATCGTGCTCCTGCACGGCATCACGTCCTCGGGCGACTCGAACTGGCGCGCCACCGGCATCATCGACCGGCTGGCCGAGGAGTTCCAGGTCATCGCGGTCGACCAGCGCGGCCACGGCCAGAGCGGCAAGCCACACGACCCGGCGATGTACGGCGAACAGATGGCCCGCGACGTCGTCGAGTTGCTGAACCACATGAAGCTGCAGCAGGCCAACGTGATCGGCTACTCGATGGGGGGCTACATCACGATGAAGCTCGTGGCCCTGGCGCCAGACCGGCTGATGTCGGCCGTCGTAGCCGGCGCCGGCTGGTCTCACGCGGACCTTCGCGACCAGGACCTCTTCGACGATCTGGCCGGATCTTTGGAGGCGGGCAAGGGCGTCGGGCCTCTGGTCGAACTGCTCTGGCCCGCCGAGCAGCCGCCCACGCCGGAGCAGCTCCAGGCCATGGGCAACATGATGCTCGGCACGAATGACCCGATGGCGCTGGCCGCGGTCGTCCGTGGCATGGCCGGCCTCGACGTCAGCGCCGCGCTCCTCCGCGTCAACCAGGTCCCGATCCTCAACATCATCGGCAGCGAGGACCCCCTCAAGCCCTCAGCCGACGCCCTGGTCGGCGTCATGGGGGATCACCGTCTGCACGTGATCGAAGGCGCCAACCACCTCACGACGCTCCTCAACCCCGAGTTCATCGACACCGTCCGCGCCTTCCTCATCGAACTCTGCAACTGCGCGTAGCGACGCGGTTCGGAGCCGAAGTCAGGCCGAGAGCTGCGTCTCCACGAGGGTGGTCCAGTAGCGCATGCCGACGGGCAGGACGTCGTCGTTGAAGTCGTAGCGCGGAGTGTGGAGGCCGGCACTGTCGCCGTTGCCGAGGAACATGAACGCGCCGGGCCGCTCCTGGAGCATGTAGGCGAAGTCCTCGGAGCCCATGACCGGAGCAAGCTCTGTCGTGACGTCGCGGCCGACTTCGCGGGCGGCGTTGGCGGCCTTCTCGGTCTGCTCGACGTGGTTCACGGTCGCGGGATAGTAGTGGCGATACTGGAACTCGAAGCCGGCGCCGTGGGCGGAACAGATGCCGCGACCGATCTGGTGCATTCGGCGCTCGACGATCTTCTGCACCTCGGGCAGGAAGGCGCGGACGCAGCCGCCGTGAACGACCCGGCTCGGGATCACGTTGTCCGCGTGCCCG
>WTGL01000102.1:8605-9870 GCA_011523565.1 Acidobacteriota bacterium
GAAGTTGCCGACCTCCATTCCCGGGTAGTTGTGGACGCCGTAGACCTCCTCGGCCGGGAACTGCTCGAACAGGCCCTCCTCGATCATCACCCGGGCGCCGCCGTCCTTCTCCTCCGCGGGCTGGAAGAAGAAGTAGACGGTGCCGTCGAAGGACCGGTTCTCGCTCAGGTGCTTCGCGGCGCCGAGCAGCATCGCAGTGTGGCCGTCGTGGCCGCAGGCGTGCATCTTGCCGGCGTTCCGGGAGCGGTGCGCGAACTCGTTCTCCTCCTCGATGGGCAGCGCGTCCATGTCCGCCCGCAGCGCGATGCTGCGGTCGGACGAGCCGGACCTGAGCACGCCCACGACCCCGGTGCCGGCCAGGCCGCGATGGACCTCGATGCCGCCGAAGGACTCGAGCAGCTCGGCCACCTTGCGGCTCGTGTTCTCCTCCTGGAACGCGAGTTCCGGGTGGCGGTGGAAGTCCCGACGCCAAGCACGCATCTGTTCGTGCAGCGGATCCACGACAAAGGATGCTAGCGGAGAACAGCGGCCGACGAACAACGTGACGGTACACTCCGCTGCCGGGCCGCCGCCTCCCTCCGGCAGACCCTCCCACTCCAGTTCAAGCGCCCGAGATGACGACCCAGGATTCACAGTCCAGGCCCCGCAGGCACATCTACGACGCCGCCACCATCGAACCGAAGTGGCAGCGGATCTGGCACGAACACGAGGCTTTCCGCACCCCGGACGACCCGGAGCGCCTTCGCAGCCGGCCGAAGTACTACGTCCTCGACATGTTCCCCTACCCTTCCGGGGCGGGGCTCCACATCGGCCATCCCGAGGGCTACACGGCGACCGACGTGGTCGCTCGCAAGAAGCGGATGGAGGGCTACAACGTGCTCCACCCGATGGGCTGGGACGCCTTCGGCCTGCCGGCCGAGCGCGCCGCGGTCCGCGAAAACCAGCACCCGCGGGTCATCACGCGGCGCAACATCGCCAACTTCCGCCGCCAGATCGAGCGCCTCGGCTTCTCCTACGACTGGGAACGCGAGGTCGACACGTCGGCGGTGGACTACTACCGCTGGACCCAGTGGATCTTCCTCGAACTCCACAAGCGCGGTCTCGCCTACCTGGAGGACGTGCCGGTCTGGTGGTGCCCGGCCCTGGGCACGGTGCTGGCCAACGAAGAGGTCAAGGACGGCGCCTACGTCGACACCGGTGACCCGGTCGAGCGGCGGACGATGCGGCAGTGGATGCTCCGGATCACCGCCTACGCCGAGCGCCTG
>WTGL01000102.1:9880-10670 GCA_011523565.1 Acidobacteriota bacterium
CGACGACAGCTTCCCCGTGTTCACGACCCGGCCGGACACCCTGTTCGGCGCCACGTACTGCGTGCTGGCGCCGGAGCACCCGCTCGTCGCCGAGATCACGACCGCCGAACAGCGTGACGCGGTCGAGGCCTACGTCGACGAGGCGACGAACAAGACCGAACTCCAGCGCACCGACCTGGCGAAGGACAAGTCCGGCGTGTTCACCGGCGCCTACGCCACGAACCCCGCGACCGGCCAGCCGATCCCGATCTGGGTCGCCGACTACGTGCTGATGAGCTACGGCTCGGGCGCGATCATGGGTGTCCCGGGACAGGACCAGCGCGACTGGGACTTCGCCGTGGAGTACGACCTGCCTATCGTGCGCACCGTCGAACCACCGGCCGGCTGGGAGGGCGACGCCTATCTCGAAGACGGCCCGGCGATCAACAGCGGCTTCCTCGACGGCCTCCTCGTCGACGACGCGAAGGAGCGGATGATCGAGTGGCTCGCCTCTGAGGGCCATGGCACCCGGCGGGTCGAGTACCGCCTGCGCGACTGGCTGTTCTCCCGCCAGCGCTACTGGGGCGAGCCGTTTCCCGTCCTCCACGTCCTTGACGAGGACGGCGAACCCACGGGCGAGATCCTGCCGGTGCCGCGCGAGGACCTGCCGGTCGAGCTCCCGGAGGTCGACGAGTTCAAACCGACCGCCGACGGCCGGCCGCCGCTCGCCCGCGCCGGCGACGACTGGCTCATCGTCACCCTGCCGGACGGCCGCAAGGCAAGGCGCGAGACGAACACGATGCCCCAGTGG
>WTGL01000102.1:10680-15603 GCA_011523565.1 Acidobacteriota bacterium
GCGCTACTGGATGCCGGTCGACCTGTACATCGGCGGCGTCGAGCACGCGGTGCTCCACCTCCTCTACGCCCGCTTCTGGCAGAAGGTGCTGTACGACGCCGGCCTGGTCTCGACCTCCGAGCCCTTCGCCCGCCTGTTCAACCAGGGGATGATCCTGGCCTACAGCTACCGCGACGAGTCGGGCAAGTACCACCACCCGGACACGGTCGACTGGCGTGACGACCGGGTGTTCCTCGCCGGCACGGACCAGCCGCTGGAGGCCCGGGTCGAGAAGATGTCGAAGTCGAAGCTGAACGTCGCCAACCCCGACGACGTGATCGACCGCTGGGGCGCGGACACGCTGCGGCTGCACGAGTTGTTCATGGGGCCGCTGCACCAGCAGAAGCCGTGGCAGACCAAGGACACCGACGGTCTGCACCGCTTCCTGCGGCGAACCTGGCGTCTGGTCGTCGACGAACGGACCGGCGAACTCGCCGGGAAGGTCGGCGACGACGGAGCGGCACCCGGCGACGACCTGGAACGGCAGCTCCACAAGACGATCCGCAAGGTGGGCGAGGACATCGACTCGCTCGACATGAACACGGCGATCTCGCAGATGATGATCTGGGTCAACGCCGCGACGGCCGCCGACCGGGTCTCGCGTCAGGCGCTGACGACCTTCCTGAAGATCCTGTCCCCCTTCGCCCCGCACCTCGCCGAGGAACTCTGGTCACGGCTCGGCTGCGAGGGTCTGATCTGCCACCAGGACTGGCCCGCCTACGACCCGGCCCTGGTGGTCGACGAGACGATCAATGTCGTCGTGCAGGTCATGGGCAAGAAGCGCGACGTGCTCCAGGTGCCCGCCGGCGCCGACCCGGCGACCCTGGAAGAGCTGGCGCTGGCGTCCGAGAAGGCGCGGCGCTTCATGAACGGCAAGGAGGCGCGCAAGGTGATCGTCGTCCCGGGGCGGCTGGTCAACATCGTCGTCTGAAAGCCAGAATTCGGTTATCATCGCCCGCCCTCGGAGAGCACTCCGCGCATCCATCCTCCGAGCCCCTACCCCAACGAGAGCACCATGAAGAGCGATATCCATCCGAAGCTCCACCCGGTCGTTTACATCGACCCGTCGGCCAACGCCGAGTTCATCTCCCAGTCCACGATGACCAGCGACACGACGCGTGAGATCGACGGCGTCGAGCACTACGAGATCCGACTCGAGATCTCGTCCGCGTCCCACCCCTTCTACACGGGACGCCAGCACTTCGTCGACAGCGCCGGCCAGATCGAGAAGTTCCAGCGCAGGTACGGGCGCAAGTAGCGCAAGGTCGCCGCTTCGCGGCGGCGTTTGTCGCAGGTCAGAAGACCCGCGTTACGTCAGCGCCCTCCACACCTGGGCGACGGCGAAGCAGAGCACGAAGCCCATCGCGACGGGCAGGAGGGCCGAGACCGCGGTCCAGCGGGCGCTGCGGGTCTCCTTCCAGATCGTGTACAGGGTGGTCGAGCACGGATTGTGCACGAGGGAGAAGAGCATCAGGCAGACCGCGGTGAGCAGGGTGAAGCCGCCCGCTTCGAGCACGGCCGCGGTCGCCGTCTGCGAGTCGAGCTCGAACATCACGCCGGCGCCGGCGCCGACTCCCGGCACGCCGGCCACCAGCACCGTCAGCATCAGGATGGTCGGGATCACGATCTCGTTCGCCGGCACCGCGATGATGTAGGCGACGAGGATGATCCCGGACAGGCCGAGCACGAAACCGAACGGATCCAGGGCGTCGATCAGCCACACCGCCAGGGACCCGTCGCCTGCCTGGATGTTGCTGAGCAGCCAGATGACCGCCCCGGCCGGCGCCGCGAAGATGACCGCGCGCCAGAGCACGATCAGCGTGCGATCGATGATCGAGGTGTAGATCGTCTGCAGCACCCGCGGCGGTCGGTACGGCGGCAGCTCGAGCGAGAACGCCGAGGCCTCGCCGCGAAGCACGGTGCGCGACAGGAACCAGGACACCGCGAAGGTCAGGAAAACGCCCAGCACCGCGACCCCGACCACCGACAGGGCCGAGACGGCGCCCGCGAGATGGGCCGGCACGAGGCCGCCGATGAAGATCGAGGCGATCAGGATCTGCGTCGGCCAGCGGCCGTTGCAGAGCGAGAAGTTGTTCGTGATGATCGCAATCAGGCGCTCGCGCGGGCTGTCGATGATCCGGGTGGAGACGATCGCCGCCGCGTTGCAGCCCCAGCCCATCGCCATCGTCAGCGCCTGCTTGCCGTGAGCGGGAAGAAGATCGCCATCGGCGGCAGCATCACCGCGACGACCCAGGCGGTGGCCAGGTACACGCCGTCGATCAGGAGCCCGTCGAGCCACCACACCAGGCCGAAGGCGGCGGCCACATCCTTCAGCAGTGGGTGCACGGTGTCGATCAGGAGCGACGCGAGCAGTGACGACGGCACGTTAGCGCCCGCGATCGTCAGCCAGAACACGACCGTCAGCATGAGCAGCATGAGCGGGAAACCGAACACGCGGCTGGTGACCAAACGGTCGAGCCGGGCGTCGAAGTCGAAGCGGCGGCGCTCGCCGTCACGCGAGACGGCGCGGTCGGCGATGCGGGCGGCCTCGGCGTAGACCGCCTCGGTCAGCGCCTGGTGGAAATTCCGACCCACCCGCCAACGCAACTGGCCGGCCAGCTCCAGTACGGCCGCCCGGCGTCCCGGCTCGGGGGCTACCTGTGGCTCCGCCAGTTCGGCGGCGGCCGCGCGCGTCGCCTCCGGCTCGGCGACCGCCGGAGCGCCGGCCTCGTCACCGGCCGACGGCGGCGCTCCACCGCCATCCTCCCGGACCCCCAGATCGACCAGTTCGGCCAGGGAACCGCTCTCCACCGCGGCGGCCAGGGTGCGGTCGCCGTCAAGCAGCCGGAGCGCAACCCACTGCGGATTCGGCAATGCCGGGAACGCGTCCTGAATCGCTCCGGACAATCGGCGGGTCGCTTCGCTCAGCGCCGGCGAACGGCCGCCCACCCGCCGCGGACGGCAACGATACGAACCCGTCGCCACCTCCGCGACGACGCGGTTCAGCTCGTCCAGCCCCTCGGCCGAGCGAGCCGCCGTGGCCACGACCGGCACGCCGAGATCCCGCGCCAGGCGCCGCGCATCGACGGTCAGTCCCTTGCGACGCGCCTCGTCCATCAGGTTCAGGCAGACGACGGCCCGGTCCGTGATCTCCAGGACCTGCAGCGCCAGGTTCAGGTTCCGCTCGAGCCGGGTCGCGTCGACGACGATCACGGTCACGTCCGGGCGTCCGAAGAGGATGAAGTCGCGCGCCGTCTCCTCGTCGAGGCTGGACGAGAGCAGCGAGTAGGTCCCCGGGAGGTCGACCAGCTTGTAGCGGTCGCCGCCGTACTCGAAACCGCCTTCGGCGCGGGTCACCGTCTTGCCGGGCCAGTTGCCGGTGTGCTGCCGCAGACCGGTCAGCGCGTTGAACACCGTGCTCTTGCCGGTGTTCGGGTTGCCGGCCAGGGCGACGACGTAGTCCCAGTTGCTCATGTCGACACCCAGGCGGACCAGGTTGCCGAGGTGATGCGCCGGGCAGTTGGCGCAGTCGTGTGCGAGTGCCGGCTGCGTCATGCCGAGGCCTGCTGGGACAACTCCTGAACCTGGATCTGATCCGCCTGCGATCTGCGCAGCGCGATCACGGCCCCCCGCACTCGGTAGGCGATCGGATCACCCGACGGGCTCGCCATCTTCGCTTCCACCAGAGTGCCCGGAAGCAGTCCCAGATCGAGCAGGCGGCGGCGCTCCATCCCGCGGCAGAAGCGTGAGAAGCCGACCACGAGAGCCTGCTCGCCGACGCCCAGTGCCGACAGCGATCCGGTGGCCTCGGAGGACATCGAAGCACCGTCGGGCGCCTCCTCCGCGGCCGGTATGGCGAAGATGTTCGCCGCGATGACCGGCGCCAGGACGACCTCGTCCAGGTCGGCCTCGAAGCGGATGCGCTCGGGCGCCACGGACAGGACGCGCAGCTTCATGCCGGGATGCACACCCTCGGCCACCAACTGCGCGTAGATCGCGGCGGGTTCGTCCTCGACGTGGACGACCTCGACGTCATCGCCGGCCACGAAGTCCGTCAGGGCTCGGCCGGCCCGCGGCGGCAGGTCGCCTTCCTCCGTCGGGATCGGGTCGCCGTGCGGGTCGAACGGCGGATGGCCGAGTCGCAGCGAAAGTTCCGCCGCCTGCTCAGGGGAGGTCCCGTGCTCCCGGCGCTCGGCCTCCGGGTGCCAGCGCTCCGGTTCCAGCCCCGTCTCGTCCGCGAGGTACCGCTCCCACAGCCGGTGGATGCGAATCACGCGCAGGGCCTCGCTGCGTCCTTCGGCGGTCAGCCGGAATCCCCCCTCCGCCGAGACGATCAGCCCCAGCATCTCCATGCGGGCGAGGAGCTCAGTGCTCCGCCGGCCTCCGAGGCGCAGGACGCCAACCAGGCTCTGGTGGGTCGCCTGACGTCCCTGGTACTCGCAGTCGAAGAGATGCTTGAGGGCGTCCTCGGTGCGGGTCCGGTGCAGGGCGCGCCAGCCGGAGCGCCAGCGCCACAGCCAACCGCGATCCGGCCACGCGACGACCGTGGCCAGACCCAGGATGGCGGCGAGAACGACCAGTGCGAAAAGAGGGTTCATGTCGGTTGTTCGCTGGTGCGAATCGGAAGTTTAGTCTACACTAACTTTTCTCGCGCGGCGCTCTCGTCAAGAGAGTTGGAATCGGCCCGACCGCGGGAGCGTTCCGCGACGATAGAGTGACTCAGCAATGACGGGCTTCCTACAGGCGACCTGGAGCGTGCTCGCCGAGCTCGCACCCTGGCTGCTGGTCGGCGCCCTGCTCGCCGCCCTGCTGCACGTCCTGCTGCCCCGCAACCTGATCCGGCGCCAGCTCAGCGGCTACGGCGGCGCGGTCAAGGCGGTTGTC
>WTGL01000102.1:15613-16058 GCA_011523565.1 Acidobacteriota bacterium
GCCCTTCGCCCTGTTCAAGGTCGCGGCCGCGGCGGTGACCGGCATCGCCGGCGGTTGGTGGGTCGAGGCGATGAAGGACGACGGTGCCCCGGTCGAAGACGAAGCCCCGCCCGAGGACGCCGGCAGCGAGTCGAGTAGCGGGCACCGTATCGGCGGCGCGATCCTTCCCAAGATCTCCGAGATGGTCGACCACGGCGGGGAACTCCTGCAGAGCATCTGGCGATGGGTGGCCGTCGGCATTCTCGTCTCCGCCGCGATCGAGGTCCTGCTGCCGCAACAGGCATGGCTGGACCTGGCCGCGCTGGGAACGTTCGGCGCGGCGGCGGCGGCACTGGTCATCTCCCTGCCGCTCTACGTATGTGCCACGGCCTCGGTGCCGATAGCGGCCGCCCTGGTCGCCAACGGGCTGCCCCTGGGCGCCGCCCTCGTGTTCCTGATGGCCGGC
>WTGL01000102.1:16068-17323 GCA_011523565.1 Acidobacteriota bacterium
CAACGCCAAAGCGGACCGGTGGTCGGCCGAGCAGGTGGCGGCCGGCGAGCCGGGCGGCAGGGCGGTGGAAATCGCGGTGACCGGCATGACCTGCGGCAACTGCGCGGATGCGGTCGAATCCGCTCTGCTTGCCGCGCCGGGGGTCCAGGCAGCGCGTGTCGACCTGACGGGCGGAACCGCCACGGTCTGGGGCGCGGCGGCTGCCTCGACGCTGCGCGAGGCCGTCCAGGACGCGGGCTTCGGAACCCCCTGAGCCATCCGGCACGTCCGAGGCTTCCCTCCCGTTTGCACGCGACGCCTCCCGGACATAACCTTCGCGCGCGGAAATGCAGATTCCCTCCTGAACATGATTGGCGGAGTCGTACGCGAGACGCACCCGGGAGAGCGCCGGGTCGCCCTGGTCCCCGAGAGCGTCGCCCGAATTCACGCCAGGGGCGTCGACTTCCTGGTCGAAGCGGGCGCCGGTGCCGAGGCCGGTTTCAGCGACGACGCGTACCGCGAAGCCGGCGCCGAGATCGCCGCCACTGCCGGCGATGTACTCGCGTCAGCCGATCTCGTGGTCCGCGTCCAGGCGCCGGATGCCGCGGAGATCGAGGCGTCGAAGGCCGGGGCGGCGGTCGTCGGCCTGCTCTTTCCGCTGACCGCCGCAGCGATGGTGCAACAGCTCCGTTCAGCCCGGCTCACCGCGATCGCCCTCGACCGGATTCCCCGCGTCACGCTCGCGCAGTCGATGGACGTACTGAGTTCCCAGAGCACGGTCGCCGGCTACCGGGCCGCGGTGCTGGCGGCCTACCGCCTGCCGCAGTTCTTCCCGCTCCTGATGACGGCCGCCGGGCGCATCGACCCGGCGCGGATCCTGGTCCTCGGCGCCGGCGTCGCGGGACTGCAGGCGATCGCCACCGCCCACCGGCTGGGCGCCGTGGTCGAGGCCTACGACGTGCGCGCCGTGGTCAAGGAGCAGGTCGAGAGCCTGGGCGCCTCCTTCGTCGAGGTGCCGGCGATCGAGGACGCCGAGACGGAGGGCGGCTACGCCCGGGAGGTCTCGGAAGAAAGCCAGCGGCGGGCCAACGAAGTGATCGCCGAACGGCTGCGCTCGACCGACGCCTGCATCACCACGGCGCTGATCCCGGGTCGCCCGGCGCCCCGGCTGATCACCGCGGAGATGGTCGAGGGCATGCCGCACGGCTCCCTGATCGTCGATCTGGCCGCCGAGCAGGGCGGCAACTGCGAACTGACGAAGCCGGGCGAAGAGGTC
>WTGL01000191.1:0-1247 GCA_011523565.1 Acidobacteriota bacterium
GCCGCCCCGCCCTTCGCCTCACTAGAATGCCTGTCGGGAACGACATGCCGCGCTCGAACCGGATCAAGGCAGACAAGTGAAGGTCGCGCGCACCACCGCCGGCGGGAGTCTGGAACTTGCCGAGGCGCCGGAGCCGCCGATCAAGACCGGCGAGGCGCTGATCGAGCTCATCTACTGCGGCCTCTGCGGGACCGATCTCTACAAGCTGGGCGACGCTGGCCGTATGCCGGGAGAGGTGCTCGGGCACGAAGTCGTCGGCAGGGTAATCGCGAGCCGCGCCGACTCGCTTCGGGCCGGCGACCGGGTCGTCGCTCCGCATCACGCCCCTTGCGGCGACTGCCGCCTGTGCCGTTCGGGCGCCGAGACGATGTGCCCGCGGTTCGCGGAGAACCTGCTGGACCCGGGGGGATTCAGCGAGCGCCTGCGGCTCAAGGCCCGGGCGGTTCAACGCACCGTGCGCAAGCTCGATGACGAGCTCGCCGACGAAGCGGCGGCGTTCGTCGAACCGGCCGCCTGCGTGCTGCGGGGAATCGATCGCGCCGGTCTCGTCGGCGACGCGCCCGAGGTCGTCGTGATCGGCGCCGGCTCGATGGGCCTGCTCCATCTGCTGGTGCTGAGAGCGGTCTTTCCCGGCGCCCGAGTCGTCGTCGCGGAGCCGGCGCCGGAGCGCCGGGCGATGGCGCTCGAGCTGGGCGCCGATTCCGCGGCGCCCCCCGCGGAAGCCGCCGGGATGGCCCGAAGAAACCTGCCCGAAGGCGGCGCCGACGCCGTCTTCGACACGGCCGGAGGCCAGAGGGCCTTCGACCTGGCGCTCGAGGTCACCCGGCCAGGCGGCCGTGTGGTGCTCTTCGCGCACGCGGCCCGGGATGCCCGCGTCACCTTCGACATCAACAAGGTCTTCAGGTCCGAGCGCCAGGTGATCGGCGCCTACTCGGGCTCGCCCGCCGAACAGACCCGCGTGCTCAAACTGCTCCTCGAGGGAGCGCTCGACCCGACGCCCCTGGTCACCCACCGTCTGCCCCTGGACCGCGCCGCCGAAGCCGTCGATCTCTGCCGCCGGCGGGAAGCCCTGAAGGTACTGTTGCACCCCTGAAGGCATGATTCCGGAGCAGCAGACCCAGGCGTTTCTCACCGGCCCCGGTAGCGTCGAACTCAGGCGACTGCCGATGCCGGACCCGGGTCCCGGCGAACTCCTGATCCGGGTCGACGCCGCGACCACCTGCGGCACCGACGTCAAGGTCTACCGC
>WTGL01000191.1:1257-2339 GCA_011523565.1 Acidobacteriota bacterium
CCTCGTCTACCTGAACGGCGCCTTCGCCGACTACCTGCTGATACCCGAAACCGTGGCGAAGCGCAGTGTCCACCCGCGCCCCGACGGGCTCGAACCCGTGGTCGCCGCCATGGCGGAGCCTCTGGCCTGCGCCGTCCACTGCCTCGAACGCTGCCTCGGCGCCTGGAGCGGTCCACCCACCGAAGCGCGGACCCTGGTCATCGGCTGCGGTCCGCTGGGACTCATGCTGATCGACCTGTTCCACAGCATGCGCACTCATGTCCGCGCCGTCGACCCGCACCGGCACCGGCTCGAAGCGGCGCGCCTCTTCGGCGCCGCGGAGACGCGTCCCGGCCGCGCCGGCGACGGCAATGGCCCGGCGGCCGAGGATTCATTCGACTTCGCGATCGACGCGACCGGCACGCCCGCCGGCTGGGATCACGCCGTCAAGTCGCTCGCTCCCGGTGGCGTCGCCGCCCTGTTCGGCGGTTGCCGTCCGGGAACCGACCTCGTGATCGACGCGGAGCGGGTCCACTACCAGGAACAGACACTGCTGGGCGTCTATCACCATCGACCCTCGTCGTTCCGCGCGGCGCTCGACCGGCTGATCGGCGCGCCCGACCGCTACGGCGCGCTGGTGGAACGCGAGCTGCCCCTCCACCGGCTGACGGAGGCGCTCGACCTGATGATCGGCCGGCGCGCCCTGAAGGTCGCCATCCGGCCGCACTCCAACGAATAGCTGGCCGCCCGCGGGGCAGCGGGTCAGGCGACCCACGTACCCAGGCGCTTACCCGCGAGCGCCGTATACTGCGCCCCGCGGCCACCAGAGGCCGCGAAAGTCGAGCACCTCATGGCCGCTGCCGAGAATGACCTCCTGCCCGATCTCGAGGCGGTCCGCCAGGAACTGGAGCGGATCGACGAAGAGCTGCTGAAGGGATTCAGACGCCGCGTCGAACTGTCGCGCGAGGTCGCGGGCGCCAAGATCGCCGCCGCCTTCCCGTTCCGTGACCAGTTGCGCGAGGAGCAACTGCTGACCCGGGTGCGGACCCTCGCCGCCGAACTCGACCTCGACCCTCACCAGACCGAGCGCATCTTCCGGCTGC
>WTGL01000114.1:0-636 GCA_011523565.1 Acidobacteriota bacterium
GATCCTTTTCTGGGTCGCCGTGACGGCGTTCGCGGTCTGGGTGGTGCGTTCGGCGAGACGCCTGCGATGGAAGAACTGGATCGCGATGGCGCTCGGTCTGCTGTGGGCGGCCGTGCAGGCGACAGCACTCGCCCGCGGCCGCCCCGAAGAATCCGCCCTCGAGCGGATGCACCTGGTTCTCTACGGTGTCGTCGCTCTGCTGCTCTACCGGGCCTTCCTCCGTGGCGGCCGATCGGCGATCGCAGCGGCGTTCTCCGCGGCGGTCCTGACTTCCCTGGTCGGAGTCGCGGACGAGTTCGTCCAGTGGCTGGTCTGGACCCGCGTCGGCGACTTCTACGACTGCCTGCTGAACGCTTCGGCCGGCGGCTGCGGGGTCGTCTTCGGGGCGGGCCTGTTCGGGTTCGACTTCGTGGCGCCCACCTCAGGCGAACGCAAGATGATCGCGGTCCTGTGGCTCTGGCTCGTCGCCGCTTCGTTCCTCCTCGTCGACCGCACGAACCTCGGCCGCCTCATCGAGGACCCGGAACTCGGCAGCTTCCGCAGCTACTACACCGCCGGCCTGCTCGAGCACCTGAACGAAGGCCGCCGTACCCGCTGGCCTGCGAAGCAGCCGCCGATGCCGCCCTTCCAGCCCTG
>WTGL01000114.1:646-17227 GCA_011523565.1 Acidobacteriota bacterium
TCGTCGTGCCTGTCGTTCTCATCGCCGGCCGCCCCAGAGCAGCACCCGCGTCACGCAACGACTGAGCTGGTTCTCCACGCGCCGCAGTCCGACGCCGTCCAGTCTGCGCCGGGGTCCGGAGGGGAGGGTCCCAGCGAGGCTGTCGGCAAGCGATGCCCAGCGACATCTCAACGCCCGACGCCCAACCGGAGCGCAGCCGACCGCAGCGAGCGCCAACCTCCCCACTACTCAGGGAGCGCGAACCCGGGTGGCGCGGTTCGCGCCACCCGTGAACCAGTCCGTGCGCCCGTCATCGGGCGCACGGATGACGCCGCCGCTGGGACCCTCCCCTCCGGACCCCGGCGCAGACGGGTGACTCGCTTCGCTACTCGCAGCCCTCGCGGGTCTCCTCGATCAGGCCGTCGACGACGGCGTTCAGGTCGCCCGTCGCGGCCCGCTTGAGCTGGCGGTCGGCGCTCGTGCCTTCGGCGAGGATCGTGTGGACGTATTCGGCCTCCTTGCGGACGCCGAGTTCGTCGAGCACGTCGTCGACGAACTCGAGTAGTTCCAGGGTCAGGAACCGGAGCGGCACCTCCTCGCCCTTGCCGAAGTCGATCAGCTTGCCGTCGATGCCGTAGCGGATCGCCCGCCACTTGTTCTCGTAGATCAGGTGCCGGGGGTAGCGCCGCCAAGCCTGGTTGTTGTGGCGCAGACGGATCAGCTTGGCCACGATCGCCATCAGAAGCGCGGTGAGGCAAAGCGCCTCGTCGATCTTCGTGCAGACGTCGCAGACCCGAAACTCGATCGTCGGGAACTTTGGATGGGGCCGGACATCCCACCAGATTTGGGTCGGTTCTTCGATGCACCTGGTCTGGACCAGAACATCGACCAGCCGCTCGTACTCGGCGTAGGACCGAAGCGACGGTGGCAGGCCGGAGCGGGGGAGGCTCTCGAAGACGACCGAGCGGTAGGACTTGAGTCCCGTGTTGCGGCCCTGCCAGAACGGCGAGCTGGTCGACAGGGCGAGCAGGTGCGGAAGGAAGTAGAGCGACTGGTCCATGATGTCCAACCGCAGGTTGCGGTCGGGAATGCCTACGTGGACGTGCATGCCGAAGATCAGCAGTCGCCGCGCCACGTCGCCGAAGGTCTCCTGCATCGTGATGTAGCGCTGCGCTTCCGTGACGTCCTGCTCCTGCCAGGAGGAGAAGGGATGGGTGCTGGCGGCCGCGATGCGGAGGCCGTTTCTCGACGCCAGATGGGCAATGGAACGTCGAAGCCGGATGAGCTCCTGGCGGGCCTCGTCGATCGACCGGCAGACCTCGCTGCCGACCTCGACCTGGCACTGCAGCTGCTCCGCCTTGATCTGCTCCTGGAGCACGATCTGGCCCTGTTCAAGGAACTCCTGGATGAAGGGCTTCAACTCCCGTGTTTCGGGGTCGATGATCTGGTACTCCTCCTCGATGCCGATCGTCAGCTCGGGGAGCTTCGTCTGCATGGTTCTTCTCCGGTGTTGGGGAAGCCGTTTCCGGGCAAGGATGGAACAAGCGTATCCGGCCGCTTTGATACCGTGCCCCCGCGATGAGCCGGCTCGCGACCATTGCCTCGCGTCCGCTCGTTCGCCGACCGGTTGCCGGCGCTCTGGTCGTCGCGGTCCTGCTTGGACTTTCCTGCGCGGGGTCCGAGGAGGCACCAGAAACCGGTTCGGGACCGTCGTCCTGGCGTCTCGGCGGTACGGCGCCAGCGGCTGATGGCACGCTCGGCATGGTCGTCAGCGGCCATGGCCTCGCCTCGGATGTCGGCGCCGCGGTCCTCGAGCAGGGCGGAAACGCGATCGACGCCGCGGTAGCCGTCGGCTTCGCGCTGGCAGCGGTCCTGCCCGCGGCCGGCAACATCGGCGGCGGCGGGTTCCTCGTGTACCGATCCAGCGACGGCGAAGTGCGGGCCCTGGACTACCGCGAGAAGGCGCCCGGCGCCGCGACCCGCGACATGTTTGTGGATGATGAAGGCAAGGTCGCGGAGAGCGCGGTGATCGGCCACCTCGCGGCCGGCGTCCCGGGTTCGGTGGCAGGTCTTTGGGAGATGCACCGGACGTATGGAACCCTGCCCTGGAGCGACCTGGTTGCGCCGGCTGTGGAGTTGGCCCGGGGCCACGAAGTCGACGAGCCGCGATCCCGGAGTCTCGAATCGGCGGCACCGCGGCTCAAGCGGTTCCCGGCCAGTGCGATGCAGTTTCTGGTCGACGGCGAGGCGCCGCCTCCGGGCGCGATACTGGAACAGCCGGACCTTGCGGCCGCGCTTCAGGCGATCGCGGAGCAGGGCCCGGACGGTTTCTATCGCGGTCGGATCGCCGACCTGATCGTGGCCGAGATGGAGCGGGGCGGGGGGCTCCTCTCGCACCAGGACCTCGAGGACTACGCGCCGGTGTGGCGAGAGCCGGTCGAGATCCGCTACCGCGGACACACGATCTACTCGATGCCGCCGGTTTCCTCCGGCGGCCTGACCCTGGGCCTGATCCTCAACATCCTCGAGGGCTGGGATCCCCTGCCCCCGTTCGGCAGCGCCGAGCTGATCCACCTGGAGGCTGAGGCCATGCGGCTCGCTTTCCGCGACCGGAACACCCTGCTCGGCGATCCCGACTTCGTCCAGGTACCGCGCGGGCAGTTCGAGTCCCAGGCCTACGCAGACGGGCTACGGGCGCGGATCGATCCCGAAGAGGCGCGGCCGCTGCCGCAGATCGAAGTCGCGCCCCCTGCTGAGAGCACGGAGACGACCCACTACTCCGTGGTCGACCGCTGGGGCAACGCGGCGTCGGTCACGACGACGATCAACAGCGGCTTCGGCAACGCGGTCACCGTCACCGGCGCCGGGTTCCTGCTGAACAACGAGATGGACGACTTCGCGGCGGCGCCGGGTCAGCCGAACCAGTTCGGGCTCGTCGAGGGCGAGAACAACGCGATCGTCCCCGGAAAGCGGATGATGTCGTCCATGACTCCGAGCATCGTGCTGGATCCTTCGGAAGAGCTGATGATGGTCGTCGGCACTCCGGGTGGTCCGACCATCATCACGACCGTCTACCACGTGATCTCAAATGTGATCGACCACGGCATGACCCTGCGGGAGGCGGTGGAGAGTCCGCGCGTGCATCATCAGGCGTGGCCCGACCAGGTCTTCTACGAGGAGGGCGGTCTTTCAGCCGAAACGGTCGATCGGTTGACGGCCCGGGGTCACGAACTGGTCGAGCGGGGCCTGAGCGGCGACGTGTCGGCCATCCGGGTGGAGGGGTCGAGCCTGCTCGGCGTCGCGGATCCGCGCCGGGGCGGCGACGTCAGGGCGCCAAGAGGAGACGCGCCCGCGGGCGGGTAGCGGGCCGCGAATGAACGGCCGGCGGATCTTCGCCGCGGTGACGGTCGGTCACCTGGGCATCGACATCTTCAACAGCATGGGGCCGGTGCTGCTGGCCTTCCTCAGCGTGCCGCTGAACCTGAGCGCCGCCCAGATCGGGCTCGCCGTGGGACTATTTCAGGTTCTGGCCGGCACCACGCAGCCGGCGTTCGGCTGGTTGGTCGACCGGGTCGGCAGCCGTTTCCTTGGACCGTTCAGCGTCGGCTTCAACCTGGCCTGCATGGCGCTGGCCGTCTATGCGGCCGCCGCGACGGGGAGGTTTCTGCTGTTCCTCATTCCGTTCGCCCTCGCTGCGGTTGCCTCGGGCGCCTTTCATCCACTGGGCGTCATGCACTCCAGCACGGTGAACCTCGCCCGCTCGGCCACGTTCACGGCCATCTTCTTCTTCTGCGGTCAGCTTGGGCTCACAACCGGGCCGCCCCTGGCGGGGTTCGCTCTCGATCGGGCGGGGCTTGTCGGGATCTACTGGCTGGTGCTTCTGGCGGCGCCCGTACCGGTCTTCATGGCCTTCGCGATGGGTCCGCGGCGAGTTCACTCGGCGCCCGGCCAGGTCCAGCCCGGCGCGAGTCCGGTCGCTGCCGCGGAGACGCTCCCGAGCCGGCGGCGACCGGTGCGCGGCGTCGTCGTCGCGCTTCTGGCTCTGGTGTTCGCCAGCCGCTCCTGGGCCGTGTTCGGGACGATGGGGTTTCTGCCGCTCCTGCTGAGCCAGCGGGGATACAGCTCCCTGGCTCAGGGTTTCGCCAGCGGGCTGTTCCTGCTTGGAGGCGCCGTGACGGCGATTCTGGCGGGGGCCTGGGCCGATCGCTGGGGTCGACGTCCGGTCGTCTTCCTGACCACGCTGCTGGGTTCCCTGCTCCTGGCGTTTCTGCCGGGCTCCGGGGGCCTCATCTTCGCCGTGGTACTGCCCTGCGGAGCCCTCTTGGGGGCGTCGCACTCCGTCCTGATCGTGCTGGCCCAGGAGCTGCTTCCCTGGCGCAGGGGTCTGGCGTCGGGCACCGCTCTCGGCTTCCTCTTCGCGACCGGCGGGATCGCCACCTGGGGCATCGGAGCGCTCGCCGACCGTTTCGAACTCGCCGCCGTACTGCAGGCCGGCGCCGTGGTCGGACTCGTGTCCGCCTGCGCCTCGCTGTTCCTGCCCAGGCGCGAATCGGGCCGACTCGCGACCGCGCCCGCGATCTCGGCGGTGATCGTCCTGACTGTCGCGGTTTCGATGCTTGCCCCGCCGCGACGGGCGCATGCCCAGTTGAACGGCGAGATCAACGGCCAGGTGCGGCACGAAGAGACCGGCGCACCCCTGCCCGGCGCGGAGCTGCGAATCACCGGCGCCCAGTTGTACAGCCCGAGGGTCGTCCATGTCGGCGGCGGTGGCAGCTACCGGGCTCCCGGACTACCGCCCGGCAGGTACGGCGTGGAGGCGAGCGCCGAGGGGTTTGTCACCTCAGCGGTAGAGAACCTGATCCTGGTCACGGGCGGCGTGCTGCGGGTCGACTTCGATCTTCGCGCGGGCGGCGCCTCGAGTCTCGACCTCGCCTCGTCGCCGTTGCTCGACGTGGTGACCGGCAGTGACGGCAACGTGCTGGCCGGAGACGACCTGCGGGAGTTGCCGGGCTCGACGGCGGCGGTGAACCTGGACCTCGCCGGCGGTCTGGACGCCATTGCCGGCGGTCTGGCGGTCAACGGTTGGCCGCCCGGGGTCGCCAACTATCGGCTGGACGGACAGGAAACGGCGATCGATACCCGGAATGTGACCGCGGTCGATGCGCACTGGGTCGATCAGGTGCGCGTGCGGACGATGGACTTCTCCGCGGCCCTGGCCGGCCCGCACATCGACCTGATCACCCGTACCGGTGACACCGCCTGGCGAATCAACGGCGGTCTGTCGGGGGTCGAGCCGCTGGACAGCGGCAGGAGGCCCGCCCTGCGCCAGATCACCGGCGAGCAGGCTTCCTTCGGTGGCACCGATACCAGGAGCATCTCGGGCGAAGAGGCGTACGCCTTCGTTGGCGGACCCCTTCGTGACGAGCGGGCGCGCGCGTTTGGCGGCCATTCCGTGGGGCGCGCGAGAGGCGTCTTCGATCTGTTCCTGGCCGGCGCGCCGCTGACGTGGCGGGAGACGACGGATCTGTCGGTCGGCAAGCTGGACTGGTGGGCCGGATCGGCCAGCAACCTGAGTCTGAAGCACCACTCGGGAGCCACGGAACTCGACGGCCGCCGGCCGGCACTGCTGGTCCTCCCCGACGCGGATGGCGTGGAGAGCAGCCGTTCCAGCCACCAGACGATGAGCTTGAACGTGGAGTGGGGAATCACGGATCGGTTGTGGCTCCGCGTGTTCGGCGGTCGTTCCGATCTTCGCGACCGCGCCGATCCCTGGCAGGACACGGGCGCTTACTTCATGGCGCCCGAAGACGGTCTTGCCGTGGGCTCGCTGTTCTCCCGGGCCGCAGGACCGGTGAGTCGGTCGGCCGAGCGCCGGAACTGGGCCGTCGAACCATCGTTCTTCCTGTTCGATCACACGCTCGAGGTCGGTGTTCAGAGCGCTCGCGGCTCCCTGCAACTGCTGCGCATGGATCATCCGGGGCGAGTTCTGCGGGTTCCGGGAGGCTCCATGCCGGACTGGCGCGCCGAGGCGGTCGGAGTGGCCGCGTTGCGCCAGGAGAGACGGGCGCTCTACGTGCAGGACGCCTGGCGCCTCGCCGGACCGTTCGACCGGCGCTTGACCCTGCATCTCGGACTGCGCGCCGAGGAAGAGTCGACCGGGCCCATCGAGCTGGGCTTCGGTGATCGCACGGAACCGCGGCTTGGTTTCGCTTGGGATGTCACGGGGCGCGGCAAGTGGAAGCTCTACGGCGGCGCTGCCTGGTCGCACATCGACGTGTTCCGCCCCGTGGCCGGACTCGCGGGCATCGACGGTGTGGCGGTTCTGCAGGCGGCCGGCTATTCGGGTTCGGCCCTGGTCTTCGAGCATGCCGCCGTAGACCCCGACCTGCGCCCCGGGAGAGTGCGGGAGGTCCAGTTGGGAACGAGGTACCAGTTCCTCCCGGACGTCACCATCTCCGCCCGACTCGCCCGCCGCCAGTTGCGCGACGGCATACGGCTGGTGCCGGTGATGGAAGGTGGCTCGGTCGTCCCGACGCTGCTGACGCCGGGGCGGGGCGCCGGGTCGAATCCCTGGGGAGACGCGAACGCAAGTCTGCCTCGGTTGCGACAGGACTGGTGGGGCGCCGAACTCAACGCGAATGTCGGTTTCAGCCCGTCCTTGCGAATCCACTTTAGCTACCTCCTGAGCCGGCTGACCGGCAATCACGAAGCCGGCGGCCTCGGACTGGAGGCAGCGGGTCCGGGGGCCGCCCACCCGGCGGTCGCGGCGCTCGACCTCTGCTCCTCGCCCGTGCCGTGTGACGTGTTCGACGTCACCGAGGACGATCGACGCCTCAGCCCCGACCGGGAGCACCAGTTCTCGAGCTGGCTGGTGCTGACGCCGGGCACTCGCTGGATGATGGCCCTTGTCTACCGCTTTCGAACCGGTGCCGCCTACGTTCCCAGGACCCTTGCCGTGCGGGTCGACGAGGCGAAACGCATTGTCAGCGCAGGACTCGCGCCGTTGCCACCGGAGTCGGAGACGCCGGTCAAGAGTTCGGATCTGAAGCGTGCGGACCTTGCTCTGACCTACCGCATCCCACTGCGCTCCGAGCATCGGAGACTTGCCTTCTTCGCCGAGGCGCTGAATGTCTTCGACCAGGACGCCGCGAACCAACTCTGGCCGCTCGCGTACCTCGATCCCATCCTGATCCGTCCGGGCAACTCCGACCTGCTTGCGGCAGCCGCCGCTCAAGGCGCGAGGCCCGACCTTCGCCAGACGCTGCCGGCGGCCTTCCAGGACAGCCGGCGCGTCCGGGCCGGGGTGCGGTTGCAGTTCTGATGGCCGCGTGCGGCGGCGTCCCCGCCGACCGCCGCGGAAGACGCGCGTTGCGAAGCGGTGCCGGTTCTACCCAAGCGAGGCGTTCTAGGTGTCTGGAAGACGGGTCCCCTGCCAATTCGAGACGCAGCCAGCCATCGTCGTAGCCGCTCGACCGGCCGGATGAACGCTCCCTCCGGTATCGCGATGCTCTGACCCCTGCCGAACTGGCCCGTCTTCGATCTGCGGACGCGCAGGAACATGCCGTTCGCTTCGCCCGGCCCGCCCAGGAACTCCACATCCTCAAGGCGCAGGCCGCAGATTTCCGACCGGCGTGGCGCGCCGGTAGAGCCCACTGCGATCACGGCGGCATCCCGAACCGCGACGGCGCGGTGCTCCGGCTGTGTCGCCAGACGGTCGTAGTTGGACAGGATCGGACCGCTCTCATGCTCCCGAAGCGTCTTGACCTGCCGAGGTGGCTCGCCCGCCAGGCGGCCGAGGCCCCACAGGACGCTCGCCACCCTCGGGTGCCGGGCCGGCGACTGCAGGTGACCAGCCTGCAGGCTCTGGAAGCCCCGGTCCTGGGGCCGGTAGTGCCCTAGTACGCTCTTCGTTTGACATCTCCTGAGATCGGGGCTATGTTCCCGGTCAAATTGGTTGGGGTTCGCGAGAACTCCGGAATGCAGGGGGTCCCCGGACTGCAGGGGGTCCCCGGGATGCGATTCAAGAGACGGCGCGCGGCGTTTCGCCCAGCCGGTGACAATTCCGGTCCTCAGCGCGATCCGGGATGCGGTCTCGTTGCGAGGGTGCGGGCCATGGTTCCCGCCGTTTCGCTCTATGCCCTGCTTGCGCTGGGCTTTGTGCCGCCACCAGTCAGGATCATCGGATCGGCAGACGCTCAAACCTGCACTGCACCGGCGTTCTGGGACTGGTGGGAGCGGCGGTGCGAGGTCCTGCTGTGCGCCGAGGGTTGGACGCGCCACGCCAATATCTGTCTCAATAGCCGGAACCGCTCGGCCAACGCGGCTTCGTGCCCGGTTGGCTGGGGAGTCCGAGCCGTCGACTACGGTGCGGGCAACTACAGCATGCGGTGCGTCGATCCATCGCCTCCTCCTCCTCCAGACAGCGATCCGGGTGTCAAGACGGGCGTGAACGTATCGAGTTCACGGACGTACTTCCTCAAGCTGTCCGGCAGCGTTGAGATCTCGGTAGAGTTGACCGGAATGACGACCGACTTCGACTGCACCGTCGCAGGCAACAACTGCACGAACCGCGGCGGCACGGCGGACGACTCCTGGAGCGGGACGCTAGGAGCGGGAGAGCACAAGATCGTGGTTGCTCCGCAGGGCGGCGGCTCTGGGAACTACACGCTCACCGTGAGTGCCCGGGAATCGAGTACGGGCGGCAGCACGGGAACGAGGACGCAGGTGACGACGCTTGTCGACACGAGCGAGACGAACATCTCGGCGAGCCGGACCTACAGCTTCACGCTGGCGCGGGCGGCCGAAGTGGACGTTGCCTTGACGGGCCTCACGATCGACTTCGACTGCCGTGTCGGCAGCAGCGTGTGCACGAACCGCGCGAGCACGCGGGACGATTCCTGGAGCGGCGATCTGGCGGCAGGGAATCACAGCGTCGTGGTGTACCCGTACGACCCCGGTCCGGGGAACTACTCGGTGACGGTGACGGCTACCGAGACGCTGGCGTTCGTGGCTCAGCCCGCGGGCGGGGGCTCGACGACGGTGGCGATATGTGAGGAGGGCGAGGACGGCGAAGCTGACGAGGACAACTGCGAGGACATCGTGATCAATGACGAGATCACGGTCACCCGAGGAAGATCCGGGGGATCCGAATCCTGATCCGAATCCTGATCCGAATCCGAATCCTGATCCCCAGCCGGACCCGGACCCGACTCCCACCACGACCACGAGCGACATCATCGGCAGCTTGAAGAACGTGGTGGAGGCGACGAAGCTCGACTGCCGTGGTATGAACTTCTCGATGGATGACCGTCTTGGAACCACGTATGGCGGCACGAGCACCAGCCGGCCCGGGCATGGCGGGATCGACATGCAGACGTTGGGACAGCACAGCAACTTCTACGCCCCGGTGGCCGGAACGCTGAGCTATCACGAGCAGGCCGGAGGCTGTGGCCACCACGCCAGGATCACGAGGGCAGACGGGAGCTGGGTGACGATCTGCCACCTCGACCCCGCCCACGATGTAGATCCGGGATCTGTATCGGCGGGGGATTTGATAGGCCGTGACGGCTTCGGCACAAGCGGGCAGGGCAACTCCCAGGGACCCCACCTTCACTTGATCTACAAGCGCGACGCGAACACCACCCTCAACCCGTTCGACCTGTGGGGAGGCAAGAGCGCTATGGAAAACGAGGGGTTCACCTTCAACGACAGCGACCCGGCTAGCTGCGAGGAGCCGGAATGATCCGCTTTCTGAGTTTGGTGCTCTTGATCGCCGGCGCGGCCCCCGTCGCTGCAGACGGAGTGACGCTGCCGCCCGGCGAGATCCTTGGGGGTTTCGTCGAGGACGATGGAACCACCGTACTGTTGAGCACGCGATACGGGTTGGGCAAGGGACTGAACGACGATTCGATGATCCTCCGGATCGCTCCGGGCGCGGCAAAGGTCGAGTCCTTTGAGCTCCGGAACGTCCACGGCCCCAAGAGCCTCCAGAGGCTCACCGCAGGGCGACTCTTGCTTTGGGGTGTATGGGGCCCTCGCGACGTGGATGGGCACGGCGTCCTCGGGCACAAGATACTGGCGCTCCGGGCAGGCGGAGAAGTCCGGCAGGTGTGGGAGTTGAAGACTCCACTAGCGTGGCAGGACTACGCGTTCGCCTTTTCGCACGACGGGAAACTCTGGGGCGTGGCGGCCCAGGTTCTGCTGCGGAGGAGAGGGGAGCCCGTCTACGGACAGTTCAGCGGTTTCGACATCGCCCTGGGCAGCACAAAGAAGCGCGGAGCGAAGGCCACGCGGGCGGTCGCGCTTCGATTCGACGAGACAGACAGGTACTGGGGCGAGGACTACTGGCCAGGCTGGGACATCCTGGATTCCGAAGGTCCGGTCATCGCAGTTTCCTGGGCGGGCCAGGACTTCATCGTGCATTGCGCGGAGGAGTGCAGCTACAAGGTGCCTCTGTTTGCTCGCCCAGAGGAGCGCCGGGAGCAGTGGCAGCCGTCCGACAGGGTCCTCTGGTCGTCCACGAAGGGAATGTTGCGCGCCTATCACCTCTGGGACTTCGGTTTGTCGGGGCAGTCCGCCGCCGAGCCCGTCTGGGAGGTTGACCGGAAGGACGGGTGGAATCCTCATCCGGAGCGCGGCGTCTTTCGCGTCGTGCAGGGAGAACGGGGCTACCGCCTTGAGCACCTGTGGCGGGAGCCGTGGACGGGCCTCGAGGAACACCACGTCTCCGACTGGCAACCGGGCTCTGTACCGTCGTCTCGTTGGATCAGCCCGAACGGTCGGCACGCCGCGGTCCTCGGGACCCGTCAGCTAGAAGACGAGGAAGGCGGCGGCGTAGCGTTCAGCGTCCGGCGCGTTGGCATGCACTGGAAGCCGCGGCCGCTTCCGCCGATCGAGGCGGCGGAGCCCCCGGCGGATGACGACGCCGAGCCGGCCAAGAAGCAAGACCCTCTCGCAGGCCGCTGAAAACTACTCGCTTTCTGGGACGCTAGCACTACCCCATTCCTGCGCCGTAGGGGGCATGGGCGCCTGTGGGAGTGAGGACTTCTTCGGGGCAGGCCCCCTGGGTTCGTCGGTCCTGATGTCCGCCAGAGTGATCCTCTGCTATCTGGCCACCTGCGGGGTCAGCCGGCGAGTCGCTACCACGAAATCCGTACCGGATACTGAGAGACCAGCCGGTCCGGCGTCAGCAGTGTCATGCCGTGTTCGATCGCCTGGCAGATCAGGAGGCGGTCGAACGGATCGCCGTGCAGGGGCGGGAGGCGCCGCAGTTGCAGTGCGCTGGCCTCGTCGATCGGCAGGGACGTGAAGTCGTACCACTTTCGCCGTGTGGGAACGAAGACATCGGGCGGCGCGGGCAACTCCAGCTTGCCGAGCCCGTGCTTGACGGCGATCTCCCAGGCCGTGACCGCGCTGACGTAGACATCGTTCGCGGGGTCCGCGACGAGCTTTCGGGCTTCCTCGGGGACTCGGGCGGAGCCTTGGCTCCACCAGAGGAACGCGCAGGTGTCGAGCAGCAGCTTCACTCGTCGGGGAACACCGGCCCGTTCTCGAACGCGTCGATGAACTCGTCGGGCAGGGGGTCGAAGAAGGAGTCGGGAACCTCGAACTTCCCTCGGTCCAGGCCGAACGGGCGCGGTTTCTTGCGGGCCGGTGGCAGCGGACGGATCTCGGCGACCGGTTCGTTCCGGCGGCAGAGGAGGATGCTCTCTCCTGCTTCGACCTGCGCGATGTAGCGGGACAGATGCGTTTTGGCCTCGTGCATGTTGAGCCGAATCATGGTCAGGAACTTAGTTCAGTTCTGAGGCCGATGTCAACCGAGAGCCAGCGAGGTTCCGCGACGCCGCCTACACCAACTCGCTCAGTCGACGCAGTGCCGCCAGCAGGTCAGGCTGCTCCGTCAGAACGCCACTCAGGGGGTCGGTCCTCAGCTTCGTGAGGCGTTCCGGCACGGTCCGGATGTTGTGATCGCGCAGGTCGAGGCCCGGCTTGACCTCGGACCAGCGGAGCGGCGTCGACACGGGAGCGGCGGGAAGCGGGCGGACGCTGAACGGGGCGACGAGCAGCCGGCCGCGGCCATTCTGGACGAAGTCGAGGTAGACCTTGCCTCCGCGGCGTTCGGGGTTGCGGGTGACGGTCGCGATCTCCGGCAGTTGCCGGCAGATGATCTGGGCGATCAACTGGCCGAGGCTCCGGGACTGTTCGTAGGTACAGGCGCCGCCGAGGGGCAGGAGGACGTGGAGGCCGCTCGAGCCGCTGGTCTTGACGAAGCTGGGTAGCTTGATCTGCCTGCACAGGCGGCGGATGGCGAGGGCGATCTCGATCACGTCCTCGAACGGCGCGTCCTTCGGGTCGAGGTCGAGGATGCACCAGTCCGGTTGACCCAGCTCGTGCAGTCGGCTGGACCAGACATGGAGGACGATCGCCGCCAGGTTGGCCACGTAGATCAGGCTCTCCCTGTTCTGGCAGACGAGGTACTCGACCTCCCTCTCCGTCCGCGGGCTGGTCAACCGGACCGTGTGCAGCCAGTCCGGGGCGAAGTCGGGCGCGTTCTTCTGGAAGAAGGACTTCCCCTCGATCCCGTCGGGGTAGCGGGTCATCACCAGCGGGCGGTCGGTGAGGTAGGGCTGCATCGAGTCGGCGACCACGGCGTAGAAATCGATCAGGTCGCCCTTCGTGTAGCCCTCGTTCGGCCAGAAGACCTTGGATTCGTTCGTGATCTCGACTCGCCGCTTCGGCGGCGCCGGCGGCGTGTCCCCGGCACCGCGTGGCCCGGCACGGCGCACGCAGTCCTCGATCGGCTTGTCGTCGCGCAGGCGCAGGAAGACGGGATGCCGGAGCAAGCCGTGGGGCGTCCATTCCTTGTACCGGACCTCGCAGATCAACTCGTCGTTCGGCTCGACCCAGGTCTGGTCCTCGATGCGCCCGCCCATGAGGTGGTCGTCGGTCAGCTCGCCCCCTGCCGCTTCGTCCTCGCCTGCGGGCGCTCGACACGGAGGAGCCTCGCGCCGGATCGCCGACAGACGCTCCGCGAGTGCCGTCAGGATCGCGTCGCTGAACCCCGTACCCACGCGCCCGGCGTAGACCAGCTCGCCGGCCTCCGCATCCCAGACCGCCAGGTGGAGCGAGCCCAGGCCAATCCGGCTGCCCTTGGGCGGCGACATGCCGGCGATCACGAAGTCTGCGGTTCGCTCGGTTCGCAGCTTGACCCAGGACGACGAGCGGCGGCCGACGTAGCCGGAGGCGGCGTCCTTGGCCATCGCGCCTTCGAGACCCATGGCGACCACCTGCTCGAAGAACGCCTCGCCCTGGTCCTCGATGTGGTCGGAGTAGCGGAGCGGTCCGGCCGGGGGCAGGACCTTCGCGAGCAGGGTCTTGCGCTCGAGAAGCGGCAGCGACCTCAGGTCGTGCCCCTCGAAGGCGACGAGATCGAAGGCGAACAGGGTCGCGGGCCGGCGGACGGCGGCCTGCTCGATGTCGACCGGCCGGCTGAGCAATGCCCGCGTCTGCAGTCTGGCGAAGCTTGGCCTCCCGCCGGCGTCGAGGACGGTGATCTCGCCGTCCAGGATCAGGGACTGCGCCGGCAGCGCGTGCAGGGCGCGGGTCAGCTCGGGGTAGAGCGCGGTCACGTCGCCGCCTTTCCGGTAGCGCAGGAAGACGCTGCCGCCCTCCTTGGCCGCCACCAGCCGGTAGCCGTCGTACTTCAGTTCGTAGATCCAGCCGTGGCGTGAGAAGGGCCGATCACCGGTGACGGCCAGCATCAGCGCCAGGGTGCGTGGATCGACCCGGCGGCGGCGCGCGGCCGATTCGGCGATCTCGGTGCGTACGTCTTCGATCCGGTCGCAACCGTCTCGCAGCTCCTCGACGGTCAGGCCCGAGAGCACCGACTCCGGCGGCAGGTCATCACCGCTGTCGCCGCTGTCCGCGCGGGCGGCGGCGTCCGGCTTCTTCATCAGCAACCACTGATTGCCGTTCTGATTGCGCGAGTCCTTGATACGAAACAGGGTCCAGACGCCCCGCAGCTTGTATCCGTGAAGTTCGAACAGCAGCTTGCCGCTCTCCATACCGGCGACCGGGTCCTCGAGCGGCTTCCAGCGGCCCGTGTCCCAGACGATCATCGCGCCGGCGCCGTAGTTGCCGGCGGGGATCGATCCTTCGAAGTCGGCGTATTCCAGCGGGTGGTCCTCGGTGGCCACCGCCAGACGCTTGACCTCCGGATCGAGGGAGGGGCCGCGGGGCACGGCCCAGCTCTTGAGCGTCCCCTCGAGTTCCAGGCGCAGGTCGAAGTGGACCCTCCGGGCGGCGTGCTTCTGAACCACGAAGCGGCCGGCACCGGTTCCCGTCGCAGGACCGAAGGGTTCGGGCGTCGCTTCGCTGGATCGTTTGCGGCGATAGGCCTCGAGATTGCCGCGCGGCATCAGGGGCGCATTCTCCCAGAAGCGGCCCGGCACGCGGATGGAAACTCCGGGCCCTCGGCGTCAACAGAGCTTGCGGAGAAACCGCCGAACCGGTTTCGGTGCTATGATTTGCGGTCTATGCCTGCTCGTTCCGTCGGCACCGGCACCGTATCGTTCGGCCTGGTTTCCATTCCCGTCAGGCTGTACTCGACGTCCGAGACCTCGGGCGGCGTCCGCTTCAACATGCTCGACCCGACGGACAACACCCGGGTCAAGCAGCAGTTGGTCAACCCTCGTACCGGTGCCCTCGTTGAGCGGAAGGAGACGATCAAGGGCTACGAGTTTGGCAAGGGGCAGTACGTCACCTTCAGTAACGAGGAGATCAAGGAGCTCCAGGAGAAGGCCTCGCCGGCGATCGAGATCACCGAGTTCGTGCCGTTGACGGAGGTGGAGCCGATCTACTTCGAGAAGTCCTACTACCTGGGTCCCGAGAAGGGCGGCGAGCGCGCCTACCGGCTGCTCAGCGAGGCGATGCGGACGACGGGGCGCTCGGCGCTGGCCAAGCACGCCGCGCGCGGCAAGCAGTACCTCGTGATGCTCCGCCCCTTCGCTTCGGGATTGCTGATGCAACAACTGAAGTACGAGGACGAACTGAAGTCCTTCGACGAGGTCCCTCTCGGCGACGAGACGGAACTCAAGCCGGGAGAGCTCGAACTCGCGGTGCAGTTGATCGAGCAGATTGCGAACGACGAGTTCCAGCCGGACCAGTACACCGACGAAGTGCGCAGGCGGCTGTGGGAGGCCATCCAGAACAAGATCGACGGGCGCGAAGTCGCAGAGGACGAAACGGAGGCGCCCCAGGCGCAGATCATCGACCTGATGGAGGCGCTCAAGGCGAGCCTCTCGAAGAACGGCGATGTCGAGGAAGGCGACGGCGCGGCCGACCGCAAGTCCGGGAAGGACGCGCGCCGAGCCAAGGCGGAACCGGAGCGCAGGGCCGCCGTTGGTTGACGTGAGCCGGGGTCAGTGAAGCCCTCCCCGCGAGGGCGTCGGCGCTGGCACCAGCGCGTCCGTTCAATCCACTGGATCCACGCCCACAGGTGGGCAGAGAGCGGCTAAGGTAGCGCTTCGTCTCACTCGTTGCGGGCGAACCTCGGCTGCCCGAAGCGGAACCGACCAGTCAACGCACAGGAGTCCCCAAGATCGCACCCCCATCTAGAGAGCCGCGCATCAACCACCGGATCCGGAGGAGCCCGGTGCGGCTCATCGACCAGGACGGCACCCAGATCGGTGTCGTCCCCTTGGAACAGGCCAAGACGCGCGCTCAGGACGCGCGGCTCGATCTTGTCGAGGTGGGACCCAACGCGGATCCACCCGTCGTGCGCATCCTCGATTGGGGCAAGGTCAAGTTCGAGCGCGAGAAGAAGAAGCGGGAGTCGCGGAAGAAGGCGGCGACGATCGACCTGAAGGAGGTCAAGTACCGGCCCACGATCGACCCGCACGACTACCAGATCAAGACGGACCGGGCGCTGCGCTTCCTGCGCGAGGGCAAGAAGGTCAAGGTGACGATCTTCTTCCGCTACCGGCAGCTCCGGCGGCCCGAACTCGGGGCGGCCATTCTGGACAAGGTAAGCAGCGCGATCGAGGGTGTGGGAGAGGTCGAGACGCGGTCCGGCCTTGAGGGCCGTCAGATGACGATGGTCCTGAATCCGGTCGCGCAGGAGGACTGAGGCCGAATCCAGGCGCCGCCGCCTGAGCGGCGGGCTTGACCATGCGGATCCCGGTTGCCATCTTCGCGATCCTGGTCGCGCTCTGTGCCGTCGTGCTCCTTCTCTGGACGGTCGACGAGCGGCCGGACAGCCGCGGTACGGATCACACCGTCCACGAGACGATGAGGCAGGGCGGGAGTAGCGAGCGCCACGATGCCGTCCTGCCGTGGGGCTTCCTTTACGGCCTCCTGTCCATCGTCCTCTTCGTGGCGGTGATGGCGCTGGGGCTCCGGCGGCGCGGCAGGTTGCCGGCGGGGAGCGGCCGCGCCCTCTGGCTGGGCCTGGGGGTGTTCGCCGTGGTCTTCACGCTGCTCGTCCTGAGTTATCGCGCCTACGTGGAGCCGGGCGCCGACCGCGCCCTGTTCGGCTCGTTCCCGCGGCCTTCCGCCTGGATGCTCTACGGCATCTGGCCTCTTCCGCTCCTGTTCACCCTGCTC
>WTGL01000159.1:0-2064 GCA_011523565.1 Acidobacteriota bacterium
AAGGTGCTCCGCGTCGATGATCGGCGACCACCAGCGACGATCCCACTCACAAGGCCGGTCCGAAACGCCGTAGTGCGCGACGAGATCCTCGTTCGACGCGTACCACTGGGGGCGTTCCCATCCGCGAGCCTCGTGGAACTCGGCGCCGAGGGCGGCCGTTCGATCGTGAAACGGCGCCCGGTGGATGCCGCGCGCCGACTCCCACTGCTCGCGTGGATGGACGATGCCATAGGTCTTGTTGAAGTGCTCCCGGCAGCGCTCCCGGATGTGCCGCTGTGTCCGTTCGTGCGGTTGGAAGCGGGTGACGTCCGATCCGTGCGGGTCGCACAGGCGCGGATAGCCGTACGTGATCCACTCGGCGACCAGGCGTCCGCTTCCGGGTCCCTCCTTGATCCATACCGATGCGGCCGACCAGAGTCGCTCCACTTCGGCTGTCTCGCCCAGCACCTGCTGCGCGTCGGGGGTCAGGGACAGCAGCCCGTTCACCGCGTACCGCATCCGGGCGCCGGCGAGGAGGTCGCCCATCAGCTCGCGGGCGTGCTCGAGTTGCGGGGCGAAGTGCTTCGCGGTGAAGGGCATTTCAGTTGGCGTACGCTCCGCTTCGGCGATCGGGGGAATGTCGTCGGGCGGTACCAGGATCGGCTCGTGGGCGTAGGAGCCGATCTCCATCGCGTCGTGTCTCTGCCTCTCGTACATGAAGGTGTCCATGTCACGCACAATCGGAAAGGCGATCTCGCTACCGGTCTCCCGGAGGAGATCGATCGGCCCGAGGTCGACCATCTGGTGTACCGCCGGCGTCAGGGGAATCGTCGCTCCGGCCATCGCGGCGACCCGCGGACTCCAGACGCCGCATGCGATGACCACGTGCTCGACCTCGATCGTGCCGCGTGCCGTGACGACGGCGCTGATCGCGGGGCGGCGAAACGGCCGCGTCTCCACCTCCAGGCCGAGCACCTCCGTGTTCTCCAGCACGGTCAGTGCGCTTTTCGCCTGTGCCCGTTCGCGCAGGATGGTCCCGGCCCGGACCGGATCCACGACCGACGCCCCCGGAGTGTAGAAACCGCCCAGAATGGCCTCGCCGTTGACGAACGGCGCCCTGGCAACGACCTGGGCCGGAGTCAGCAGTTCGGCCTCGATGCCCCACGTCCGCGCCGAGGTCATCCGGCGATGCAGCTCCTCCATGCGCTCCCGGCTTCGGGCCACCTCGATCCCGCCGCACCGGATGTTCACGCCGAGGGCCGCGTACTGGCGCTGGCTCTCCAGGGTCAACAGCGCGATCTCGCGATGGTGATCCGTGGGGAAGATGAAGTTCGACGCGTGGCCGGTTGATCCCCCCGGATTCGGCAGCGGACCCTTGTCGATCAGCACGAGGTCCGTCCAGCCGAGTCTCGCCAGATGGGCGACGACGCTGTTGCCGACGATTCCGGCGCCGATGACGGCGATCCGGGCGCGCGCGGGCTGTTCCGGGATCGCGCTTCGAGGGGGCGCTCGGGTGGTAGCTTCCGTCATCGATCCCGCAGGTCATGGTAGCCGACGCGCTCGGCGGAACAGGAGGAGCCATGAGCGGTCAGCCGAGCAGCGTCGACCAGTCGGACCGCATCGTCCCGATCAACCTTCGCCAGAGCGGCCGGACGCCGGTGGAGATGCTGATCTCCACCCGGGTGCGGAAGTCGCCGTACTGGCACCTGTCGCACCGGGCGGGCTGCTGGCGGGCCACGATCTACAACCGCATCTACCATCCGCGGGGCTACGTGCGGCCGGAAGAGGGCGGCGCCGCGGTGGAGCACGAGGCGCTGACGAAGCACGTCACGATGTGGAACGTCGCGGTCGAGCGGCAGATCCGGGTCAAGGGGCCTGACGCGGAGCGGTTCATCGACTACGTGATCACCCGCGAAGCCACCCGCATCGAGCCGATGCGCGGCAAGTACGTCATTCTCTGCAACGAGAAGGGCGGGATCCTGAACGATCCGGTCCTGCTGCGTCTGTCCGAAGACGAGTTCTGGCTCTCGCTGGCGGATTCCGACATCCTGTTCTGGCTGCAGGGCGTCAACGTCGGGATGCGGA
>WTGL01000159.1:2074-66948 GCA_011523565.1 Acidobacteriota bacterium
TCGCATTCAGGCCGGCATCCTCTCCTGGGGCCAGGACATGGACCACGAGACGACGCCCTTCCAGTGCAACCTGGCCTACCAGGTGCCACGCAGGAAGAGGGGTGACTACATTGGCCGGAAGGCGCTCGAGTGGATTCGTGACGAGATCGCTGCAGGTCGACCCCCGTTCTCCATGGTCCTGGTCGGCATGTCGCTGGGCGGACTGCCGATCGACGACTACGCGCCGGACTTCTGGCTCGTGTCGGACGTGAGCGGCGGTGAGCCGATCGGCTACCTGACCTCGCCCTGGCATGCGCCGGAACTGGGCTGCAACATCGCCCTGGGCTACGTGCCGGTCAACAAGTCGGCGGTGGGGACCCGGTTGCAGGTCCACCTGCCCGACGAGTACGCCACCGTACCGGGCCGACCCGACGAGGCGCGCGTCTGCGAGGTGCCCTTCCGGCCGTCCGCCCATCCGAGTGCGCGGGAGCTGGCGCACGCGCGCGGCGAGGACGCGATCGACTAGGACTGCCTAGCCGCCGAAGGAGAAGCGCGCGTACGCCTGCTCGGCGGTGCTGAACCAGCGGAAGGAGGAGCGCCGGACCTCGTCCCACGACTCGAAGATCTTCCGGTAGCCGGCATCCGCGGCCGCGTTCTCGTTCATCAGTTCGAATGCGGCGGACCGGGCGGCTTCCAGGATCTCCTCGGAGAACGGGCGCAGCGCGACGCCGTCGTCGACCAGGCGCATGAGCGCCCCCGGGTTCACGGCGTCGTAACGGGAGATCATGTCGATGTTCGCTTCGGCCGTGGCGGACTGGACGATGGACTGGTACTCGGCCGGGAGGGAGTCCCATGCGGTCCGGTTGACGTACACGGAGAGCGTCGGACCCGGTTCCCACCAGCCGGGGTAGTAGTAGTTCTTCGCCACTCGCTGGAAGCCGAGCTTCTCGTCGTCGTAAGGGCCGACCCACTCCGCGGCGTCCACCACGCCGCGCTCCAGGGCGGGGTAGATCTCGCCGCCCGGAATGGTCTGCACCGTGACGCCGAGGCGGCTGAGGACTTCCGCGCCGAGCCCGGGGATGCGCATCTTCAGTCCGCGCAGTTCGTCCAACGTGTTGACCTCGCGCCGGAACCAGCCGCCCATCTGGCCGCCCGTGTTGCCGGCCGGGAAGTTCACGATGTCGAAGTCCGCGAACACCTCGCGCATCAGTTCCAGGCCGCCGCCATGGTAGAGCCAGGCGTTCTGCTGCCGCGTGTTCAGGCCGAAGGGCATGGCGGTGTCGAAGGCCACGGCCGGGTTCTTGCCCGTGTAGTAGTAGCTCGCGGTATGGCCGAGTTCGACCGTGCCCTGCTGGACGGCGTCGAGCACGCCAAGGCCGGGAACCAGTTCGCCGGCGGGGTAGGCGCGGATCCGGAACCGGCCCTCGGACAGGGTCTCGACCCGCTCCGCGAACACTTCCGCGCCGCCGAAGATCGTGTCGAGGCCTCGCGGGAAGCTCGAGGCCAGGCGCCAGTTGAGGCGCGGTTTGGTGACCACCGCGGGTCCACCCTCCGGCCCGGCAGCCGGTCCGCCGCATGCGGCGACGGCGCCGGCTCCGGCGGTAGCGAGGGCGGCCTTGCCGAGGAAGTCCCTACGTCTCAGTTTGGCCATGCGCGCTCCCGTCCTTGTCGAATCTGGTGGTGGGTCAGTCTAGTCGCTCAGCCAGCGCTCGGCGTCGATCGCGGCCTGACAGCCCGTACCCGCCGCCGTGACCGCCTGCCGGTAGATCGGGTCCATCACGTCGCCGCACGCGAACACTCCCTCGATGTCCGTCGCGGTGCCGGGATGACGGACCGCCAGGTAGCCGACGTCGTCCATCGCCAGTTGGCCCTTGAACAGCTCCGTGTTCGGGTTGTGGCCGATGGCCATGAAGACGCCCTGACAGGAGAAGTCGGATTCGTCGCCGGAGCGGGGATCGCGCAGGCGGACGCCGTGAACGCCCTCGGCCTGGGTGCCGTAGATCTCCTCCACGGTGGCGTGGTAGCGCCACTCGATCTTCTCGTTGGCGAAGGCGCGCTCCTGCATGATCACCGACGCCCGCAGTTCGCCGCGACGGTGAACGATCGTCACCTTGCTGGCGAACTTGGTCAGGAACGTGGCCTCTTCCATCGCCGTGTCGCCACCGCCCACCACGACGAGTTCCTTGTCGCGGAAGAAGAAGCCGTCGCACGTTGCGCAGGCCGAGACGCCGTAGCCCATCAGCTCCGCCTCGGAGGGGAGGCCCAGTTGGCGGGCCGAGGCGCCAGTGGCGATGATCAGGGCATCGGTGCGGTACTCGCCGCCGTCCGTCTCGAGCCGGAAGGGCCGCGCGTCCAGGTCCACACGCGTACCGGTTTCGAAACGGGTGTCGGCGCCGAAACGCTGGGCCTGGGCCCGCATCTGGTCGATCAGCTCGGGTCCCAGGATGCCCTTCGGGAAACCGGGGTAGTTCTCGACGTCGGTGGTGATCGTCAACTGGCCTCCGGGCTGGCTGCCCTCGAGGACCAGGGGGGCGAGGTCGGCGCGGGCGGCGTAGAGCGCCGCCGTAAGGCCGGCCGGCCCCGAGCCGAGGATCGCGAGCCGATGGTGGTTGCCGGGCGAGGCAGTCGTCATGGGCGGCGGAGAGTAGCAGCGCCGCGCCAGGGGCGCCGGCGCATCCTCCTTCCGAGCCAGGCGGTCGGGCCCGAGAGCGCGTAGCTCAAGGCGACGACCAGGAAGAACAGGCCGATGTGGATCAGGGCGAGGATCGCGATGGCGGCGATCACCACGACGACCCGGAAGCCTCGCCGACGCCGGAAGTCGAGCTCCCTGAAGCTGAGGTAGCGGAACGTGGAGACGGAGAGCAGGCCGACGACGATCAGGGCTCCGAGAACCGCGAGTTGCAGAACGAAGGAGTCGCCCCTGGTGTCGACGAAGAACAGAATCGAACCGATCGCGCCCGCCGCCGCCGGCGCCGGCAGACCGACGAAGTACGCGGGATCGCTGGTCCGTCGGCTGACGTTGAAGCGGGCGAGCCGGGCCGCGCTGCAGAGCAGGTAGACGGCCGGCGCCGCGAAGCCGACGCGGCCAAGTTCGTGCAGGCCCCACAGGTAGCAGAGCAGGGCGGGCGCGAGGCCGAAGGAAACGAGGTCGGCGAGGGAATCGTACTCCCGGCCGAAGGGGCTCGCGGTACGGGTCAGCCGGGCGATCCGTCCGTCCAGCGTGTCGAGAACGGCGGCGGCGAAGATCATCAGGATGGCGGTCCGGAACTGCCCCTCCAGCCCGGCCAGGAGGGCGTAGAAGCCGAGCAGCATGTTCGCCGTCGTGAACAGGCTGGGGATGAGGTAGGCCCCGGCACGCAGGGGTCTGGCTCTCCTTCGGGGACGCTTCCTGGTCATCGCACGTCGGCAGAACGGGCCGGCGGCCTCTTCACCGGGAAGTCGCCGGGCGGCGGTGTCGACGGATCGGTAGGCATGGCGAGCGGTGTCTCGCCGGAGACCACCCGTTGTCCCTTCTCGACCAGCGGGTCGTAGGACATCGGTACGAACACATCCACCCTGGAACCGAACTTGATCAGACCCAGGGGCTCGCCCTGGCTCACGCGTTGACCCGCCTGTAGCCGCGAAACGACCCGCCGCGCGACCAGGCCGGCAATCTGCCGCACGGCGATCAGATCGCCATCGGTTCGCCGGAGCAGGGTCAGGTGGTTCTCGTTCAGGTCGCCCGCCTCCTTGCGGTACGCCGGCAGTTTCCTACCCGGCGTGGAGATGCTGCCGATCACCACGCCCTCGACCGGCGTTTTCTGAGTGTGCACGTTGAACACCGACAGGAAGATCGAGATGCGGCGCCAGGTCTGGTCTCCGAGAGCGCTGTCCGTGATGACCTCGACCGCCGTGACCGTGCCCTCGGCGGGCGCGAGAACGACATCCGGTGGTCCGTCGTACTCCCGCGTCGGATCGCGGAAGAAGAGAAGCACGAGCAGGCCGAGCACGGTCATCGAAACCGCGGCCACGAGAATCCCGACCAGCCAGAAGATGCCGGCCGCGACCAGGAACGGCAGGACGAACGGCCAGGCTTCCCGCGCGAACTTCATCGATTCAACTCCGACCCGACCTTCGGCGCGATCGGTCGGAGGGGACGCAGCCCTGCCGGACTACTTGGCGGCTTGAAGAGTGTAGGACCGGATGATCGACTCCATGCGGTCCTTGAGGGCGAGTTTGTGGAGCTTGATGCGCTTGGCCTCGGAGTGGTCGATCGGTGACAGGACCGGTCGGCCGACGAGCTCCTCGAGCTGGCTCTCACATGCCTGGTGCTCGTCGTAGAGCTTGCGGAATTCGCCCTCCTGCGCCAGTAGTTCTTCCTTGACTGCGTCATCGCTCATTCGGTACGCGCCTCCCTTCCTCCGTTGTTCCCGGGTGTGGCGAATCTTGACGACAGCCTAGCAGTAGAGTCGCGGCGTCCGCGCCGCGCTGACGCACAGGAACTACGGTTCCATGCAAGCTTGGAGCCTTCGATCAGGTCGAGCGGCAGTCCCCGCGACCCGGTCTCGGACTGCCGGGCAGGCGGGTGGACGGGGACGTCGCCGGTGGGCGGATGTAGAGCGGTTCGGTCAGCGCTTCGCCATCCCACGAGAAGGCGCCGTCCGCCATGAGACAAAGGAGGGTCGGAGCGAGTTCGGCCGCTTCGACCGCGCCGGCCGGTGCGGGAATGCGGGAGACCCCGTGGCCGACGAGCGGCAGACGGCCGTGCGAGAGGTCGTCGCGCGCCGTCGTTTCCGGCGGACCGGCGGCTCGGACGCGCCCGTCTTTCCCAAGTTGCATCGGTTGCGTGTACCAGCGTCCACGAAGCGCGTCGATGACGGCCAGCACTTCGGTGACGCCGTCGCCCTTCCGTTCGAAGTAGTGGGAGGCGAGAATCTCGAAGGTGGAAGGTGCCCCGGCCCTGATTCCGGAGGCCTGATGAAGCCCGAGCGCGGTCGCCAGCCCCACGCGCAGGCCGGTGAAGCTGCCCGGCCCGCTCGCGGCGCCGATGCCTGCCAGATCCCCCGGCCCCATGCCGGCGCGGCCCAGCAGTTCGTCGATCATCGCGATCAGTTCCCGCGACGAACGGCCCTGGGGCGCGGAGAGCACGCCACACCGGTCCGGGCTGCCGACCGCTACGCTGACGATGGCAGAACCGGTGTCTAGCGCGAGAAAGGGCCCCATTCCGCTCAATATACTGGCGGCTGCCCGTGGTTAGACCGAGCACCGCCGAAGTCGCGGAGGATTCGCGGGCGCCTGCCAGCGGATCGAGCGGGTCCGCCCGGAAGCTCTCGGCGATGACGCCGATGCTCCGGCACTACCTGACGGTGAAGGCGGAGCATCCCGACGCCATCCTTCTGTACCGGATGGGCGATTTCTTCGAGATGTTCTTCGAGGACGCCGTTACCGCGGCGCCGGTGCTCGATGTGGCGCTGACGGCCCGCCAGAAGGGCACGGCCAGCGAAGCGCCGATGTGCGGCGTGCCCCACCACGCGGTCGACGCCTACATCGGCAGGCTGCTCGACGCGGGCTTCAAGGTCGCGGTGTGCGACCAGGTCGAGGATCCGGCACAGGCCCGGGGCCTTGTACGCCGGGAGGTCACGCGGGTGGTGACGCCGGGGACGATCAGCGACCTCGAAATGCTGGACCAGGCCCGTCCGAACTACCTGGCCGGGATTCGTTTCGACGGGGCGTCCGGCGCAGGGGCGTTTCTCGATCTCTCGACCGGCGAGTTCTTCGTGCGGCGGTGGCCGAACGTGGAGGAGGCGGTCGAGGATCTGGAGAGGCTGGCGCCGCGGGAAGTTCTCACCTGCGCCGCCGATCTCGCGGCCGGCGCGGGTGACCCCGACGGACATCTGGCGGCCTGGATCGGCCGCGCCGGCACACCGCACACCGAAATCGAGGAGGACCAGGCTCCGAGACCGGCCGCGGCGGGGCGCGTCCTGCGGCGGCAGTTCGGAGTCCGGAACCTGCGGGGATTCGGTCTTGCCGAGGGGGAGGCGGCGGTCGCGGCGGCCGCCCTGGTGGTGGACTACGCGCGTGGCGCGGCGCGCTCCGACATCGACCACGTCGTTGCGCTGGAGGTCCAGCACGATGATCGCCGCGTGGTTCTGGACGAGACGACCCTTCGCAACCTGGAGGTCTTTCGCCATCTCCAGCACGAGGGGGGCAAGACCCTGATGGAGGTACTCGACCTGACGCTCACCGGACCGGGGACGCGCATGCTGCGACGCTGGTTGAGCCGGCCCCTGCGTGACCTGGAGGTGCTCGGCGACCGCCACGACGGGGTGGCGGTGCTGGTCTCCGAGATCGGCCGGCGCGAGACGCTCCGGTCGCGGTTGATGAGCATTGCCGATCTGGAGCGGTTGACCTCGCGGGCGGTACTGGGACGGATCACGCCGCGGGAGGTCGGGGCGCTGCGGGACACCCTGCGCGAGGCGCCGTCCGTGCAGGGGGTTCTCGAGGGCCTGCGGGGGGAGCTTCTTGCCCGTCTCGCCGCGGTGGAGCCGCTGGGCGGGCTCCGGTCGAGGTTGGACTCCGTGCTGGCGGAAAGGCCCGGATCCCTGACCGAAGGCGGCGTGATCGCCGCTGGCGTCGACTCCGAACTCGACCGGCTCCGTTCGCTGGCGCGGGACGGCAAGGGGCACGTTGCCGCCCTTGAGGCGCGGGAGCGCGAAGCGACCGGTATCCCGACCCTGAAGGTCGGTTACAACCGGGTGTTCGGGTACTACTTCGAGGTGCGGAAGACACAGCAGGACCGGGTTCCCGACCACTACGTGCGGCGGCAGACGTTGACCCATGCCGAGCGCTATGTCACCGACGAACTGAAGACGCTGGAACAGCAGATTCTCGGCGCCGAGAGCGGTCAGCTCGCGCTGGAACAGGAGTTGTTCGAGGGGCTGCGCCTGGAAATTGCGGACCAGGCCCCGCGGCTCCTGGAACTTGCCGCCGCGCTGGCGGAAATCGATTGCCTGGCCGCTCTGGCGGAGGTTGCCGCCCGGTACGACTACGTGCGACCGAGCATGATGCCGTCGGGAGGCCGTATCGAGATCCGCGATGGGCGGCACCCGGTGGTCGAGCGGTCGGCGGCGGCGGTGCGAGGCGCCTCGGGCTTCGTTCCCAACGACGTGGCGCTGGACCGCGAGACCGATCGGATCGTCCTGCTCACGGGTCCCAACATGGGCGGCAAGTCGACCTATCTGCGGCAGGTGGCGCTGATCGTGCTGATGGCTCATGCCGGCAGCTTCGTGCCCGCTCAGAGTGCCGAGATCGGCCTGGTGGACCGCATCTTCACCCGCGTCGGCGCCAGCGACGACCTGGCCCGGGGCGAGTCCACCTTCATGGTGGAGATGGTCGAGACCGCGAACATCCTCCGCCACGCGACGCGCGACAGCCTGGTCGTGCTCGACGAGGTCGGCCGCGGTACCTCGACGTACGACGGCCTGTCGCTGGCCTGGGCGATCGTCGAACGCCTGCACGAGCGGAACGGCTGTCTGGCTCTCTTCGCGACCCACTACCACGAACTGACCGGTCTGCCCGCGACGCTTTCCCGGGTGGCGAATCGACGCATGGCGGTCAAGGAGTGGCAGGACCAGATCCTGTTCCTGCACCGGGTGGCCGCGGGCCGCGCGGACAAGTCCTACGGCCTGCACGTCGCCCGGCTGGCCGGAGTGCCCAGGGAGGTGATCGAACGCGCGGCCGCGGTGCTCGAGAACATCGAGTCCCAGCAGTACAGCTTCTCAGGCAAGCCGAAGGTCGCCCTGGGGGCTGCCGGCGGACCGCCGGGCCCGGGAGCCGATCAGCTTTCCCTGTGGGCCGGCGAGGACGAGGCGGTGGTCGAAGCGCTTCGAGGCGTCGACGTGGACCAGTTGACGCCTGTAGCCGCGCTGAATCTGGTGCAGACCCTCCAGGACCGGCTCAGGTCGGGGCCGAAGCCGCCGGAGACCTCGGGGTCCGGCCGGGGCGAGAACTCCTAGCGCCGCCAAACCTGTCGCAGGCTCCATGTTTGGCCCCAGCCCCCACCTACCTAGGAGCGTGCGCCGTGGACCTTGCTGCACGGCGTTCTACGGCGCACCCTCCTAGAATGGAATGTCGTCGTCGGCGCCGCCGGGGTCGAAGCCCGCGTCGTGGGGAGCGGGCTGGGCCGGCGCTGCCTGACTGCGGCCGTGGCCGGGCTGGCCGCCGCTGTCGCCGCGGCCGCCGAGCATCTGGAAGTTGCGGCACACGATCTCGGTGCGGTAGCGCTTCTGGCCGGTCTGCTGATCGTCCCAGGAACGGGTCTGGAGCCGGCCCTCGACCGAGACCAGCTTGCCCCTGGTCAGGTACTGGCCGGCGACCTCGGCCTGGCGGCCCCAGCAGACGATGTAGTGCCACTCCGTCTCCTCCTGCCGGTTGCCGTCGCGGTCCGTCCAGCGCCGGTTCGTGGCGACGCTGAAGTTGGCGACCGTCTGGCCGGATTGGGTCGTGCGGAGTTCCGGGTCGCGGCCGAGATGGCCGATCAGGATCACATGGTTCAGCATTTTCGGGTGAGTCGTCCTTTCTGATGGATTGGTAGGAGCTTCGGTTTCGTCACGGCGGGGAGCGAAGGGCGGCGCGAGCGGCATCACGCCCCTCGCCTTCTTGTACGGAACTCGGGCCGGGGATGTCGCCCGGGCGCCGCGCCGGTTGATCGTAGCGGCTGGAGCGGCGCTTCGGGTGGGGCGCCGGCGTTATCGTTTGGCCGTGCGCCTGGTCGTGCAGCGGGTGAGTTCGGCGTCGGTCACGGTCGACGGCCGGACCGTGGGTCGAATCGATGGTGGTCTAGTCGTCCTGGCGGGAGTGGAAGCCGGCGACGGCGAGGATCAGGTGGCGGCTGCGGCCTCCAGGTTGAGCCGCCTCCGGCTGTTCGACGACGAGCGGGGAAGGATGAACCTGGACATCCGTCAGGCGGGAGGTTCGGTCCTGCTCGTGTCGCAGTTCACCCTCGCCGCCTCGACGCGGAAGGGAAGACGGCCGTCCTTTGACCGGGCGGCGCGTCCGGAGGTGGCCGAGCCGTTGCTGGCCGGCCTGCGCAGGCGGCTGGAAGAGGCGGGGCTGACCGTCGAAGAGGGCCGCTTCGGAGCCCGCATGCGCGTGGAACTCGCCAACGACGGGCCGGTGACCTTCGTGCTGGAGTTCAGAGGTTCTTGAGTTCCTTGCCGGGCTTGAAGCGCACGGTCTTGCCGGGCGCGATCGTCACTTCGACTCCCGTCTTGGGATTGCGTCCCACGCCGCACTTGCGATTGCGGACCTGGAAGACACCGAAGCCGCGGAGTTCGATTCGCTTGCCGTCGCCGAGGGCGTCCTTCATGGCGCCCAGGATCGTGTCGACCGCCCGCGCGGCCTTGACGCGGGGAAGATCCGAGTTCTCAGCGACCCGGTTCACGATGTCCGCCTTGATCATGGGAGCGCCTCCTCAGAACTGTCGGCCACGTTCCGGCGCAGGTGCCGGACGGTGCCGGACGATCGGCCGTGAACCGGACATTCTAGCCTGCCGGGACCCCTTCCGTAAAGAGTCCGGGCAGCCTCGTGCGAACGCCGGGTGGATCGTCGGGGCTGCTAACCTTGCCGCCCGCATGGACCCCGCAGGACACTTTCCGGCGCGCGGAGCGCGAGGTATGTGGCGTCGCCGACTCGTCGTCGCGACACTCCTTCTGAGCTGTCTGGGCGGGTCGGGCGCAGTCGCACAGCCGGTCGACGAAGCAACGGGCGACAGCGGCCCGTTCCTGTTCGCGGCCGCCCGCATGCTGGCCGGCGAACCCGGCCGCACGGACGAGGCGCTGGAGCTCTTCGAGCGGGCGGTGGCCATGGATCCGGAGGCACCCTTTCTGAGGGTCGGCCTCGCGGACTTCCTGGTTCGGCTCGGGCGGTTCGAGGAAGCGGCCGACCACCTGGCCGTCGCCTATCGGAACGCGCCCAGGGATGTCGACGTGTTGCGCAGGTACGGACGAATTCAGATGGAACTCTCCGACCGCGGTCGGGACCGGGCGGCGATTGACCGCGCGCTCGAGGCGCTCGAGGCCCTGCGCGCGGTGGCACCGAGCGACATCGACGGCATGGCGGCCCTGTTCCAGATTCGTGGAGGGCTGGGACAGCACGGGGAGGCGGCCGCGGTTCTTGAGGAACTGGTCAGCTACCACAACGGCAACCGCCAGCTGCAGCACATGCTGGTCAACGCCCTGAGGACGGCGGGGGAGGAGGATCGGGCGCGCGAAGTCCAGGCGGAAATGCGGCGGTTCGGGGATCTCTCGTTCGAGGAACGATTGGAGCTGGCCACGAGGGAGGGCCGCCGGGGAAACCACTCCAGGGCGATCGAAATGCTGGAGCGTCTGGTGGAGGAGTTCGCCGACGTCCCGCTCGTTCGAGCCACGCTGGCGGAGGCGTACTACTGGCGCGCGACGAGCCGCGGCCGGACGCCCGATCAACGAGCGGAGGATCTCGCCGTGGCCCTGCGCCGGTTGCGCGAACTCCCGCGCGCGGACCGCCGGAATCGGGCCATCCGCCTGCTGGAGGCGGGCATCCTCGGCGCCTCGGGCCGGACGAGCGAGGCGATCGATCTGCTCGAGGATCTGCGGAGGGAGCGGCCGGACGACCTGCAGGTTCTGTCCGAGTTCGTGCGCCAGTTGATCCAGGCGGACGAGTGGGAGCGAATCGGCCAGATCGGCCGTGGGCTGGTGGACAGGGCCGACCGCGGTACGGAGCCGGGCCGGGACCTGGCCAACTACGGTCTCGGTCTGGTAGTCGAGGCGCTCCGGCGATCGGGTGAGACGGAGAGGGCCCTTGCCGAACTGGAGGCGGAGGAAGAGCGGCAGGGCGAATCGGTCGAACTCCTCCTGGGTCAGGCGGAACTGCTGGTGGAAGCGGGCAGAAAGCGGCGCGCGATGGCCATTCTGCGTCGTGACGCGGTCGCCAACCGGCGTCTGCTGGCGGGCAGCCCGGACGGCACCCCCGACTACCAGGCGCTGGACCGGAAGGCGCGCCTGCTCTTCGATCTCGGAGCCGAACGGCAGGCAGTCAGGGTCTTCGAGGACCTCGCGGCGGGTGGGGACGTCGAGCGGCTGGAGGTCGTGGCGTCTCTGTGTTATCGGCAGGAACGGTTCGCGGAATCCGTCCCGTTTCTCGGGCGGGCGCTCGCGAGGATCGATGCCGGAGTGGAAGAAGCCGACTCCGCGACTCGTGTTCGCCTCCTGTTCCAGCTAGGCGCTTCCTACGAGCGCACGCGCCGCTACGAGGAGGCGGCCGAGCAGTTCCAGGCGGTGCTCGAGCTTCAGCCCGAACACAGCACCGCGATGAACTACCTGGGCTACATGTGGGCGGACAACAACGAGAACCTGGAGCAGGCGCTGGACCTCGTGCGCCGGGCCGTGGCTCTCGAACCGAACAACGGCGCCTACGTGGACTCCCTGGGCTGGGCGCTCTTCCGGCTGGGTGAGTTCGAAGAGGCACGACGCCACCTGGAACGAGCAAACCAGTTGGTGCCCGAGGACTCCGTCATCCTGGAGCATCTCGGCGATGTCTACGTCGCGCTCGGCGACAAGCGGCGGGCTCGCGAAGCCTACGAGCACGCGCTCGCGATCAACGATGACGAAAACGTCGAGGCGGTGCGCCGCAAGCTGGGCAAACTGTCTCGGCGTTGAGGGCTGGCTGACGTCTTCCAGCCGGTTCGCGGCGCCCCTGCTGGTGCTGGCCGCCGTGTCCTGGCTGATCGGCTGCGCCAGTACCGGACCGACCCGCGAGGTTCAGCCCGCCGCCGACCCAGGCGGCGCCCGAGCCGCACTGCCGTGGGAGATTCCCGGAGTGGAGTGGGGTACCCAGCGCATCGTCAGGATGCGGTACGACGGTCCGGAGGGGGAGGGAACGCTCCGCCTCGTGCTGCGCTTCGAGTCGCCGGACCGCTTTCAGGTGGAGGCCTCGGACCGCCTGGGGCGCCGATGGTGGGACCTCAACGTCCAGGATGGCAGCGCCCTGGTGCTGTGGGTGCGTGAGCGGACGTTCTGCCGTTACCGTGGCGACCTCGAGATTCCCGCCCTCTCGCTCGGACCGGTCCCGGCCGGAGCGGTCGCCGCGCTGCTGCTGCTGCGCCTGCCGGCGCCGCCGGTCGAACCCGGCGTCCTGGAGGACACTACGGCCGCGGGCTCCGGTGCCGTGGAACTCGACTTCGGAGATCGATGGGGCCGGCGCTGGACGGCGGTGACCACGGCGAGCGCTCCGCGGAGCTGGACGCTGCACCGGGGCGCCCAGACAAGGGCCTCCTGGCGGGTCGACGCCGACGGCATGGCGCGACTGGTGGAGCCCGAGACGGGACTCGAGCTGCGCTGGCTTCAGAACCGGGCGGCGAAGCCACTCAGGGGTGCGCTGCGGGCGCCGGAAGTGCCGAACGGGTTCGTACCGGGCGTCTGCGAGTCCGGCGCCCGATGAGAACGCAGGTCAGCCTGGAGTGCCCCGCCAAGGTCAACCTGAGTCTGCGGGTCCACCGCCGGCGCCCGGACGGCTATCACGCGATCTCGACCGTGCTGCAGACGATCGCTCTCTGCGACCGGCTCACGGTGAGCCGCACCGAACCGGAGGCCCCCTTGCGCCTCGACGTGCCGGGCGGCGGTGCACCAGCCGATGACTCCAACCTCGTGATGGCGGCGGCGCGGACCTTCTTCGGCGCGATCGGCGAGCCGGCGCGGGGCGTGCGCTTCGAGTTGAGGAAGCGGATTCCGGCGGCGAGCGGACTCGGCGGCGGCAGCAGTGATGCGGCGGGGACGCTGTTGGCGCTGCAGGAACTCTGGGGCGAACCCCTCAGTACCGATCGCCTCCACACCGCGGCCGCCGCCGTCGGTTCCGATGTGCCTTTCTTCCTGGTCGGTGGGACGGTGCTGGCGACCGGCCGGGGAGAACGTCTGCGGCTGATGGACGACGTGGCCCCGACGCCGGTCATCGTCGCGGCGCCGGCGATGGAGGTGTCCACCACCGCCGTCTACAGCCACTGGAGTCGCCCTGGAGGAAGCGATGCGGAGTTCGGGGAGGAAGAGCTGCTGCCGCCGCCCTCGATGCGGCGCGAGACGGCCCAGTGGCTTCGGGGAAACGACCTGGAACCAATCGTCCGGCGTCTTCACCCGGAGGTGGACCGGCTGCTCGTCGGGCTCCGCGCGGCAACGCTCGACGGGTCGGACCGGGGCCCGCAGCTTTCCGGTGCCGGTGGGGCGGCGTTCGGTGTCGGAAACTGGAAGGACGCCGAGCGCGCGGTGGCGGGTCACAACGTGCGCCTGTTCCGAACCTCGACGCTGCCCGGGCGTTCAAGGCCGGAGCGCTCGTGAGGACCCTTCCGGGGTTGCCGTCGAGCGTCTCATCTGCCGCCGCTTCATGTACAATCCGCCGGCCCGTCTGGGGCGTCGCCAAGTGGTAAGGCACGAGACTTTGGATCTCGCATTCGGGGGTTCGATTCCTCCCGCCCCAACCACGCAGCCGCGCCAGCCTCCTCCCCGTTGCAACACATGACCGTTCACGCCAACAACGTCGAGCGAGCCATGTACACGGAGTTGAAGATCTTCGGAGGGCGCGCGCACCCCGCCCTGACGAACGAGATCTGCAACTACCTGGGCATGGTGCCCGGCCAGGTCACCGCCTACAACTTCGCCGACGGAGAGATCTTCTGCCAGATCCAGGAGAACGTACGCGGCACGGACGTGTTCATCGTCCAGCCGACCTGCACGCCGGTGAACGACAACTTCGTCGAACTGCTGATCATGCTGGACGCGGTGAAACGGGCATCGGCGGCGCGCGTTACCGCCGTCCTGCCGTACTACGGCTACGCCCGCCAGGACAAGAAGGACAAACCGCGAGTCCCCATCACGGCCAAGCTGGTGGCGGACCTGATCACCGCCGCGGGTGCCGACCGGCTGCTGACGATGGATGTTCACGCGGCCCAGATCTCCGGCTACTTCGACATCCCCGTCGACCACCTGTTCGCTGCGCCGGTTCTGCTGGACGCCATCAGGGCGCTGGGTATCGACGATCTGATGATCGTGGCCCCGGACGCCGGCGGTGTGGCGAGGGCGCGAGCGATCGCCAAGCGCCTGCACACGGAACTCGCCATCATCGACAAGCGCCGGGTGGCCGCGAACGAGGCCGAGGTGATGAACGTGATCGGCGACGTGAAGGGACGGGACCTTCTGATCCTCGACGACATCATCGACACCGGCGGTACGCTGCTGAACTCCGTCGAATCGCTGGCGGCCCAGGGAGCGCGGAGGATCTTCGCAGCCGGGATACACGGCGTTCTCTCGGCTTCCGCGATCGAACGAATCGAAAACTCGAAACTCGAGGGCGTGCTGGTGACGAACACGACGCCGCTCGAGGACAAGCTCGCCCGCAGCACGCGGCTGCGTCCGCACAGTGTTGCAGCCCTGCTCGGCGAGGCCATTCGCAGAATCCACGACAACAGCTCCGTGACCTCCCTCTTCGTCTGAGCTGTTCAGGAAACCAAGGAGCTCGACGTGAGCGAACCGACCGTCACCGTCCGGCTGCGTGAGCAGACCGGAAAGAACGCGAACCGCCGCCTGCGCGCGGCGGGTGAGATCCCGGCCGTCGTGTACGGCGGCGAGGGGGATTCGGCGGCCATCCGGGTCGACGGCAAGAGCGTGCAGACGCTGATTCGGGAAGGCGGGGAGAACGCCGTCTTCCTGCTCCAACTGGAGGGCACGGATCGCACGCGACACACGATGATCCGCGATCTGCAATGGAACCCCCTGACCGGGTCCCTGGTCCACATCGACTTCCTGCGCGTGAAGATGGACCAGGAAGTGCAGGTCTCGGTGCCGATCGCACTGGTCGGAAGCCCCGAGGGAGTCAGGAACGAAGGTGGCCTGCTGGAGTTCATCACCCGCGAGGTGGGAGTCGTCTGCCTGCCCGGCGACATTCCGGTTTCGATCGAACTCGATGTCGAGCCGCTGCACATCGGCCAGCACGTGGAAGCCGGCGAACTCGTTCTTCCCTCGGCGGTGCGGCTGGAGGAGGACGAGAGCCGCGTGATCGTGTCGGTGGCCGCGAAGAAGGTCATCGAAGAGGAGGAAGAAGTCCCCGAGGAGGACGAACTGCTGGAGGCCGTCGCCGAGGAGCCCGAGATGGTGGGCGCGAAGACGGAATCGGAGGACGAAGACGACTAGGGGCGCCGGTGGCGCCGACGAGCCGTCGCGACTGGTCCTCGGTCTGGGCAATCCGGGCGAGCGGTACTCCGACACGCGCCACAACCTCGGCTTTCGCGTGGTCGAGGAACTGGCCAGGCGACTGGACGTCCGTCTAGGCCTGAAGGTCTGCGGAGCACTCTGGAGCGCGGCGAGCCCCGTCGATCTGGCGACCCCTCAGACCTACATGAACCGCAGCGGCTACAGTGCGCGCTGTCTCAGTGAACGAAATGGCTATGCTCCGGAGAACATCCTGGTCGTCTACGACGAAGTCCATCTGCCCCTGGGAAGGCTGCGTCTTCGCGGCAGGGGCAGTCCGGGCGGCCACCGGGGAATGGAATCGATCATCGAGAACCTGCGCACCACTGCGGTGCCCCGGCTCAGGCTGGGCATCGCGGCGGAGGGAGCAGAACAAACAGATGGAAGTGCGGGCGGCAGGAAGGGAGAACTCACGGACTTCGTGCTCGCTCCCTTCGCCGGCGGGGAAGTCGAAACGGCGGCGCGCATGGTGTGCCGGGCGGCCGACTGCGTCCTGAGCTGGGTCGACCGCGGTGTCGACATCACCATGAACGAGTACAACGGATGAGGGGAAACGGATAGTGGACACGATGTACTACCTGCTGCCGGCATGTGGAGCGGCAGCTCTGATCTACGCCTTGTTGCGAAGTCGCTGGATCAACCGCCAGGACGCCGGCGACGGCGTGATGCCCGAGATCGCCGGCCACATTCGCGATGGCGCGATGGCGTTCCTGGGACGCGAGTACCGCATCCTGGGGATCTTCGTCCTGCTGGCTGCGGCCCTGCTGGCGCTTGCCAACTCCGACCGCGCGGGCAGCTCGGCCTGGATCGGACTCTCCGTGCTCGGCGGTGCGCTCTGTTCCGGTCTGGCCGGCTTCTTCGGCATGCGGGTCGCGACCTCGGCGAACGTCCGTACCGCCGCGGCCGCCCGGACCAGCCTGAACCGGGCCCTCGCCGTCGCCTTCTCGGGCGGCGCGGTGATGGGCTTCGCGGTGGTTGGACTCGGGATTCTCGGCCTGTCCCTGCTCTACCTGCTCTACGCCTCGATGTTCGGCAGTGGCGATAACGACTCCCTCGGGCTCATCGTGACCGTGATGACCGGCTTCTCGTTCGGCGCCTCCTCGATCGCACTCTTCGCGCGCGTCGGCGGCGGCATCTACACGAAGGCGGCGGATGTCGGCGCCGACCTGGTCGGGAAGGTCGAGGCCGGGATACCCGAGGACGATCCGCGCAACCCGGCGGTGATCGCCGACGCCGTGGGCGACAACGTCGGCGACGTGGCCGGCATGGGAGCCGACCTGTTCGAGTCCTACGTCGGCGCGATCGTCGGCACGCTCGTCCTCGGCGTCAGCACGACGACGCTGGCGGGCGCGGAGTTCACGCCGAACCTGATCCTCCTGCCGATGCTCCTGGCGGGGCTCGGCATCCTCGTGTCCCTGGTCTCGACGCTGCTGGTGCGAACCCGGGAGGGAGGGAACCCGCAGCACGCGCTGGACATGGGGACGTTCGCCGCCGCCGCCGTGATGCTGGTGGTGACCTACTTCACCGCGCGCGGCCTGCTGGGCGAGAGCCGCTACGTCGTCGAAGGGCGGGAGTTCGGCTACATGGGCGTCTTCCTGGCAACCGTCGCGGGTCTGGCCGCCGGTCTGCTGATCGGGTTGATTACGCAGTACTACACGGCGGAGTCGAAGGGGCCGGCGCAGAGCATCGCCAAGGACAGCCAGACCGGCTCCGCGACGAACATCATCGGCGGTCTGGCGGTCGGCATGCAGTCGACCGCGCTGCCGATCATCGTGCTGACCGCCGCGGTCCTCGTGGCGCATGGGCAGGCCGGTCTCTACGGCATCGCGATCGCGGCTCTCGGCATGCTCTCGACGACCGGGATCCAGCTCGCGGTCGACGCCTACGGCCCGGTGGCCGACAACGCCGGCGGCATCGCCGAGATGAGCCATCTGGGTCCGGACGTGCGCGCCCGGACCGACAAGCTGGACGCGGTCGGCAACACGACGGCTGCGATCGGCAAGGGTTTCGCGATCGGTTCGGCGGCGCTCACCGCCCTGGTGCTATTCGCGGCCTTCCGCACGACGGTCGGCCTCGAGAGCATGGACCTGGTGAATCCGCGGGTCATGTGCGGGCTGTTCATCGGCGCCATGCTGCCGTTCCTGTTCTCGTCGATGGCGATGAAGGCGGTCGGCAAGGCGGCCTTCGAGATGATCGAGGAGGTGAGGCGGCAGTTCCGCACGATCCCCGGCCTGATGGAGGGGAAGGCCAAGGCCGAGTACGCCCGCTGCGTCGACATCTCGACCGCGGCGGCGCTTCGCAAGATGGTTGCTCCCGGCTTGCTAGCGGTCCTGGTCCCGGTCGCCGTCGGCTTCTACGATGTCGAGGCACTTGCCGGCGTGCTCGCGGGCGTGACGGCCGGCGGCGTCCTGCTGGCGATTTTCATGGCCAATGCCGGCGGGGCCTGGGACAACGCGAAGAAGTACATCGAGGCCGGCGCCCACGGCGGCAAGGGCTCGGACGCGCACAAGGCTGCGGTGGTTGGGGACACGGTAGGCGATCCCTTCAAGGACACCGCCGGTCCGAGCCTGAACATTCTGATCAAACTGATGTCCGTGGTTTCCCTGGTCATCGCGCCCCTGCTCGTCCTGTGACGGGCGGGCGTGATAGATTCCGCCGCCGATTCGTTGCGGCCCTGGAGCCAACGAACACGACGAGGACGAACGATTGACACGGACATACGAACTGGTCTTCATAGCGGACCCGCGCCTCTCGGACGAGGAGACGGTGCAGTTGAGCGACGGTTTCGCCGAGATGCTGACAGCGGACGGCAAGACCCGGATTACCCAGGAGGAATCCTGGGGTAAGCGCCGGCTCGCCTATCCCATTCGGAAGTTCACCGAGGGGCGGTACCACATCTATTACCTGGAATCGGACGGAGGCGACAACAGTCTTGCCGAGGTGGGGCAGCGGATGCTCCAGAACGAGCGCATCCTGCGCCACCTCGTCGTGCGCACGGACCTCGATCTGAAGCGCGCGGCAAGCAAGGGCAAGGCTCCGGTCCGGTCGACGGTACTCGCCGAGACCGCTAGCTAAGGGGAGTCGAGAGAGATGGCGAAACGCAGAACCTTCTTCCGCCGCCGCAAGGTGTGCAAGTTCACCGCGGACGGCATCGAGTACATCGACTACAAGGATGTCGCGACCCTGCGGCCGTTCGTGCCGGAGCGGGCCAAGATCCTCCCGCGGAGGATCTCGGGCAACTCGGCCCGGCACCAGAGAATGCTGGCCCGGGCCATCCGGCGCGCCCGCTTTCTGGCCCTGATTCCGTACACGACCGACTGAACGGTCGAGAGCCTGGGGAGCTGACGAGGAAAAGCGATGGAAGTCATCCTGCTTCAGGACATGAGGGGGCTCGGTACGCGCGGCGAAGTCGTCGACGTGAAGCCCGGCTACGCGCGGAACTACCTGTACCCGAGGGAGCTCGCCGCCCCGTCCACCGTGGCGAACCGGCACTGGTTCGAGTCCCAGCGGGCGAAGTTCGACGCCCGGCACGCGGCGGAACGCTCGGCTGCGGCGGAGGTCGCGGCCGAGCTTGCGGCGCTGAAGGTCGAGATCGCCAAGCGGGCGAGCGAGACGGGAACTCTCTACGGTTCCGTGACGCCGACGGAAGTCGTCGAGGCGCTGGCAGCCAAGGGCGTTCAGGTGCATCGGCGGATGGTGGACCTGTCGGGCGGCATCAAGGCGCTTGGCGATCATGTGGTGCGGATCGACCTGCACACGGAGGTGATCGCCGAAGTTGCACTCGAGGTCGTGCCTGAGACGTAGAGCCTCCAGCGAGGCGGACGTCCCGGCGGAGACGTCCGAACAGACCGCGCACTCCGGCGGTGACAGGGGACCAATGGGAGTCGAAGACTCCCTCCGGCACACGGACGTCGAGGACTTTCTGGGCGATCGGCCTACCCGTCGCCTGGAGGACTGGCGCCATCTGTGGGAGAGGGACGTTCCGTTCCCGATTCGCAGCCACCGCGGCCTTGCCGGGAGCCTGCTGGTGGCCTTCAAGCGGCTGCTGCGTCCCTTCGTTCGCCTGCCGCAGAGCGATCTCTGGGAGCGCCAGCGGGTCTTCAACCTGATCCTGCTCGGCCACGTCCAGGATCAGGCCCAGCGCTTTCGGGACTGGCGGAGGCACCAGGAGCAGGTCGACCGGGCGCTCGAGGAGCGCATCGGGGAACTGGATCGGCGGACCCGGCACCTGGAGAACTTCCTGCGCCAGGGCCTGGACGAGGTCATGCGGCACGATGACGCCCTGTTCGGCCGCGTGGACCGGAAGCTGGACCGGTACCGGCGCGAAGCGGACGAACTCGTCGGCCTCCTGCGATCGGCTCTGGACCGGAGCGGCGAGGAAGCGACCGAAGACGTGCGATCCATCGTCGACGATGCCGCCTACCTGACGTTCGAGGACCGGTTTCGCGGCGGCGAGGAGGAGATCAGGAAGCGCATCGAGGTCTATCTGCCGCGGCTCCGCGAAGCGGCACCCGTGCTGGATCTGGGTTGCGGCCGGGGCGAGGCGCTGATGCTCCTCGAAGAGGAGGGAGTCGAGTGCCGCGGTATCGATTCGTCCGCCGCCATGGTGCGCCGCTGTTCGCGGCGGGGCCTTCGCGTCGAGCAGGGGGATCTGCCGGAGGCCCTGGCCGGCCTCGAGCCGGGATCGCTGGGCGGGATCGTGTCCTTCCACGTGATCGAGCATTTGCCTCCGGCAGCGATCGACCGCCTCGTGCGACTGGCGTTCACAGCCCTCCGACCCGGTGGAATCCTGCTGCTCGAGACGCCGAACCCCCTATCCGTCTGTGTGACCGCGCGCAGCTTCTGGCTCGACCCGACGCATCTGCGCCCGGTTCACCCGGAAACGCTCCGGGCCAGCTTCGAGAGCTCCGGGTTCTCCAGCGTCGAACGGCTCGACCTGCGGCCCTATCCCCCAGAGGAGCGTCTGCCGGAGATTCCGCTGGACGGGTTGGACGGCCAGACCCTGGAACTGGCGGATCGCCTGAACCGCCTGCGCGACGAGATCGACGACGTCCTCTACGGCCATCGCGACTACGCGCTGATCGGCACCCGGCCCTAGGAGTCCTCCTCCTCGTCCTCCCTCCAGGCCTCCCGGACGAGGGACCAGTCGGCGACGTCCTCGGGCATGTTCTCGCCGGCCTTGGGCTCGCCGTACAGGGCCCGTTGCTGGTACCAGGGCAGGTCGTAGACCGGTCGGGTGTCGGGGTCGAAGGTCAGCACCGGCTCGGTGCCGACGATGAAGGCTTCCTCGATCAGGTGTTGGCTCACCGGCCGGCGTGACGGGCGGAGACCGGAGTTGTACTCGACCGGGGCCAGATGTACCTGGTTGGGACGGGTGAAGGTGGCCCGGCGGTCGATCCAGCCATCCTCGATACCCAGGCGCAGCACTTCCTTCCAGATCGGCAGGGCGGCCGCCGCTCCGGTCATGTTGCGTCCGATCCGCCGCTGCTGGTCGTAGCCGACCCAGACGACGAGGGTGTACCTGGGTGTAAACCCGGCGAACCAGGCGTCGGTGAAGCCGTCCGTGGTACCGGTCTTGCCCGCCAGGGCCGCAAGTCCAAGGCTCCTTGCCGACTGGGCGGTGCCGCGCTGGACCACACCCGCGAGCACATGGGTCAACAGATACGCGACCTCCGGTGTCAGCACGGTTGCCGCCTGCGGCAGGTGAGCCTCGAGTTCGCGGCCGTCCGGGGTCGCGACGCCCTCGATCATGTACGGCTCGACGTGGACCCCCAGGTTGGCGATCGTGGCGTAGGCGGTGGCCACCTCCAGCAGGGTCAGGTCGGCGGCGCCCAGGGCCAGGCTCGGGTACGGCGGCAGCGGTGAACGAACGCCGGCCCGGTAAGCGAAATCGACCACGCGGTCGGCGCCGACGATGTCGTGGAGTTTGACCGACGTGACGTTGATCGACTTCTCGAGCGCCTTGCGCAGGGTCAGGATGCCGAGGTACTTGCGGTAGTAGTTGCGGGGGCTGTAGTTGGGCAGGTTGTCGACGCCGACGAACACCGCCGGTGCGTCGAAGAGCGTGTCGGCGGGTGTGAAGCCGTGCTCGAACGCGGCGCCGAAGACGAGTGGCTTGAAGAGCGAACCGACCTGGCGCCGTGCCTGGACGGCGCGGTTGAACTCGCTCCGTTCGTAGTCCCAGCCTCCGACCATGGCGCGAACGGCGCCGGTCGACGACTCGAGCAGCAACACGGCTCCCTCGACGATCGGTTCCTGGACGAGTTCGAGGGCCAACGGCTGCTCGGGATGGGCTCCGGCCTCCGCGTCGATCTCCGTAGCGGGCCGGAGTTCAAACCACGCAACGTCGCCCTGCTCGAGCGGCGGCGCGTCGCGGCGGGTCCAGGCGTACCCCTCGGGATGGAGCACGAAACGGTGCTCGCCGATGCGGATCTCCGCTTCGCGCCGGCTGCGCCGGAGTACCACGCCGGGCGCCCAGGTGCCCGCCTCCGGTTCGAAATCGTCCCAGCGGGCGAGGAGCCCCCCGGCCGAGTCGGCGAGATCCTCCGCCTCGAGGTCCTCCAGGTCGAGGCGTGACGCCGGACCGCGGTAGCCTCGCAGCCGGTCGATCCGAACCAGGCCCTGACGCAGGGCGCGCTCCGCGGCGTGCTGCATCCGGGGATCCAGGGTCGTCCTGACCTGCAGGCCCCGCTCGTAGAGGCCCTTCTGGCCGTACGTCCGGTAGAGATCGACGCGGACTCGTTCAGCGAAGTACGGAGCCACCGGCTTCGTCTGCCGTTGCTTGACGACGCCCAGCGGTCTGGTCGTTGCTTCCTCGGCCTGCCGTCTCGTGATCACGCCCCGCTCGGCGATGACCTGGAGGATCGCATTGCGGCGCCCGCGAACGACCTCGGGGCGCAGATAGGGCGTCCACACGCTTGGACCCGGCAGCACGGCGACCAGGGTCGCCGCTTCAACGTGATCGAGCTCGGCGGCCGGTTTGCCGAAGTAGTAACGGGCGGCGGCTTCCAGGCCGTAGTTGCCGTGGCCGAAGTAGGTCAGGTTGCAGTACAGCGTGAGGATCTGCTGCTTGCTCAGGCGCTTTTCGAGATGAACGGCGAGCAGCGTCTCCCGGATCTTCCGGCTCCACACCTTTTCGCGACCGAGAAACAGGGTGCGCGCCACCTGCATCGTGATCGTGGAGGCGCCCGAGAAGCGTTCGCCCCGGCGCCAGTTCTGCACCGTTGCCCGCAGCACCCCGTTGATGTCGAAGCCCCCGTGCTTGTAGAAGTTCCGATCCTCCGCGCTCAGCAGGACGCGCTCGAACACCTCCGGCACCTCGCCCTCGGCAAGCATGATCCGCTTCTGGACGGAGTAGCTCCGGAAGACCTCGCCGCGGCGATCGAGGAGCCGGGTGATCTGGCTCGGCGTCAGCTCCGCAACCGTCTCGACCTGCGGCAGATCGATCGCCGCGGCCACCGAGATGCCCAGCAGGACGCCGGCGACCGGCGTCACGGCGACCGGCGTGAGCCAGCGCCAGTGCCGCAAGGCCCAGTCTGCAACGGGTCGCAGGGCGTTCCGCGGCGCCTCCATCACACGCGTATCATACGGCCCGACTCATGACGTCCGAAGCCGAGCAGCCGCGTGACCTGCCGCCGTTACCGGAGCCGTTTCCCGAGCCGTCGGCGAAGCGGCCGCGGGATCCGGAGAGCTCGCGGCGAGGTTGTCTGATCGCGGGGCTGGCCGGATGCGGGGTGCTCGCGCTCCTGCTGGTGATCGGCCTGGTCGTGGCGTTGACGCAGGCCGACGAGCTGCTCGAGTTCGTGCTGGACTTCGGTCGCGATCGCATCATGGAGACACTGCCTGAGGACACCACGTCGGAAGAACGCAACCGTCTCGACCAGGCCTTTGATTCCGTCCTCGAACGCTACCGGTCCCGTCCCGCGACGCCCGCCGACAACCGTCGGCTGCAGATGGCCCTCACCGACGCGCTGCGCCGGGCCGAGCGGGGACTCCTCGACCGCGACGATGTGCGCCGCCTGACCGAGCGTCTGGAACGGATCGCGGCGTCCGGACCGGAGGTGTGACTTGCACCGGCGCCTCGAGCCGGGGAACGGAGCCGGAGGACGCTTCGAGCTGATCTCCCCGTTCCGGCCCCAGGGTGATCAACCGGCGGCGATCGCCGAACTGGTGGCCGGTCTCGAGGACGACGTTCCCGAGCAGGTGCTGCTCGGGGTCACGGGTTCCGGCAAGACCTACACGATCGCCAAGGTGATCGAGGCGGTGAACCGGCCAACGCTGGTCCTGTCCCACAACAAGACGCTGGCGGCGCAGCTCTACCAGGAGTTCAAGAGCTTCTTTCCGAACAACGCGGTGGAGTACTTCGTCTCCTACTACGACTACTACCAGCCCGAGGCCTACGTCCCGCAGTCCGATACGTACATCGAGAAGGAAACGAGCATCAACGACGAGATCGACCGTCTGAGGCTGCGGGCGACGATCTCCCTGTTTGAACGGCGGGACGTACTGGTCGTGGCCTCGGTGTCGTGCATCTACGGCCTGGGCGCGCCGGACGTCTTCTTCTCCATGCTCGAGTTCTTCGAGCGCGGGGCCGAGTTGCCGCTCGAGCGCGCACAGCGAAGCCTGGCAGAGATGCAGTACGAGCGCACCCGGCTCGATCTGTTCCACGGCAGTTTCCGCGTACGCGGAGACGTGCTCGAGATCCTCCCGGCCTATGACGACCGGGGTATCCGGGTCGAGTACTTCGGAGACGAGATCGACCGGGTGTGCCGCTTCGACGTGATCACGGGACGCGTACTGGAGGAAATCGACCGGCTGCCGGTCTTTCCGCGCAACCACTACGTGACGCCGGAGGAACGGATGCGGAGGGCCACCCAGTCGATCGAGGAGGAACTGGGCGAGCACCTCGTCGTCCTCGAGCGCGAGAACCGCCTGCTCGAGATGCAGCGCCTGGAGCAGCGGACCCGCTACGACCTGGAGATGCTGCGGGAGCTCGGCTCCTGCGCCGGCATCGAGAACTACTCGCGCCACCTCTCCGGCCGGGCACCGGGCGAGGCTCCGCCCACGTTCCTGGACTACCTGCCCGAGGACTTCCTCTTGGTGGTCGACGAGAGCCACCAGTCGATTCCGCAGGTGCATGGGATGTACCACGGCGACCGCGCGCGCAAGGAGACGCTGGTGGAGTTCGGATTCCGCCTGCCCAGTGCCCTCGACAACCGGCCGCTCCGGTTCGACGAGTTCGAGGAGCGTTGCGGCCAGAGGATCTACGTTTCGGCCACGCCGGGTCCCTTCGAACTGGAACGAACCGCCGGCGTGGTCGTCGAGCAGGTCATCAGGCCGACCGGCCTGCTCGATCCCCGGATCGAGCTCCGACCCTCCGCGAACCAGATCGACGACCTGGTGGAAGAGGCGAGGGCGGCGATCGAGCGCCGCGAGCGGGTGCTGGTGACCACGCTGACCAAGCGGATGGCCGAGGAGCTGACCCAGTACCTGACCGAGCTGGGCCTGAGGGTCCGCTACCTCCACAGCGACATCGACACCCTGGAGCGGGTCGAGATCACGACCGCGCTGCGGCGGGGCGAGTTCGACATTCTGGTCGGCATCAACCTCCTGCGGGAGGGACTCGACCTCCCCGAAGTTTCGGTCGTCGCGATTCTGGACGCCGACAAGGAAGGGTTCCTGCGCAGCGAGGTGTCGCTCATCCAGACCGCGGGCCGCGCGGCGCGCAACCTGAACGGGCGGGTCATCTTCTACGCCGACCAGCGCACCGAGTCGATCGACCGCTCGGTCCGGGAGACCGCGCGGCGACGGCGTCTGCAGGCGCGCTACAACCGGGAGCACGGGATCGAGCCGGCCTCCATCCTGAAGGACGTGCACAGCCCGCTGGTGCAGATGAGCAACCTGGACTATCTGCACAAGGCCGGTGCGGCGGCCGAGAAGGCGGTGGAGGACCTCCTGCGCGAGGACGCGCCGGAAATGCCCCTGGAACGCCGCATCGCGCGCCTGGAGAAGGCGATGAAGCAGGCCTCCCGGCGGCTCGAGTTCGAGCAGGCCGCGGTGCTGCGTGACCGCCTGAAGGAACTCCGGGAAGTCAAGGTGATGGGCTGATGCACGCGCGCCTCGTTCGTCGGCTCGGCGAGCTTCCGGATCAGCCGGGGATCTACATCTTCAAGTCGGAGGACGGCGCGGCGCTCTACGTCGGCAAGGCGAAGTCCCTGCGCCGGCGCGCGGCAGCCTACCGCAAGCCGGCGGAGGATCCGCGCATCGCCCTGATGCTGCAGGACGCGGCCGATCTCGAGTTCGTGGTCACCGACTCGGAGGCCGAGGCGCTGCTGCTCGAGAACAACTGGATCAAGCGCCGGCAGCCGCGCTTCAACATCCGTCTGCGCGACGACAAGACCTACCCGTACCTCAAGCTCACGCTTGCCGACGGCCACCCGCGTCTGGCCTTTACGCGGCGCATTCGCCGCGACGGCGCCGAGTACTACGGCCCGTACCTGCCCGCCGGACTGGCGCGCAAGGCGATCAAGCTGACGCAGAAGCTGTTCGGCATCCGGGTATGCCGCATCGAGATCGACGGCAGCCTGCCGCGGCCCTGCCTCTACTACGACATGAAGCGCTGTCTCGGTCCCTGCGTCGACGGCCTGACGACCGACGAGGCCTATGCGGAGGCGGTGGAGAAGGCGCGCCTCTTTCTCGCCGGCAGGAACGACGAGTTGCTGCGCGGCCTGCGCGACAGCATGCGGACGCACGCCGCCGGTCTGGAGTTCGAAACCGCGGCCCGTCTTCGGGACACGATGCGGGAGATCGAACAGGTCACTCAGCGGCGGAAACTGTTCTCGGATCGGGGCGAGGATGTCGACATTTTCGGTGTCCATACCAGCGGCGACAACGCCGCGGTCGTCGTGCTGGTCATGCGCGGCGGTCAGGTCCTCGATCGTCGCGAGCTGTTCTGGGAGGGGGTCTCGAGGATCACCGCCGAACGTCTGCTGTCGGAACTGCTGCCGCAGCTCTACGACCGGACCACCCTGATTCCGAAGGAGATCCACCTGCCGGCGCCGATCGAGGGTGAAGGGGCGCTTACCTCGTGGCTGAGCGAGCGGCGCGAATCGAGGGTGTACCTCCGCATGCCCTCGCGCGGACCGAAGGCGCAGCGGGTGGCCCTCGCCAACCGGAACGCGGCGATGGCCTTCCGCCGCCGGTTCCGGGGTGCGGGCGCCGCCGGAGAGGCCGGCGAGGCGCTGCGGCGGGCGCTCGACCTCGAAGACCCCCCGCGCCGGATCGAGGGTCTCGACATCTCGACCTTCGGCGGCAGCCAGACGGTCGCCTCGCTCGTGGTCTGGAATGACGGCCGGATGGTCAAGAAGGAGTACCGGAGCTTCAACATCCGGGGCCTGGAGCAGGCCGACGATTTCGCCTCGATTCGCCAGGCGGTGGAGCGGCGCTACCGGAGGACCCTCGAGGAGGTCGGCGAGATGCCCGACCTGATCCTGATCGACGGCGGACGGGGCCAGTTGAACGCGGCGCTGGAGGCGCTGTCGGAACTCGGCGTCGACGAGACACCGGTGGTGGGCCTCGCGAAGCGCGAGGAGGAGGTCTACGTCCCGGCGCGGCCGGCGCCGCTCAGGCTGCGGCGGAATCACGCCGGCCTCCGCGTGCTCCAGCAGGTGCGTGACGAGGCGCACCGCTTCGCCGTGTCGCGCCACCGCCGTCGCCGTTCCCGGCGAACGCTGCGCAGCCGGTTCGACGACCTCCGGGGGATCGGGCCGAAGCGGCGCAAGTTGCTGGTGCGCCGCTTCGGCAGCTACGCGGGTGTCACCCGGGCGTCGGAGGAGCAGCTCCAGGAGGTCCTGGGCGCGAAGCTCGCCCGATCGGTCTATGCCTCGGTCCATCGAGATCGGACCGGTTGAGCGGGTGGTAGGGTTCGCCTTGCCGGAGGACCGGATGCGGTCGCTCCCGGCGGTGCTGCCGCCGGGGGAGGAAAGTCCGGACTCCAACGGACGGCATGCTTGCTAACGGCAAGGCGCGGCAACGCGACGGAAAGTGCAACAGAGAGCAGACCGCCGACCAGGTGGTTCCGGTGCCGACGAGGCCCCCGGAGCACCGGGAAGGCAAGGGTGAAACGGTGCGGTAAGAGCGCACCGCTCGGCCGGCGACGGTCCGAGGCGATGGCAAACCCCATGTGGAGCAAGACCAAATAGGGAGTGCGGATCGGGCTGTCCGTCCCGATTCCGGGTTGTTCGCAACCGGGGACGCTCTCCGGGTAGGTCGCAAAGATGAATGGCCGCCTCCCATCGCCTGAAGGTGACGGGACGAACAGAATCCGGCTTACGAGGTCCTCCGGCACTTGACCTTCTTCGACAGGCCGTTCGGATGGCCGCCGTCCGTCGGGCCGGGCGACCGGATCGGCATCGCGGCACTGTCCGGACCGATCGACGACGACCGTCTCCGGGCCGGCGTGGCTGCGCTTGGAGACCTTGGGTTCGAGGTCGTGCTCGCCTCCAACCTGCGTCCCGGGGCGAAACGGGAAGGACGCGGTCTGTTCGTGGGATCGGACCGCCAGCGGCTACAGGCGTTCCACGACCTGGCGGCGGACGAGGAGGTCGCCGCGATCGTCTTCGCCCGTGGCGGCTATGGCGTGACGCGGCTCCTGGAACGCATCGACTGGCGTCTGCTCGCGGGCAGGCCGCGGCCCTACGTGGGTTACTCGGACGTGACGCCGTTCCTGCTCGCCCTGGTCGCCAGAACCCGGATGGCGGCCTTCCATGGCCCGATGCTGGTCGACTTCGCCCGCGGCCTGCTGGCTGAGGAGCGTTGCTCCCTGCTCGCCGCACTGGCCGGCCGCCGAGGCGAGACCTGGCAACTCGAGCGCATCGGCGGGGCAACGTCGGCCGGCCGACCGGAAGCGATCGAGGGTCATCTTCTCGGCGGTTGCCTGACCATGCTGGCGGCGACGATCGGAACGGGTTTCCTGCCGGACTTCCGCGGCTCGATCCTGTTTCTCGAGGACATCGATGAGCCCGAGTACCGGATCGACCGCCTGCTGACGCAGCTTCGGTCCGCCCGACGTGTCGGTGGCGTGCGTGCGGTGGTCGCAGGTCATTTCACGAACTGTGACGCGCGCGACGGCTTGGTCGACTTCGCCGAAGGACTCGGGGTGCCGTTGCTGGTCGGTCTTCCGGCGGGTCACGAGGCGCCTAACCACACGCTGCCGCTGGGGGCCTCGGTCCGGCTCGATCCGGACGCCGGCACGCTGGAAGTCACGGACTGACTCCGCCGATGGAGCCGTTCGACCCGATCACAAGTGCGCGCGGTGTGGGCCCGGTGCTGGGCCGCAAGCTGGCCGAGGCGGGTTGCCGCCGCATCGCCGACCTGCTGGCGCACCTTCCCATCCGGTACGAGGACCGGCGCGAACTCGGGCGCCTGCCCGGGCCGGGCGGCAATGCGTCCGAAGGCGCGCCGGGGCCGTTGACCGTGGTCGTGCGCCTGGAGAAGCTGCGGCGGGTGTTCGGCCGGCGCCGGTTCTCGCGTGTGGAGGCGGTCGCCGACGACGGTGAGAACAGGGTCGGCGTCGTCTGGTTCAATCGGCCCTATCTCGCGAACCAATTGGACGAGGACGCTTCCTACCTCCTTCACGGAGTGCCCAGACGCCGGGGCCGGGACGGCGTCTGGCAACTCGCGAATCCGACCGTCGAACGGGTGGAGGAGGAGCCGGCCGGTGGGGGCGGCGTACGACCGGTGTACGGCCGCATCGGAGACGTGCCGCCGTCGCGGGTGGAGCGCCTTGTCCACGGAGCCGTGTCCCGCCTGACGAAAACCCGCGGCTCTGACTGGATCGACGAGTGGTTGCCGGACGAAGAGCGTGCCCGGCACGGCCTGCCAAGACTGGCCGAGGCACTGATGGCGGTCCACCGCCCCTCCGCCGAGGCCTCGGTCGAAGCACTGAACGAGAGACGGAGTCCGGCCCATGCACGCCTCGCCTACGGGGAATTCCTGCTCCAGCAGTTGCAGCTCGCCGCCGCTCGCAGGGGGCGCAGCCGGCACGGGAAACCGCACCGGTACCGGACCTCCGACGCGGCGGCGAGAGTGGCTCGGGAACTACTGCCGTTCCGGTTGACCGGTGCCCAGGAACGGGTGCTCGAGGAAATCGAAACCGACCTCTTCGGGCAGCGGCCCATGCTCCGCCTGGTGCAGGGCGATGTCGGCTGCGGCAAGACGGTCCTTGCCGCCCTGGCCTGCCTGATCGCGGCTCGGAGCGGCCTCCAGTCGGCCCTGATGGCGCCCACGGAGCTACTCGCCGAGCAGCACTTCGCCTCCCTGCAGCGGCTGTTGGGGTCGCACCTCGACCTTGCGCTTGTGACCTCCAGCCAGCGCGTCGCCAGCGACGGGGGCGGCGCGGTGCGCGAACGGGTCGGCAACGGCCGCATCGACCTCACGGTCGGCACCCACGCATTGATCCAGGAGCGCACCAGCTTCGCGCGCCTGGGACTCGCCGTCGTCGACGAGCAGCACCGGTTCGGTGTTGTCCAGCGCCAGTCCCTGGCTCAGAAAGGGCAGCGTCCGGACCTCCTGGTCATGACCGCGACGCCGATTCCCAGGTCTCTGGCGCTGACCGTGTACGGTGACCTGGACGTGTCCTTGGTGGACGAGATGCCGCCGGGCCGCGGCCCGGTCGAGACCCGCGTGCTGACCGAGAAGCACCGGGACGAGGCGGTGTCCCTCGTCCGGCAGTGCATTCGCCGCGGTGGCAGGGCCTACGTCGTCTTCCCCCTGATCGATCCCGGCGAAGGAAGCGCGGCCGGGCTGCCGTCGCTGGAGGAGTCGGGCGCCTGGTGGGCCGAGGCGCTCGCAGCGCCCCATGGCGTGGTCCACGGTCGTCTGGGCCGCGAGGAGCGCGATGCGACGATGAGCCGCTTCTCGGCCGGCTCGATCCGGGTGCTGCTTGCGACGACCGTGATCGAGGTGGGCGTCGACGTGCCGGAGGCGACCGCGATGGTGATCCTCGGTGCGGAGCGGTTCGGACTGGCCCAACTGCACCAGCTTAGGGGCCGCATCGGACGGGGCACGGATCCGACGCTCGGGCAGTCGATCTGCATCGCCATTTCGGGCCGCTCGTCTGCCGAAGCCGAGCGTCGGCTGGCGGTGTTCGCAGCATCGAACGACGGCTTCCGGATCGCGGAGGAGGATCTGCGGCAGCGCGGACCCGGCGAGGTGCTCGGCACGCGCCAGGCCGGATTGCCGCAGTTCCGCTTCGGCGACCTGGCCCGGGACTGGAAGTGGCTCGTGGCGGCGCGGGCCGACGCCGCAAGGCTTCTCGACCGGCTCGCGGAGCCCGGCAATGAGCCGCTACGGCGGCAGTTGGAGCGCCGGATTCCGGCGCTTGCCACTCCGGCGCAGGGGACCGCTGAGCCGTGAAGGTCCTGCTGGTCGCCAATGTTCTGCCGCCACGGGATCTCTCGGGTGCGGGCGAACAGGTACTTCAACTCGCCTGGGGCCTTCAGCAGGCCGGCTGCGAGGTCGAGATCCTCGGCCGCGACCAGTGTGGCGCGAGGGTTTCGAAGACGTCGTTTCCCTGGCACGCGCGCCGTGCCGTCGCGCGCCGGGTCGCCGAGTGGCGGCCGGACGTGGTGCAGGTCCATGAAAGCGACGGCGGCCTGGTCATCCGGGACCTGGCCCGCCAGGCCGCCGGCCGGCGGCCTCTGCTCGCGGCCCTCCAGCAGGTGAGCTATGTCCAGGAGCGCCTGGCGGTCCGTGCGCTGGTCGATGGCGACGACAGCGCGCAGGTCGTGGCCCGTCCGGCGATGAGCGAACGCACCTTCCGCGCACTGCGCGCGCCCGTGCACATCGCCCTGGGCCGGATCACGGCCCGGCGCGCGGACCTCCGCCTGGCGCCGAGCCAGGTTACGGCGGCGGAGATCGAGCGTGACTACGGTGTCGCCGGGGTCGAGGTGGTTCCGAACGTCACCGGCGCGCCCCTGGACCTGCCGGACGGCGCCGGGCTCCGAAAGAGCCGGGCCGACGAGCTCGTCGAGCAGAAGCCCTTCCTGCTCGCCGTGGGACGGCTACGCATCCGCAAGGGCTTCGAGATCCTCCTGCGAGCCGTGGCGACCGCTCACGGGCGCGGGCATCGTCCTCGACTGGTCATCGCGGGCGATGGGGAGCGGCGCGATTCCCTTTCGGCGCTGGCCCGGGATCTGGGGCTGGAAGCGAGCGTGCGTTTCGCCGGCCGGTGCTCGCGGTCGGAGGTTGCCCGGTTGCGGCGTCGCGCCACCGCCCTCGTCGTGCCGTCCACCTACGAGGGCATGCCGCTGGTCGTGCTCGAGGCCATGGGGGACGGGGTTCCCGTCATTGCCTCCGCGGTCAGCGGCATTCCGGAGGTCGTCGTCGATGAGGAGACCGGCTGGCTCGTACCCCCCGAGCGTTCCGGCGCTCTCGCAGACGCCTTGATCGCGGCCACGCTCGACCCCGAGGAATCCCGTCGGCGGGGCATGGCGGGAGGCCGCCGGCTCGATCGGCGCTACCGGCCTCGCCACGCGGCGGAGCGGTGGCTGGAAGCCCTGGAACGGGTCGATCGATAGGTGCCGTCGGTGTGGAAGAATCCGGACAGATGAGTTCCATCTCGGGCTGCAGTTGCTCCAGCGGGCAATACTGATGAGCTCGACCGTCGACGTAGGACGCGCCAGCGCCCAGGCATCGAGCAGCTTGCTCCCGGCCTCCTGGCGGGTCGAGCTACCGGAGTTCGAGGGACCGCTCGATCTGTTGCTTCGTCTGGTGAGAATCAACGAGATCGAGATCACGGACATCCCGGTCGCCCTGATCTGCGATCAGTTTCACGCGTACCTGGACCTGATGGACGAGCTGGATCTCGACATCGCCGCCGACTACATCTACGAAGCGGCCCTGCTGATCCAGCTCAAGGCCAGGGTGCTGCTGCCGCAACCAAAGCCGGCGCCCGGCGAGGAACCGGAGGATCCGCGCCGGGAGTTGATCGAACGGTTGCTCGAGTACCAGCGGCTCAAGGAGGCCGCGCAGACCCTGGCCGAGGTCGACAGCCTTCGGCACGGGCTGTGGACGCGCGGCCGGACGGAGACCGTCGAAGCCGCCGACGGCGAGGAGTTCGACCTGGGCGACCTGTCGCTCTTCGACCTGCTTCAGGTGTTGCGGGGCGTGCTGAAGCGCTACGACGAGGAGCATCCCAGTCCGCTGATCTACCAGGGCGAGTCCTTCAGCGTCCGGGGCCAGATCGAGCGGTTGCTGAGCCGCTTCGAGGGCGGCCGCTCGCTCGATCTGAAGGATGACCTGTTCGCTTTGTCGAGCCGCGCGGAGGCGATCGCGTGCTTCCTGGCCGTGCTGGAGATGGCCCGCCTCAATCTGGTACGGCTCCACCCCTCCGACGCCGGCTCCGTCTTTCTGTTTCGCACGACGCGGGCCCTCGACCCGGTTCTGCTGGAGGACCTGACCGGATGACGGAGACGCCCGAGATGGAGGCGGTGTTCGAGGCTCTGCTCTTCGCCAGCCCCGATCCTCAACCCGAAGGGAAGCTCCTCGAGGTGTTTCCCGAACAGGACCGTGAACGCGCGGCCGAGGCCCTCGAAGCGGTTCTCGACCGCTACCGGGTCGACGAAACCGGCGGTTCGGCGAACCGCGGCGTCGTCCTGGACCAGGCCGGCGGTGGATACCGGCTCGTCACGCGTTCCGATCTGCATCCCTACCTGCGCAGGTTCTTCGAGGTGGCCGGTCGCAGCAGGTTGTCCATGGCCGCGGTGGAAACGCTGGCGATCGTGGCCTACCGCCAGCCGGTGACGAGTCCGGAGATCCAGGAGCTGAGGGGCAGGAATTCCGCGGGTGTGCTGAAGACGCTTCTCGAGCGACGGCTGATCCGGATTGCCGGGCGCAAGGAAGTCGTCGGCAGTCCCTTCCTCTACGCCACCACGCGCGAGTTTCTGCTTCACTTCGGCCTGCGCGCCCTCTCCGAGCTGCCCCCGCTGGAGGAGTTCGAAGAGACCTTCCTCGGTGGGGCGGAGGAGGAGCCCCTGCAGACACCGATCGCCCTTGCGCCGGTGGACCCGATCGATGGCTGAGGAACCCAAGGGCGAACGGCTCCAGAAGATCCTCTCCCGCGCGGGCGTCGCCTCACGCCGGGCCGCGGAAGATCTGATTCGGGCCGGCCGGGTCACGATCGACGACCGCGTCGCGGTCCTCGGAGACCGCGCCCGGCAGTGGGGCAAGGGCAGGCAGACGGTCCGGGTCGACGGCGAGCCCGTCGCGCGGATGGATGCGGCCCTCTACGTTCTGCTGAACAAACCGGCCGGTCACGTAACGACCCGTAGCGACCCCGAAGGGCGACCCACGGTCATGGATCTGCTCCCGGAGAGGTGGCGCGGACGGCTCAAGCCAGTCGGGCGGCTGGACTACCGGACCGAGGGCCTGCTCCTCTTCACGGACGACGGCGATCTCGCCAACCGCCTGACGCATCCGCGCTTCGGCTGCACGAAGCGATATCTGGTCAAGGTCCGGGGGTTCCCGGCCCGGGCGGCCATCGAGCGCCTCGGCCGGGGGATGTTCATCGCGGGTCGGCGAACTGCGGCGGTGACTCCGCGGCCGGTGCGAACGCGCAGGGGGGGCAGGACCGCGCGCTCGTCAAGCTGGTGGGAGCTGGAACTGCGCGAAGGCCGGACCCGGCAGATTCGGGAGATGTTCTTCCGCGTCGGACATCCGGTGCAACGACTGCGCCGGGTGGCGATCGGCCGGCTCGAGGACGCTCACCTGCCGAGCGGCAAGTGGCGCGAACTCTCGGTTGGAGAAGTGGCGAGCCTGAAGGCCGGTTCAGGCCGGATGTCGGCAGGGCGCTCTGGCGGCGGACGGAAACGGGGACGCCGGCGCCGGTGACGGTTGTCGCCATCGACGGTCCGGCCGGTGTCGGCAAGAGCACCGTGGCCCGGACGGTCGCGGCGAAACTCGGCGTTCCCTATCTCGACACGGGAGCCATGTACCGCGCGGTCGCGTGGAAGGCGCTGGAGGACGGCCTCGATCCGGCCGAAGGACCCGCGATGGAGGAACTGATCGCGCGGATCTCCTTCGAACTCCGAACTCGTGATGCCGAGGCGGAGGTGGTCATCGACGGCTTCGCTCCGGGGACGCTATTGCGTACAGCCCGGGTCGACGCAGCCACATCGCGGGTTGCCGTGCATCCCCGAGTACGTTCGTGGCTGGTCGCGCGGCAGCGCGAGTTCGCGTCCCGGGAGGGCGCGGTGGTCGAGGGTCGGGACATCGGCACGGTCGTCTTTCCCCAGGCGAAGCACAAGTTCTTTTTGGACGCGCCGCTCGAGGTGAGGGCGGAGCGGCGGCTTCGCCAGCTCGGCGGCCGGAACGACAGTGGCCGCGAGCGACTCAAGCGGGAGATTCAGGCGCGGGACCAGCGGGACCGACGGCGCCGCGCGTCGCCGCTGCGGCACGACGCGAGCTACGAGGTGATCGATACGTCGACCGGCGCCGCCGAACAGATCGCCGCCCGGATTCTCCGCTCGGTTCGCGCGGCCGAGACGGTGAAGGGCGAATGAGGGACCCCGCGGACGAGCGCGGCGGGGGCGCTGCCGGGCTGCTGATCATCTTGGGACTGTTCGCGCTGGCCGCGATTCTGCTGGCGGTGGAACGATGGCCGCGGGACGAGGAGCCGCCGCTTCCGACGAACGGGCAGTTGGCCTCGATGGAAGCGGCGTACCAGGCGATGTTGCTGGATCTGCAGGCGGACGCCGAGCGCGCCGCGGAGAACGTCAGGCGGAAAGGGGCGATTCCGCTCGAGTCTGCCGGGGCCCGACAGAGCGTGTTCGAGGAGTTGGATCGGGCGAGCCGCGTCGAAGGCCGCACCCTGGTTCTCGTGGATTCGGATGGTCTGGCGCAGGCCTGGGGCGGACCGGGACTGAGGCACGATCTTCCCCTCGATCGCCTGCTGCCCGGAGGCATCAATCAGACCGCCGGCTTCACGGCGGTCTCGCTGTACGCGGCCATCGACATGAGCACTGGCGAGGGCGGCTGGCGGTTGATCGTCGGCAGCAGTTTCCCGACCGATACGCTGCCGATCGCCACACCGTTCGGACTGCGACGGCACGGGGTCAGGTGGTCGGTACGGGACCACTCGGCGGAACCGCTGACGCCTGGCCTGGAGGCGATCGGCATTCGCGAACTCGCTCCGCCGGACGGGATCGCGGGCCCGTGGCTGCGCCTGCGATTCGGGCCGCCCTCCGAGCGGCAGTCCGGAGCCGCCGGCGCGCTGGCGGTGGCCGCGGCCATGATCGGCGCGGGCCTGTCGCTGGTCTGGGTCTTCCGCCGCTGGAGCGGTCGAGCAGGGACGAGGCCTCGGTCTGCGACGGCCGTACCTGGTCTGGCCGGCGTTTGCGCGGCAGTGGGCTACGGCCTCTACCGGTGGCAGATCTGGGCAACGGACGCCGCCGGAGCGCCGGTCGATCCGGGAGGTTCGTTCGGGGGCCCGATCGGACACTGGGTCGTCCTGTTGACGGGTTGGGTCCTGCTGACGGCAACCGCGCTCTGGGCGGCCGGGTGGGGCGGCCGTCGGGACTGGATGCACGTTCTGCTGACCGCCACGGCGGCGGCTCTCGGTGTCGGTCTGCTCGTCGAAGTGACGCACCGACCTGCCCTGCGGGCGCTGCTGACCGAGAGCGTTCGAGGCGGTCTTGAGGGTCCGGAGCCGGGAGACGTCGCGGCCCTTGCGAGGCAGGTCGGCTCCTTCGTCACCGCGAGCGACCTGAGGGAACTGGCCCTGGGCGATCCGAACGAACTCGACGATCACCAGGATCTGGCTCTGGAACTCTGGCGAGAGTCGCCCCTGGCCGCTTCCGAGACGTTCTCGGCTCTGGCGGTCATCCGCGGGAACGAGGTGTCGACATTCTCCTACGGGTTGCCGGTGGACGCGGAGACGGGCGAACTGGCCGTTGACAGCGCGCGTTGGCCGCGGGGGAACCTGCCGCTATGGCAGGAAGAGCGCAGTGCGGCGGGTGAAGCCACGGTAGCGTCCGCGGGTCAGGACTGGGGCGCGGTTCGTTTCTGGACCGCGGCGTTGCCACGGCTGGATGTCTGGAGCACCGTCACCTCGGGGACCGGCGGCGAACTGGAGTTGCGGCTGTTGCGGGGAGGTCCGGCCAGAAGTCCGAGCGGCTCGAATCCTCCCGGAGAGGCTGTACTCGCTTACGTCGACGGCGCGGGCCGCCCGCTCGTTTCACGGTGGGATGAGGACTGGCTCCTGCCGGCGCCCTCGGAAGCGGTGGATCCGCGCCGAACGATGCGCGTCGAGACGCCGGCGGGACCCGCTCTGGCCTGGTTCAGTGCCAGCAGTCTCGAGGGTCTCTGGGTCGTCGCGTTGCTGCCCGAAGAGACGGTGGCGGCGCGGCTCTGGCGGACCGCCACGGTTGCCGCGCGGCTGGTGCTGGCAGTGTCGGCGGTGGCGCTCGCGGTGCTACTCATCAGCCTGCCGCGAGCGAAACTGCGCGGCGGCTTCCTGCCGGACTTCCGGCGGTACTCGGTCCGCCTGACGGCGGTGCTGGCCCTGATCGCGATCGTGCCGCTGGCGCTGCTCAACGGTTTGCTCGTCCGGAATCTGGGCGCCCGCATCCAGGCGGAGCAGGAGGTCGCCGGTCGAGCAGCCCTCGTGTCGCTCGAGCATGTTCTGACCGACTTCCTCCTCGGCCTGCCGCCGGGGTTCTCGATGGACGCCCAGTTGGACGACGAACTCCTGGCCTGGCTGGCGGAAGTCGTGGGACACGAAGTGAATCTCTACTGGCGCGGAGGCGTCTACGCATCGAGCAAACCGGACCTCTTTACCGCCGGCCTGATGCCAAAGCGCATTCCGGGCAACGTCTACAGCAGATTGGCGCTGCTCGGCCACGCGACCGCTGCTCGCGTTCAGACGGCGGGCCAGGGCGTGTCCTACCTGGAGTTGTACCAGCCCGTATCCCTGGGTGAGGAGCGTCCGGGGGAATCGGGTCTGTTCGTGTCCGTGCCGCTGCTGGCGCAGCAGGAAGCGGGTACGCGCGACCTCGCCGCCTTGAGGCGGCAGGCGCTGGTCATCACGACGGCCCTGGTGCTCCTGCTGATCACCGTTGGCGCGCGGCTCGCGCGTGGGTTCACCCGTCCGCTCATGCGGATGATCGACGGCGCGGACCGAATCGCCGGGGGCGCGGCCTCCCTCGGTTTCAAACCGCAGGAGACGGAACTCAGGACCCTCGGTGCCGCCATCGACGGCATGGCGGCCCGGATTGCATCGACTCGTGCGCGGGAGGAGGAGGCGCAGCGTCTGGAGGCCTGGGCCGAGATGGCGCGGCTGATCGCGCACGAGGTGAAGAACCCCCTGACCCCGATCCGCCTCTCGACCGAGCACCTGCGGCGCGTGTGGCGGGACGCCCCGCATCGGTTGCACGAGGTCTTCGAGCGCTGCACCGACAACATCCTCTACCAGGTGGACGAGCTTGCCCACACGGCTGGCGAGTTTGGGGCGTACAGCAGGATTCCCCTGGCCCGGCCGGAGCCCGGGGACCTGGCGGCGGCGGTGCGGGAGGTGGTGGACGGCTATCGCCACCCGCCGCCGGAGGGGGTGACGGTGGCCTTCGAGTCGAGGGTGGACGGAGAGACGGCGCGGCTTCCGTTCGATCGGCGGCTGATGCAGCGGGCGGTCCGCAACCTGCTGGAGAACGCCCTCGGCGCCAGCGACGGCGGAGGCGAGGTCCGGGTCACCGTGAGTCCGGTGGCCGGCGGCAGAGCCCTGGGTGTCACCGTCGACGACCGGGGGCCCGGTGTCTCGGACACCGACCTGGAACGCATCTTCGAGCCCTACTTCTCGACCTCGAGCGGGGGTACCGGCCTGGGTCTGCCGATCGCCCGCCGCATCGTGGAGGAGCACGGCGGAACGATCACCGCTGCAAGAAGGCTCGAGGGGGGACTCTCGGTCCGGATCGTCCTGCCCGCCGATCAGGTGTCCGAGCCGTCGCCGGACGGCGGCTCCAGGTGAATCGTCCGCGTGGGGAAGGCGATCCGCACGCCCAGCCGGTCGGCAAGGCGCAGGATGTCCAGGGCCAGATCGTGGCGGAGTCGCAGTTCGGTGCTCCAGTCCGGGGCGAGGAAGAAGACGTAGAGCATGATCTCGAGCCCGTCGGCGCCGAACTCGTTGAGGTGAATCTCGAAGGCGTCCTGGCGCATCGATTCGTTCTCCCGAACGAGCTGCCGAATGCCCTCGCAGAACGCGTCGACGCTGGCGGGCGGCGTGTCGTAGGTGATTTGGATTCGCGTGCTCCAGCGGCGGAACTGCCTTGCTCCGTAGTTGTCGACCGAAGCGTCGATCAGGCGGGCATTGGGTAGCGTGACAAGGGAGGCGTAGAAGGTCCGGACGCGTGTGCTCCGGAAGCCGACCTCCTCGACCACTCCCTCGACGTCGCCCAGCCTGATCCAGTCGCCGACCCGGAACGGGCGGTCGAGCAGCACCGTGATCGAGCCGAAGAGGTTCTTCAGCAAGTCCTGCGCCGCGAGCGCAACGGCCAGTCCGCTGAGCCCCAGGCCGGCGAGCAGGGCCGTGACGTCCCCGCCCAGCCTGGCGATCAGGAAGACGGCTCCGAAGACGCTCACGGCCAGCTTCAGGGTCTTCGTGACGAACGGCACCAACTGGTCCTGGAAGCGGTTCTCGCTTCTCCTGGCGCGGGCCTTGAGCGCCGTCCCGAGCAGGTCGACCTGGGCGAAGGCCGCGCGGCCCAACGCCAGCAGCAGGAGCACCAGCAGGGTCGTATCGAGCCAGGCGTCGACCTGCGCCGGCAGGCCCAGCCACTGAATTCCCAGCCACCACGCCGCCGCCATTCCCAGCAGCCCGGTGGGTCGCAGAATGCGACGCGCTCCCGGAAGGTCCAGGTTCTCGTAGCGGCCGCTCAGAGGCTTCGCGAGAAGGCCGTAGGCGGTCCAGACGACGAGCCGGTCGATCAGGAAGCCCAGCAGCAGCAGAATCGGCAGGGCCAGCCATTGCCACGGATAGAGGATGAAGCCGCCGCTCCTGAGGGTTTCCGGGATCCGGTCCCGAAGCCACATCGTGGCGGTGACCGGCGCTTCCTCGACGCCTTCGACCACGGTGCGGTCGCGCACCTCGTCGTACAGGGTCGGGATCGCCGCCACCGTGGCGCGGTTGAACAGCCAGCGACCGTCGCCGTCGGGCGCCAGGACGAGCGGCACGGACAACTCGTCGCTGAACACCCACCGTTCGAGTTCGCCATCGCCGGGGATGGCCTGAAGCTCCACGAACTCGAGCCGGTCGATCACCTGTTTCAACTGGTTCGCGAGGTTCCGGCCCTGACGCGCGCGGACGGGAAACGGAAGGTCGCCGAGGTCCAGGCAGGCCGCCGCGGTATCCAGGTCCGGACGGCCGTCTTCGGTCGCGAATGCCTCGAGGAAGACGCGCATCGTGTCGCGCGGGCTGATCAGCGGCTCGTCCCCGGCCGGCTGCGCGAAGGCGAACCAGGCCAGAGCCAGCAGGGCGCCGGCGGCGACCAGGGAGATCCTGCGCAGGAAGGCGGCATTCATGGCGGGCGCCACTCTTCCAATCTGGTAGCGCGCGGTCAAGCGGGAATCGCCCGGCGGCCCGGAATGGCTGGTAGCGTGGCCCGATGCGTGGCTGCTGCGCGCTTCTCGCCTTCCTCCTGCTCCCGGCCACCGGGTGCGCGCCCGCCGGGTCGAGCGGTTCGCTGGCGGAAGGAGCCGTATCGCAGTCCGGAGAGCCCCCGGAACGTTGGCGGGTCGAGGTGCTGGACCGGCGGACGCACGACCTCGAGGCCTACACCCAGGGCCTTCTCTGGCGCGGCGGCGTCGTCTATGAGAGCACCGGCTCGTACGGCGCGTCCAGTCTTCGGGCGTGGCGCTGGAGCGACGGCGAAGAGCTGGCGCGCGTGGACCTGGACCCGAGACTGTTCGGCGAGGGGATCGCTTTGCTGCCCGATCGCGCGGAAGCCAAGCAGCGTCTCCTGCAGCTCACCTGGAGGCGTGGCGAGGCGCTCGTCTGGTCTCTCGATCCGTTGCGGGAGCTGAGCCGGATCCGGTACGAGGGCGAAGGCTGGGGCCTGGCCTACGACGGTTCGGACCTGATCATGAGCGACGGCACGCCGTCGCTGAGCTTCCGGGATCCCCGCACCCTCGATGTTCGTCGCCGGCTGCGGGTGACGCAGCAGGGCATGCCGCTCGCCAACCTGAACGAACTCGAGCTGGTCGACGACGTTCTGTTCGCGAACCTCTACGGGAGCGACGAGATCGCGGCGATCGACCTCGACTCCGGCGCGGTGATTGCCGTGGTCGACGCGTCGGGACTGCTGACGGACCAGGAGGCGGCAGCCGCCGACGTCCTGAACGGGATCGCCTTCCGGCCCGACACGGGGACCTTTCTGCTGACGGGCAAGTACTGGCCATGGGTGTTCGAGGTGCGGATCCTCGGCTACGATGCGCCTCGCCCCGGGAGTTGAGACGATGAGCGACCGTATCTGGTATCTGGCCACCTCCGGCAAGCAGGAAGGCCCCTTTCTTGCCGGCGAGATCGTGGAGAGGATCCGCGCCGGCGGCGTTCCCCGAAGTGCGCACGTCTACCGAGAGGGCCTGGGCAACTGGGCGCCCGTGGTCAGCGAACCGCAGTTCGCGTCTGCCTTCGGCAGTTCCATACCACGACCGCCGGGAGGGATCGCAGACGAGATCGACTACGTCATCGTCGGCGAGGAGATGCAGTTCGTCGAGATCACCCTCGATCCGGGTGAGGCGTGCGTCGCGGAGGCCGGGTCGTTCATGTACATGGATCCCGGCATCGAGATGAACACGATCTTCGGCGACGGCTCCGAGCGAGGCGGCGGCGGCTTCATGGACAAGTTGCTTTCGGCCGGCAAGCGGGTCCTGACCGGCGAATCCTTGTTCATGACGGTGTTCGGAAACAGTGCCGGAGCCCGCCGCAACGTCGCCTTCGCGTCGCCGTATCCGGGGCGGATCATCCCCCTCGATCTGACCTCCCACGACAACCGCATCCTGTGCCAGAAGGACGCGTTCCTGTGCGCCGCCAAGGGTGTTTCGGTGGGCATCGCGTTCCAGCGCAAGCTGGGGGCCGGCCTGTTCGGCGGCGAGGGTTTCATCCTGCAGAAGCTCGAGGGAGACGGCCTGGCCTTCGTTCATGCGGGCGGTACGGTCGTCGAACGCGACCTCGCAGCCGGCGAGACGTTGCGGCTCGATACCGGCTGTCTGGTCGCGTTCGAACAGCAGGTCGATTACGACATCCAGATGGTGAGCGGAATCAAGACGGCGCTGTTCGGTGGCGAGGGGCTCTTCTTCGCCAGCCTGACCGGACCGGGAAAGGTGTGGATTCAGTCGCTTCCGTTCAGCCGCCTCGCGAGCCGGGTGTTCGCTGCCGCCCCTCAGGGCGGGGGCGCGAGCAAGGGCGAAGGCTCGGTGCTCGGTGGCCTGGGAGGCCTGGTGATGGGCGACCGGCGTTAGCGCCGGAAGCGCTCAGGTCGCTACGGTCTCGATCTTCAGCATTCGCGCCCAGGCGGCGCGCAGGCTGTCGGGCAGATCCAGGTCGTCGAACAGATCCCGGACCTCGTCCCGCGAAACGTAGTCCCAGATGTCCTCCCACTGGGCGTAGCGGAGCATGCACGAGACCGCGTAGCACCGTTCTTCTCTGTCTTCACCGCCCAGCATTGCGTTCAGCTCCCCGGCAGTCACGCGCCGCTCCGGAAAGAAGTAGAGGGGCTGGTCTCGGTTCTGGGAGCTGGTGGCCATCAAGGAATCGGACAAAGGCGCGAAAGTGGACGGCGAAGCATCATAGCGTCTTCGCTGTAGTTGTTCAGACGGAGTTGAGTCGCGCGAAGCACTCGTCTTTGACCGGCATGAACCCGGAGTGCTACTGTCACACAATTCTCACACAATTCTCTCGCAATTGTCTCACGTCTCAGCGCGGGCCGAAAGGGGATTGGACATGGCTGAATCGACCACTACGAACCCCGCTACCAAGTCGGGAGGGTTGGCCCTGATCATCGGAGTCGTCCTGCTGGTGCTCGCATCGCTCCTCCTTCCCGGGGGCGTACTGCTGGACACGGTGGACCAAACCGACTTCGCGCTGGTCCTCGAGGCAATGGCCGAGAATGCCAGCCTTGCGCATCTTGCGTCCATGCTGTCGATCATCGGGATGTTCCTCTACATGTACGCCGGCCTCACCTGGCTCCGCCTACCCCAACAGACGGAACTCGGCGGTTCCATGCTGCGGCTGGGGGTGTTCGCAAGCCTGTTTGGATGGAGCCTCTACGTCATTGCGATGGGTATGAGGCACTTCAGCGTCCACCTGATGCAGCGCGGCATGCAATCCGGCGCTGATCAGGCCATGTTCGAGTCCCTTGCCCTCAGCGTCTACACACCGATGGCCGGCATCGTCATCGCGCTGGTCGGCGTCTATCCTCTCGCGTCCATTCTGGTCGGCATCGGCCTTTCGTCCCGCTTCGGTTCACTGAACGTCTTCAAACTGGCCTCCTACGGACTTGTCCTCATCGGGATCCTGGCGGTCGTCAACTTCCTTGTCCTGCAGCACGTCCCAGGGGTCGATCCCGCGGTGCTACTCACGAACGACAACGCCATGCAGGCGTTGGGTTCGCTCTGCTTCGTCATCATCGGGCTGGGGATGTACCGGGGCAGGAGCGAACTCTCCTCAGAGGGCTAGGAGCCTGCGTCGCGCAACGTAGCGACCGGGTGTCTGCGGCGCAGGGTCCTGGTGAGGTGGGGGCGACTGGGGCCAAACAGCGAGCCTGCGAGCGGTTTGGCGGCTCTAGCGCGCCCTCTTGACCGCCCGCGAGTGGCTGGGTTACCTTGGCCGTCCGGGCGGCGCGTGCGGGCATAACTCAGTTGGTAGAGTGCCAGCTTCCCAAGCTGGATGTCGCGGGTTCGAGTCCCGTTGCCCGCTCCAGTTGCCCGTCCGGATGACCCCGTCCTGCTGAGTTCGGTACTGGAGAGAGGTAGATGGCGTTCTTCAAGAAGGATCTCGACGAGCCGGCGGCTGAGGCCGCCCTGACGCCCCCGGGGAAGGTGAGGTCGACATCGGCCGCGCCGGCCCGTACGTACGTGGCGGCCGGCTCTCGCATCGAAGGCACCATCTCCGGCGAAACGGAGGTCCTGGTTGACGGCTCCCTGGATGGGTCCGTGCAGCTCGACGGGCGATTCGTTCTCGGTCGCAGAGGCCGCATCCAGGGCAACGTAACGGCCCACTCGGTGCAGGTTTCCGGCAAGGTGAAGGGCAATGTCCGGGCGACGGAGAAGATCGAGGTGGCGACCTCCGGATCGATCGAGGGCGATCTGGCGGCGCCCCTGGTCTCGATCGCCGAAGGAGGTGTCTGCAACGGCCGGATCGAGATGAGCGGCACGCTGGCGATCGGCTCCCCTTCCGGTTCGCGCTTCGGAGGTGAAGTCGCCGAGACGGGCGGCTCCTAGCGCCCGGTTTCGTCGGTGGGGAGGCTCGACGCCAGGTCGCAGGCGGTACAGAGCGCCCGTAGATCGCCCGGCGCCGGTGCGGTGGAGCTGACCGGAGGCGCGCCGGCGATCGAGGGGAGCGTCAGCTTCCTGGCGTGCAACGCTGGGCGTGGGAATTCCCGCAGGGGTCGTCGCAGGGCCGGCGCCAGACCGCGCCAGCGATCTTCGCCGTAGGCCGGATCGCCGGCCAGCGGGTGGCCGATCGCTTTGCAGTGCACGCGGATCTGGTGAGTTCTCCCGGTGAGGAGTTCGACTTCCAGCAGCGAGATGCCGGCGGCGGTCCCGAGTACGCGGTAGCGGGTCGTTGCGGGTCGGCCGCCCCGGGCTTCGGGCACGACGGCCATGCGGGTGCGGACCGTCGGGTGGCGGCCGATGGGTAGCTCGACTGTTCCATTGGGGGGATCCGGTCGACCGTAGACGACCGCCAGGTAGATCTTGTCCACCTCCCGCTCGGCGAATGCCTGGCTCAGCCTCCGGTACGCCGCGTCGGTGCGGGCGATGGCAAGGACACCACTCGTACCCCGATCCAGCCGGTGGACGATGCCGGGCCGCTCTGGCGATCCGACGCTCGCGATCTCAGGGTAGTGGTGGAGAAGGCGATTCACGAGCGTGCCGCTACGGACACCGGAGCCGGGATGCACGATCAGCCCCGCCGGCTTGTCGATCACCAAGAGGTGTTCATCCTGGTGAAGCACTCGGATCGGCTCGGCCTCGGGTTGGAGAACCGTGGGGGTAGGGGCTGGAACCTCGTAGTCGATCCGCTCGTCGCCGCGCAGCAGGTAGGAGGGCTTGGCCGCCGTTCCGTTTACGGTCGCGAAACCGTTGCGCAGCAGGCTCTGAACCTGGTTGCGGGTCAGATCCAGCGTCTTCGCCAGATAGCGGTCGATCCGCTCGCCCGTCGCGGACGCCGGCGCCCTGAAGTGGCGTCGCGAAGTGCCGGATTTGTGAGCGTCCCGGGATCGCGGCGTGCCGCGGTCGATCGAGTTCACTTCGACGTGCGGGCCTGGGCCAAGCCGTGGCGCCGCGCTCGTCCCGCGCTCGACCGCCGCCGTACCTGCGGCCCGAAGCTGTGCGCCAGCATCAGCACGATGCCAACGGTGACTCCGCTGTCAGCGACATTGAAGGCCGGCCAGTGGTAGGTGCCGGCGTAGACATCCAGGAAGTCGGTTACGGCGCGCAAGAGAATCCGGTCGGCCAGGTTGCCGACGGCCCCGCCGAGTACCAGGGCGAGGGAGAGCAGGAGGAGGGGCTCGCGTTCGGATGTACTGCGGAAGTACAGCGAGACGACGATCAGCGCGGCGAACCCGAGGGCAGTAAGCAGCAACGTGCCCGCGAACTCACGGTCGGCCGGAAACAGCCCGAAGGCAATGCCCGTGTTCTGTACGTGAACCAGATTGAAGATGCCCGGCAGAACGGGCAGCCGTTCGTGGACTTCGAGGCTGGCTTCGATCCACAGCTTGGTCCACTGATCGAGCGCCAGCACGAAGGCGGAGACGACGAGGAATCTCGCTTTCACGGGAGTCGGAGCGTACCAGCAGCCAGTGCCCAGGCCGCGGCGAGAGCGGCCGCCGTATCGGGTTCGGCAAAGGCGCGGATCGCGGCGACGCCATGCGCGCCGGCGCGGGCCAGATCGGGTGTGTTGGAGGGATCGACGCCGCCGACCGCAAGGATCGGGAGGGGGCCCTGCGCGGCCCGCTTCAGGCGTTCGATGCCTTGGGGCGCGCCAAACCGGAGCTTCTCGGGTGAGGCGAAAACAGGGCCGAAGAGGGCGTAGTCGGCATCGGCAACGGCGGCATCTTCGAGTTCGCGCCGGTTATGCGTCGAAACGCCGAGCAGCAGGCCCCGGTCCTGGATCGCCGGGGCGGCTTCGGTCCACGGCTGGTCCGACCCCAGGTGGACGCCGTCGGCCCGGCAGTCGACTGCCACGTTGAGGCTGCCGTTGACGATGAGAAGGCCGGAAACCGCCTCTCGGAGGGTGCGGCCAATCTCCGTCAGTGCAGTGGAATCGAGGTCTTTCTCGCGGAGCTGAACGGCGGTTCCGGCCGGCAGCGAGCGGGCCCAGTGTTCCAATCCGGATGCTCCGCCGCAGAGGCGCCGGTCGCTGATGGCGAGCAGCGTGGGGACGTTGGGCTTTCGCCTCATCCAGCTCGATCAGGTTCCGGAATCGCCGCTTTCGGGTCCGTTCGACGCCTGCTGAGGAGGATGCGTTCAAGGTCGTGAATGCCCCAGATGAGATGAACGAACCCGAACCCGGTGACCGCGCCGCGGACCCACGGCAGCATGAGGAAGGCGCCGAGATGCGCCTGCGATAGCGCCGACCTGGTCACCAGGACGTTCCAGAACTCTCGCCATGGAGCGATGACCAGGAAGAGTCCGGCCTCCACGCAATAGATCACGAAGAGAACGCGGAGCAGGCTGGACCAGGCTACACCCCAGCGCATGAGTGCATTCTAGGACTCAGCGCCCGGAATCTGCACGAGAGGGTCGATTTCGGGCGGTGAATCCTGGGGAGATGAGTCCTAGGGAGGAGTGCGGCCTCTGTCGCTGGGGGGCGGCGCCGACGGCGACGAGGATCTGGGCGGAGGGGAGTAGCTGGAAGGCCTCGAGGGCGGTGTGTAGCTGCGGGACGGCGGCGACGAGCGTGGCGACGAAGCGCGTGGCGTCGACCGCGTCCGGGTGGGGGGCGTGGAGCGTGTGCGCGTGGGTGTCGACCTCGGCGTGGAAGCCCTCGGTGGCGTGGAGCGCGTGCGAGTGGGCGTCGACTTCGGCGTGGACGCCCTCGGTGGCGTGGAGCGTGTGCGCGTGGGTGTCGACCTCGGCGTGGACGCCCTCGGTGGCGTGGAGCGCGTGCGAGTGGGCGTCGACTTCGGCGTGGAAGCCCTCGGTGGCGTGGAGCGCGTGCGAGTGGGCGTCGATCTCGGCGTGGAAGCCCTCGGCGGGGTCGAGCGGGTCCGGGTGGGTGTCGACTTGGGCGCGGATGTCCGTGTCGGCACGGAACGGGTTCGGCTAGGTGTTGCCGTTCGCGGCGCGTTGACTCGTTCGGGCCGTCTCGATGGAGGATTCGCCGTGCGAGGGGCCGCCGGCACCGCGTCCCGGCCGCGGATCGCGTCGAGCACGCGGCGGGCGGGCGTCGGTCTCCGGGTGCGGTCGAGCACGTTTCCGCTCGCCCTCGGAGCCGCCACACGAGCCGGCGCCTTGTCGTCTGCGCCCTCGGAGTCTCGGGCGGTCGTCGTTGACGTTGGGGCCGCCGTCAGACCTCCGGAACTGACGCGTACGGCCTTCGGGGCTTCGGTTCGCCGAGCGTCGTCGAGGGACCTCCGCCGAAGCGTGACGCCCGTACCGGACTCCGTACCGGCGCCCGCTGTCGGCGAGTTGGAGCGCGTCCGGACGCCGCCGGCCGTTACGCCAACCAGACCGGATCGGCCGGCTACGGGGGGACCGCCCACGACTCGCACCGTCCCTTGCTGGTCGGGTGTTCGCGTCAGCTTGGCCTTGAGAGTCTCGTTCAGGTCCGTCCTTCGCGCGACGAAATCCGTGACATCGGGGAGTTCGCTTTCGGAAAGGCCGCGGCGCTTGCCGAGGAGGACCTGCTGTACCGCCTCGGGATTCCGCCAGTTTCGGTAGTCGATGCCGTTCGTGTCCGTCGTGATGATGCCGCGTGCGAGCTTCGGATGACGCTGGCGCAGGGAGCGGCCGTAGGTGTAACCGCGGCCGTAGCCCAGGTAGCCTGACGGGCAGAAGATCCAGGTGTTGAAGGGATCCCAGAAGCCCCCTGCCCATCCGTAGAGTCCCCAACGGAGGCCGAAGCCCCGGCCGAGGTAGTAGCGGTGGTAGTAGCCGCGGGGGATCCACCCCACATACGACGGCCCCCAGTACCAGTACACGTGGCTCGGAGCGTAGATGGAGCTTGGGAACCAGAGCCAACCGTAGCCGGGATACAGGTTCCAGCTGCCGTAGTGATAGGTGAGGGGACCCCAGGGGTCGCGCGCGACCCAGTACAGTCCGGCGGGGGTATGCGTCCAGCGGCCTCGACTGTAGGGCTGCCAATCGTCCTCAACCGCGGGCTTCCAGGCCCGGCCATCCTCAACCTCCACCCATTGGCCGTGGTCGGTCAGGCTGGACCCGTAGCCGTCGACATCGACGGCGGCGTATGCCGCAAGCCGGGTGCGGTGAGCCCCTACCCATTCATCCAGGGCCAGAGCGGCGGCGCCGGCGCCGCTCTGAAGTTCGATCCACGGGTCGTCCAGACCTTGCACCAGAAGGGCTTCGCCATCGCGGACGATCACCGAACCGCGCTGGGTGACGACCTCCGCGAAGCCGTCCAGCACAGCGATTTCCGCCCAGCGGTCGCCGTCGCTTTCGACCTGGTAGCGGCCGCCCTGTTTGGCGTAGACCCGGGCGTTCGTCGTGTCGATTGCCGGCAGCTCCCAGTCCAGCAGGTTGTTCGGGACCTCGAGGCTCAACCGGCCCCGGTGCAGGACGTAGAGGGAGTCCATGTCGTCCGCGTCCGGTGAGCCGGCGATCTGGGCGAGAGTGACCTCGCTGTCGTGGTCGAGAGCGAGAATCGAGCGGTCCGACATCAGCACGGCCAGCCGGCCGTACGGATTGGTCCAGATTCGGTCTCCGCGCAGGACCGGAAGGTGAATCTCCAAGTCGCTCTGCGCTCCGGAACGTGCCGCGAACAGGGTCGCGTCTCCGTCCAACGCACCGACGAGGCTGTAGACGCCCTCGAGTTGTCCTTGTTCCTGGGGTGCCGTCTGAGCGTGGGTGGCGGTCGCCACCCCTGCCGCGAGGACGATCAGTAGGGCTTGCGGGAGGGTACGTCTCATCTCTCTACCTCCAACGGACTCGGAGTCTGCACGCTACCACCGGGAGTCGAGCAAACCGCGTGCCAGATCCGCGGAGACGTCGGAGCGTGTCGACCTCGGAGGAACCGTAGCGGGAACGGCACAGTGGTGTCTACTCGCGGGGACGGTGGCGTCATCAGGCGTCTGCCTTCCCGTATGATCGGCGCGGCTCCACGCCGCGTAGGGAGTGCATGTCCGTTCTTCCGATCCGTCTCTACCCGGACCCCGTGCTGCGGGTGCAGTGCGCGCCTGTCGAGGACTTCGACTCCGATCTCGCGCGTCTGGTCGCGGACATGGTCGAGACGATGCACGAGGCGCCCGGCGTGGGACTTGCCGCGCCCCAGGTCGGTGTTGAACTGCGGGTAGCGGTAGTCGATGCGACCGCCGGAATGGACCCTGACGCGGTGCGGGTTCTGGTGAATCCGCGAGTCGTCGATTCGGCTGGCGTGGACACGGATACGGAAGGCTGTCTGTCGATTCCCGATTTCACGGAGAAGGTCACCCGGCCGGCCACGGTTCGCGTCGCAGCCACCAACCTGGAGGGCGCTCCCTTCCAGATGGAGGCCGAGGAACTCGAGGCGCGGGCCATTCAGCACGAGTTGGACCACCTGGACGGCGTGCTGTTCGTCGATCGGTTGCGTGGGCTGCGAAGACAGCGGGCCAGGAGCTTCCTTCGTCGCCTGCGGGCCGGCGAAGCGGTCCATGCTGGCGGTGGCCTCTGAGCGCTCGGGCGGGAGGGGCGCCCATTCGGCTGCCGCTACTGCGGGCGGCCGTTCTGGTGGCGCTGGGCCTGGCAGCTTGCGACAGTGGGGGCGGAAGCCCGACGGCGCCGGGCTCTCGGGCGCCGCGGGGTATCAGCTTCCTGGCGGGGCAGGTCGGGGACGAGTCGATCGGCCTGCGCGGCACGGCGCTGGGGGCGACGCTCGAGCTCGAGATCTACGCCGCCGGCGTCCAGGATCTATACGGCCTGGGCTTTGAACTCCTGTTCCCCGCCAACCTGCTGCGCTACGAGGGGGTGGACGACAGCGTGTTCCCGAGCCTCGAGGCCCGGGAATCCGCGCCGGGCCGGCTTGTCGTCGGCGCAACCCATCTCGGTTCGGTCGCAGGTCTCGACGGCGGCGGTTCGGTGGCCATCGTCCGCTTCACGGCATTCGCCAACGGCAGCGGAAGCCTGGACTTCAGCGCCCAGGAGGCCTTTGACAGGTTCGGCGATCGTCTCGCCCTGAATTGGGTGGGGGGTTCGGTCCAAGTGGACCTCTGACGCTGTCCGCTCGCTCGGAGTGTTGGCGGCGGCTGGACCGCTCCGGTGGCCGTTGCTACTGTCGCCCGTGCCACCCACTCGCCCGATGGCGGGCCCGTGGAACGGGTCGCGTGCGTGGCGCGAATCGCGCCATCCCGGGTTCAAGTCGGCTTGGAGTCGTTCGATGGTACCGGTGAAGCTCTACAACTCTCTCGGGCGACGGCTGGAGGAACTCGAGCCGCTCGTTCCCGGTCATGTCCGCCTCTACACCTGCGGTCCGACGGTGTATGACCGCGTGCACATCGGCAATCTGCGCACGTTCGTATTCGAGGACGTGCTGCGAAGGACGCTCAGGTTCTTCGGCTACCGCGTCACCCAGGCGATGAACCTGACCGATGTCGAGGACAAGATCATCGCCGCGTCGATCTCTGCCGGCGTCGACATCGGCGACTTCACCCGACCCCATGTGGACTCGTTCTTCGAGGACCTGTCGGCGCTTCGAATCGAGCCCGTGGAGCACTATCCGCGGGCCACGGCCCACATCGACGAGATGATCGCGATGATCCAGCAGCTGCTGGTAGCTGGCTACGCCTACCAGGCAGACGGTTCGGTGTTCTTTCGCATCGCCGCCGATGCCGACTACGGCAAGTTGTCCGGCATCGACGTCGACCGGGTGCGGCGGGGTGAACGTGTGCAGAGCGACGAGTACGGCAAGGAGGACGCGCGCGACTTCGTTCTGTGGAAAGGCGCCAAGGAAGGTGAGCCGGAGTGGGCGTCGCCGTGGGGCCCCGGTCGGCCGGGTTGGCACATCGAGTGCTCGGCGATGAGCCAGAAGTACCTGGGCACGACCTTCGACATCCACTGCGGAGGTGTCGACAACCTGTTTCCGCATCACGAGAACGAGATCGCCCAGAGCGAATCGGCGAACGGCTGCCCGCTGGCGCGGTACTGGCTCCACTCCGAGCACCTGACGGTCGACGGCGAGAAGATGTCCAAGTCCCTCGGCAACTGCCACACCCTTGGAGATCTTCAGGGCAGGGGACTTCCGGTCCGCTCGATCCGCTACCTGCTGATCTCGGTCCACTACCGCCAGCAGCTCGACTTCACCTTCGCCAAGGTGGCGGAAGCGGGGCGAGCGGTGAAACGGATCGACGATATGCGGTTCCGGCTCGCCCATGAGGCGGAGCGGGCCGCCGATACCGCGCCCATCGAGGCCGCCGCGGCGGCGTTCGAGGACGGCTTCGCCTCCGCACTCGCCGACGACCTGAACACGTCCGCCGCCCTCGGTACGGTCTTTCGGTTCGTCCACGAAGTGAACGGGATGATCGACCAAGGTCTGCCTGCCGGCGGCAGGGCTCTCGTGGAGAGCGTGTTGCGGCGAGCCGACCAGGTGCTCGGAGTGCTGGACGCCGCGGCCTGGGCGGCGGACTCGGGTTCGGCCCCGGGAGACGGGGACCGTGGCCTGAGTGACGCGGAGGTCGAGAAACTGGTGCGGGCCCGGAGCGAAGCGAGAGCGGCGCGGGACTTCGCGGCTGCCGACCAGCTCCGCGACGAACTGGCGGCCGCCGGGGTGGTGGTGGAGGACACGCCGGACGGTAGTCGCTGGAAGCGGTCCTGATCGCGGCCGCATGAGCGAAGCCGGAGCGGAGCGCGAGCCGCGCCTGAGCGGTGCGGAGGCGGAGCAGGCCGCGGCGGACCTGCTCAGGCGGAACGGGCACCGGATCCTGGGACGGAACGTCGACACCGTGGCTGGCGAACTGGACCTGGTGACGATGGACGGAGACACGCTCTGCTTCGTCGAGGTCAAGGCCCGGTTCGATCCGCGCTTCGGCGGTGCGGCCGCGGCGGTGGACCGGCGAAAGCGGCGCCGCCTCGTACGCGCGGCGGAGGCCTACCTGAGCGACCCGGAACGGACGCCGCTACGGCTCGGTCCGTGCCGTTTCGACGTCGTGGCGGCGACCTGGCAGCCGGAACTCGGAGAATGGCGGTTCACGCACTATCGGGATGCATTCACCGTCGACGACACGGGCGGGCGAAGCTGGTTGTAGGGCGCCTGCGAGTTGACAGTCCGGAAGAGGGGGCCGTATCCTCCGCGACTCAGGGCCTGCCGGTTGGCCGGCGGGTTCGCTCCGGCGCGGGAATAGCTCAGTGGTAGAGCACAACCTTGCCAAGGTTGGGGTCGCGGGTTTGCAAAACCCTTATTCGCCGGTTCGAATCCGGCCGTCGCCTCCAGACTTTCCTTACACGCCGGAGTGGCGGAACGGCAGACGCAGGGGACTTAAAATCCCCGGCCCCTAGTGGGCGTGTGGGTTCGAATCCCACCTCCGGCACGCCACGTAGATTGGTACCCGTGGAAACTGGTACTATCCCGGTCCGAAATGAATCGGACACTGGCCGAGTTGGCGGAATCGGGCGACGACCGGCTGGTCGAGATCGTCGGCGTGGCCGGTGACGGCCCCGTCAGTTGGCGGCTGCGCGAGATCGGTTTCTGCCGGGGAGCCGCGGTGCGGTTCGTTCGGCGGGCGCCCCTGGGCGATCCGTCGATGTATGAGCTGCACGGCGCCATCCTCAGCCTGCGCCGCAGCGAGGCGAGTCGAATCCGCGTCGGGCCGGGCAGCTCATGACGGAGCTGGTCCGGCTGGGGACGGCAGAGGCCTCCGGGGAACCTCGGCGGTTCGCCATCCTCGGGGCGCCGAACTCGGGCAAGACGACGTTGTTCAACGCGCTCACCGGGCACCGGGCGAAGGCCGGGAACTACCCGGGAGTCACGGTCGACCGGCGCGAAGGCGACCTGCATCGCCGCTTCTCGGACGAACCCGTTCGGCTCATCGATCTTCCCGGCGTGTACAGCTTGGAACCCCAATCGGAGGACGAAGCGGTAGCCGTGCGCGTTCTGCGCGGAGAGTTCGGCGAACCGCCGCCGGACGGCGTGGTCGTCGTAGTGGACGCCACCACGATCGAGCGCGCCTTGCCACTCGTGGCGGAGGCCGCGGCCCTGGGTCTCCCCCTCTGCATCGCTCTGACCATGGTCGATGAGCTGAAGGCGCGGCACGGCGAAATCGACGTCAGCGCACTGATGGCCGTCCTCGGGGTGCCGGTGCTGGGCGTGGTCGGCAACCGCGGCCTCGGCATCGATGACCTCGGCGCGCTCCTGGCCGGGTCCCGGAACAACTGGACGCCGTCTCCGGACTTGAAGGAGGCCGCGGTGTCGGGCACGCCGGAGGCGAGGTTCAACTGGACGTACGGGGTGCTGGGGCGATGTCGCCGCGAGGTGCCACGAGCCGATCACTGGAGCCGGCGACTGGACCGGTTTCTGCTCCATCCGATCTTCGGGCCGGCGGTCTTTCTGACCTTCGTCGCCCTCTTCTTCCAGGCGATCTTCACCTGGGCAACGCCGGCGATGGACCTGCTCTCGGGCCTGATGGACGGTCTCGCGGATCGGCTGCTCGTCGCTCTGCCGGACACCCTGGTGACGCGGCTGCTCGCCGACGGGGTGGTTCGGGGCGTCGGTGCGGTGATCGTCTTCCTGCCCCAGATCGTGCTCCTGTTCACGGTCATCCTGTTTCTCGAGGGGTGCGGCTACATGGCGCGCGCAGCGTTCGTCGTGGACCGGATGATGGGTTGGGTGGGCCTGGAGGGCCGCTGCTTCCTCGCTCTGCTCTCTTCGTACGCCTGTGCCGTTCCGGGCATCATGGCGACCCGGACGATTCCTTCGGAGCGGGATCGACTCACTACCATCCTGGTCGCTCCCTTCGCCACCTGCTCGGCCCGGTTGCCGGTGTACACGCTGCTCATCGCGGCGTTCATTCCCGCCGAACGGGTGTTCGGACCGTTCACCTGGCAGGGTTTTACCCTGGGCGGCCTGTACGTCCTGGGAACGGCGACCGCTCTCCTTTCGGCCGCCGTCCTGAAACGGGGCCTGATGCGGGGCGCCTCGCTGCCGTTCTACCTCGAGCTGCCGCCGTTCCGCCTGCCGCGGCCAAGTGACATATTGCTCGGCGTCTGGGACCGTGCACGGATGTTCCTGCGGCGTGCCGGCACGATCATCCTGAGCGTCAGCATCGTCCTCTGGTTCCTGCTCAATCTGCCGCGGAGGGCCGCCGATCCGCAGCTCGGCGACGCGGCGAACCAGCAGGCGATCCTAGAGGGCAGCTACGCGGCTTCGGTCGGCAGATTCCTGGAGCCGGTGTTCGCCCCCATGGACTTCGACTGGCGCATCAACGTCGGTCTGGTGGCTTCCCAGGCGGCCCGAGAGGTCATGGTCGCCACACTCGCACAGATCTACGCTCACGAAGGCGAGGCCAGGGAGGGCCTGGGCGGTGTTCTGGCCGGTGGCGGTGGGCGCGGCGGCGAACCGGTGCTGTCCCGCGCTTCGGCACTTGCCCTGCTCGTCTACTTCGCGTTCGCCATGCAGTGCATGTCGACCCTGGTCGTGATCCGTCGCGAGACGGGGAAGTGGCGATGGCCGGCCTTCACGTTCATCTACATGACCGGCCTGGGCTGGCTCGGGGCCTGGGTCACCTTCCAACTGGCGACGGCGGCAGGAGCCTGAGGACGCCGTCAGGAGCCCACGAAACGGGGCCGGCGCCGCTGGGTCATGGCCCGCACGCCCTCTGCGAAATCCGCCGTCTGCCGCAAACGATCCTGCTCGACCTTCTCGTGATCCGTGGCGGCGCGGATCTCCGAAGCGAGCTGTCCGCGGAGGGTCTGCCGGATCGATCGCACCGCGAGCGGCGCCGAGGCTGCGATCTCACGAGCCAGTGTCCGTGCCCGTGTTCGCACTTCCTCACAGGCGACGAATTCGTCGCAGAGACCGATTCGATACGCCTCCTCGCCCTTCACCCGGCGGCCGGTGTAGAGCAACTCCATTGCCCGCTGGCGGCCGACCAGGCGGGGGAGAGTGACGGTCAGCCCGAAACCCTGGATGAAGCCGAGGCGCGCGAAGTTCGCGGCGAACCGGGCTTCGGCGCAGGCGACGCGAAAATCCGGCATCAGGGCCAGTCCGAGACCGCCGCCGATGGCCGCGCCCTGGATGGCGGCGACGACCGGGGTGCGGGTCTCGAACAACCGCACGGCCTCGTCGTAGAGGTGGCGCTGCGGCGTCCCGGTGGCGGGCCGCGACGCGTTCAGGTTCGCTCCGGCACAGAAGTGCTTGCCCTCGGAACAGAGCACGACGGCGCGGCAGTCGTCGCGCTCGTCGAGTTCCTCGATCGCCGCCGCCAGAGCGGCGATCAGGTCCTGGTCGAAGAAGTTGTTGGGCGGCCGGTGGATCTCCACCTCCGCCACCAGGTCGTCGCCGACCGCGACCGTGACTTCGCCGTTCCCGGCAGCGCTACCGCTCATCCGTTTCCTCGCTCTGGAGTTGTTTTCTGCGAAGGGGACTCTATCTTCCTGAAACCGGTGCGGCCGTTCCCTGGCCGCGGTAGTCGCCGAACAGCATTTCAACTCCGAAGCGCAGGATGGGAACGGAATCCCTGGGTTCGCCCGGCGTTTCCCGGCGCCAGGCCATGCCGGGACCGATCTCGAGAAAGAACCACTCGCGGAGGATCTGCTGACGGTAGATCAGGCGGACGAAGTAGTTTTCGATCTGGACCGGCATGTCCGTCTCCCCGTTGGCGCCGATCTGGTGGGCAATGGCGCGACGCCGGCCCAGGCGATGGTAGTAGCTCAGCTCGGTGAACCAGTCCGCGCCCTGTGTGATGTCGGAGATCTTCCCGGCGCCGCGCCAGCGCATCATCGAGCCGCCCGCGAAGGCGTGCTCGTAGTCGATTCGGGTGGACAGGCCCCAGCCGTCTTCGCGTTCCCAGAACAGGCTGTGACGAAAGCGCACGAGGTCCGTGTCCGACAGGAAGGTCCGGTGCTTGTAGCGGGCGCGCGCGAAGGGCTCGACCGGAAAGTCGAAGTTCATGCCGACGTCGAAATCGAGGTCGCCGTTGCCGCCGGAGATCGGCCGGTAGCCGAGTCCGAGCAGCCACTCGTCGTCGGCGGCGTCGAACATATGCGGCAGGGATGTGGCGCCCCGGCGCTGGGCGTCCTCCAGTACGTCTTCGCGGTCGTCGCGGCCGATGAAGGCGTTCAGGCGCCGCTCCATGTTCGGAAAGTGAAGACGGGCGCGAAAGCGAAGGTCATCCTCGAAGCCGTACTGCTCATCCCAGATCACGCCCACGAGGGCGCGGCCGTACGTCGCCTCGAGTTCCTCGTCGAGCCGGTAGTCGCCGAACAGGTGATCGAACCACAGCGCCGTCTCGCAGGCGGTCCGGTGCAGGCGCAGGTTCAGCCAGTCGAGCCAGGAACGTCCCTCGAGGTACTCGGAGGCGCACGGGTCGACCTGCTCGTCCCCGGCTTCTTCCGCAGTTTCTTCCGCGGCCGACCGGGCCTCGGGCTCCGCCTCCACCGCGGGCCTGGGAGCCTGGCCCGCGTCGGGTTCGGGTTTCGTTTCCTGGCCCGAGACGGGGGCAGCGGCGAGAACGCCGCCACAGTAGAGCGCGCCAGCCACTGCCAACCAACCGCGGAGGGGGTGCCGCGTTTCTCTAGTCAACATGGTTCCAGGGGCAGCGCGACCGGCACTCCGCCCGGCTCGGCGGCGCCTGTCCATCTTCGCACGCCGGCTCGGAAATCCGCAGGAGGTTGCGCCTCGGACACACAGCGTTGCGTTCCTCAGCTCAACCTCCTAGGCTGAGGTACCGTGCGCGGCCCGGTCGAGGAAACCCACAGCCTGCCGCACAGCGAGGAGTCGGAGCGCGCTGTGCTGGCCGCGATCCTGCTCGATGCCGACCGACACCTGGCGGCCACCGCGACCCGCCTGAAGGCCGACGACTACTACTTCGAAAGGCATCGTCTTCTGTATGAGGCGATGCTCGCGCTCCAGGAGTCGGACAGCCCGATCGACCTGCGGACCGTTCAGGCGCGGCTGGAACAGCGGGACCAGTTCGAAGCCGCCGGCGGCGTCGCGTATCTGGCCACGCTGGAGGTGGACCTGCCGGACCTCGGCCGTGTCGACTCCTACGTCGAGATCATCAAGGAACGGGCCCTGCGCAGGCGACTGATCGACGCCTGTACAACGATCTACCGGACGGCGCTCGACGGCGGGCTCGAGGCGAAGGACGCCCTTGGCCGCGCGGAGCAGGCGGTGATGGAACTGAGCGAGGAGGCGGTAACGCGCACCTTCGCGCCATTCGACCAGGTGGTCCGCGAGACGGTGGAGAGGCTCGAACAGCGCTCGTCGAACGACTTCCCCGGGTTGCGTACGGGATTCGTCGATTTCGACCGGATGACACACGGTCTCCAGCCGGGCAACCTGATCATCATCGCCGGCCGGCCGGGGATGGGAAAGACGAGCCTGGCCCTCAACATCGCCACCCACGTTGCGCATGAGGAAGGGAAGGCGGCCGGCTTCTTCTCGCTCGAGATGAACGAGCAGGAGATCGCCATGCGGGTGCTGTGCTCAACGACCGACATTCCCTTCCACCGGTTGCGCGGCGGTCGGCTCGGGGCGCGCGACTGGAGCCGTCTGCACGAGGCCGTGGAGGCCGGCCGGGACTCGAGTCTGTTCATCGACGATTCCGCCAATCCGTCGCTCCTCGAGGTCGCCTCCAAGGCGCGCAGGCTGAAGGCCCAGCAAGGCCTCGCACTCGTGGTCGTGGACTACCTCCAGTTGATGAACGCCGGGGGCAGGTACGAGAACCGCAACCTGGAGATCGGAGCGATCACGCGCGGCCTGAAACAACTGGCCAAGGAACTCGATGTGCCGGTCGTGGCGCTCTCCCAGCTCTCGCGGCTTCCAGAGCGCCGCGGCAAGGACCACCGTCCCCAGCTCGCGGATCTCCGGGAGTCGGGCAACATCGAGCAGGACGCCGACATCGTCGTCTTCGTCTACCGGGAAGAGATGTACGAGCGGGACGACCCCGACGTGCGGGGCATGGCGCAGTTGATCATCGCCAAGCACCGGAACGGGGAAACGGGGAGCGTGGATCTGGTCTTCATCGGCGACACGACGACGTTTCGCAACTACGACAGCCAGCACACGCCGCCCGAGGGACCACCCTGACCCCGGACGCTCGCGCCCGGGTCGAAATCGATCTCGGCACTCTGGCCGGCAATCTGCGACTGGTTCGGCGGGCGGTCGGCGGGACCGGTGTGTTCGGTGTGGTCAAGGCGGACGCCTACGGTCACGGAGCCGTGTCCGTGAGCCTCGAATTGGAGCGGTTGGGCATCGACGGGTTCGCCGTGGCTCGCGTGAATGAGGTCGGGGAACTGCGGCAGTCAGGGGTACGCGGCCGGCTGCTGCTCCTGGGTGGACCAGCGTCGATCGAGGAGCTCGCGTGCGCCGTCGAGTGGAACGCAACGCCCGTGCTCACGCGCCGGCAGCAGATCGCCGACTGGTCGGCCTGGCGACGGCGGGCCTCCGGCAGCCGCACCCCTCTCGGCGTCGTGGTCGAGCTGGACACCGGCATGAGGCGCTACGGCGTACCGCTCGACGAGTGGCCGCCCTTGCTCCGGGAACTCCGGTCGGCGCCGGAACTGCGACTGACCGGCCTGATGTCCCATCTGGCGGAATCCGAGCTGCCGGAAAGCGGCTTCACGGCGCTCCAGGAGGAGCGGTTTGCCGAGGCAGTCGGAGCCTTGGGACCGGAAGAGCGCGGGGCCGTGTCCCTTCATCTCGCGAACTCGTCCGGCGCGCTCAGACGGGCCTCCGCGCGCTGGAGCGCGGTTCGTGTGGGCGGGGCACTCTACGGCCTCGATCTGGCCGCTGCCGCCGACCCCTCGCCGGGATCCGGGTTGCGCCCGGTGATGCGTGTCATAGCGCCCATCCTCGATCTTCGGCAGGTTCCGATCGGGACCGGTGTCGGCTACCGGCGAACCTGGAAGGCAGCGCGTGACGCGACGATCGCCCTGCTGCCTGTCGGCTACGGCGACGGATTCAGCACCGCCTACGGCATCGGCGACGTGCTCGTGGGGGGCATCCGCTGCCCGATCGCGGGTCAGGTCAGCATGGACTCGCTGACCGTCGACGTCACCGGCGTTTCCGGCGTCAAGTTGGGAGACGAGTGCGTTCTGCTCGGCTCGCAGGGGGACGAACGGATCGGGGTCACCGAACTCTCCGCCCGCGCCGGCATCGCCGCCTACGAAGTCTGGTGCGGCTTCAGGAGTCGGCTGCCGCGGCGGATCCTGGACCCTGGCGTCAGCTCCTAGAGGATCGGGTCTCGCCCGGTGATCCGCCGGAACGCGTCGAGATAGCGTTCCCGGGTCTCCTGGACGACCTCCGGAGTCAGTTCCGGCGGCGGGGATGCCTTGTCCCAGCCCGTTCCGGCCACCCAGTCGCGAACCGGCTGCTTGTCGTAGGACACCGGCTCGGTGCCCGGTGTCCAGGCCGCGGCGTCCCAGTAGCGCGACGAGTCCGGCGTCAGAACCTCGTCGATCAGCAGCAGCTGGCCGTCGACCAGTCCGAACTCGAACTTCGTGTCCGCCAGGATGATGCCGCGCCGCGCCGCAAGGTCCCGGCCGCTGCTGAACAGCTCGAGCGTGACCCGGCGGAGCGTCGCCGCCATCTCGGCGCCTACGCCTTCGACCAGGGTGTCGTAGTCGATGTTCTCGTCGTGGCCCTCTTCGGCCTTCGTGGCGGGCGTGAAGAGCGGCTGGTCCAGCTTCTCCGCCCGCCGCATGCCCGCGGGCAGGTCGTGGCCACAGGCCCGGCCGGACTGCTGGTACTCCTTGAAGGCGCTCCCGGCCAGATAGCCCCGCGCCACGCACTCGTAGGGAACCACTTCCGCCTTCTGTACGAGCACGGAGCGCCCGTCGAGGTAGTCGGCGTGCCGCTGCAGTTCAGCCGGGTAGCGGCCGACGTCCGTCTCGACCAGATGGTTCGGAATCGTGTCTCCCAGCCGATCGAACCAGAAGTTGGTCAACTGGTTGAGGACCTTGCCCTTGTCCGGGATCTCGGGCGAGAGCACGAAATCATAGGCGGACACGCGGTCGCTGGCCACCAGGAGCAACTGATCGCCCAGGTCGTAGATGTCGCGCACCTTGCCGCGGCGGGGAGCCGGAAGCCCTTCGAGAACGCTCATCGAGCGGGGAATGTAGCATGGCGTTTCGAGACGCGGAGGACCGCGGAATTCCGCGCCCGCGAGGGCAGGAGAGGAGCCGATCGTGGAAGACAGGTCGTCCCGGCAGGGCAGTCGATAGCGGCAGTACGTGCGCTACGACATCCAGACGCTCCGCGGAGATCTGTTCGGCGCGCTGACCTCGACGGTCGTCGCACTGCCCGTGGCGCTGGCCCTGGGCGTCGCGTCGGGCATGGGGGCCGTGGCGGGTCTGCACGGGGCGATTGCGGTCGGCTTCTTTGCCGCGGTGTTCGGCGGCACACGGTCCCAGATCTCCGGCCCGACGGCGCCGATGACCGTTGCGATGACGGTGATCATCACGACCCACGCGTCGAATCTGACCGAGGCGCTGACCGTCGTCGTACTCGGCGGCCTGATCCAGTTGCTCCTGGGCCTGGCGAAGATCGGCCGCTACGTCGTCTACACGCCCTACGTCGTCGTGTCCGGTTTCATGTCGGGCATCGGGATCATCGTCATCCTGATCCAGGTTCTGCCACTCCTCGGTGCGCCGCCGGCGCCCGGGGGCGCGATGGGCGCGATTCGGGCCATCCCGGAAGCGGTGGGGACGGTGAACATGAACGCGCTGGCGGTCGGACTGCTCACCCTGGCCGTGGGTGTGCTCTGGCCCGGGCGGCTGGCGAAGTACCTGCCCGGACCGCTGCTCTCCCTGATCGTGGGAACGCTCCTGGGCGTGCTCTGGCTGGGCGGCGCGCCAGTCCTGGGCGATGTGCCGGCTGGTCTGCCGTCCCTGAAGATCGGGATCCCCGCCGCGGGTTTCCTCGTCCAGGCGCTGCAGCCGGCGTTGATTCTCGCGCTACTGGGTTCCGTCGACAGTCTGCTGACGTCCCTCGTGGCGGACTCGCTCACCGGCACCCGTCACAATCCGAATCGCGAACTGGTGGGGCAGGGCATCGGCAACATGGTCTCGGGGATGCTGGGCGGCCTGCCGGGCGCCGGCGCCACCATGGGTACGGTGGTCAACATCCGGGCCGGCGGATCGACGCCGGTGTCCGGGGCACTGCGGGCGATGTTCCTGCTGCTGCTCGCGGTGGGCCTCGGACCGATCGTGGAGCCGGTTCCACACGCAGTGCTGGCGGCCATCATGATGAAGGTCGGCTGGGACATCATCGACTGGCCGCTCGTCGCCCGGGTCCACCGGATTCGCCGCGAACACCTGTTCGTCATGCTCCTGACGTTGGGACTGACCGTGCTGGTCGATCTGGTGACGGCGGTGGCGGTCGGCCTGATCGCGGCCGGAATGGCGCATGCCCGGCGCCTGGAACGTCTCGAACTGGACAGCGTGGTCTCCGTTCCGCTGCTCGACCGCACGTTCTTCGCCGAGGAGCACGGACCGCCAGCGGCCGATCGGTACTCGGCCCGCGTCGGCCTCGTCGCGCTCAAGGGAACGCTCACCGTGGCCTCCTCGAACAAGCTGGTCGGCGTGATCGGCGGAGACATCAAGGACCATGAAGTGGTCATCTTCGACTTCTCGGAAGCCGTGCACCTGGACGACAGCGCCGCCATGCTGATCCGGCGACTGTTCCAGGTGGCCTCGGCGGAGCGAACGGAAGTGGTCGTCGCCGGGCTTTCCGGCTCGGTCGCCAGGACGCTCCGTACGCTCGACATCCTTCGAGGCATCTCGGAGGACCGTCTGACACCCAGCCTGGATGAGGCGCGAGCCGTTGCCCACGATCTCCTCAATGGTCCTCCCGCCAGCGGATAGGGTGGTGCCGGTTTCGACCCCCGGCGCCGGGATCGTGCGGCTCAAACTGCGGCGGTCTGAGGCGTTTAGGCATTGGGGTCAGGTGAAACAACCTCGCGCCTCTCGCGTCAAAGAGGAAGACACGAGGCGTGGCGGCCATCCCGGCCGGGCGCGGTCGAAGGAAGGAACGTAGCCGATGAACCTGTTCTCAGCTCTGAGAGTCCGAAGACCGGCGGCGGTGATCACCGCAGTCTGCGCCGTTCTCCTCCTGCCGGCGGTTTCGGCGTCCCCCGCGAAGGCGCAGGTACAAGTCGGCTCGACCTGGATCACCGAGCCGGTCGTGCCCGACCTGGACATCGCGGACGAGCAGCTCCTCCTGGATCTGGACGAGGCGATCGCGATCGCGCTGCGGAACAACCTCGGCCTGCTGGTACAGCGCTATCAGCGGTCCCAGTCGCTGTTCCGGATCGACCAGGAGTTCGGCATCTACGACCTGGTGCTCGGGGTCAACACGAGCGTGAACAGCGAGAGCCGGCCGTCGGTGTCCCAACTCGACGGCGCTCTGGTGACGGAGAACGAGACGATCGTCGCCAACGTCGAACTGCGCCAGCCGATCTCATCCGGCGGCGACTTCTCGATCAACTTCGACAACAACCGCTCCTCCTCGAACTCCCGTTTCTCCGACATCAACCCGAGCCTGCGGTCCAGCCTGACGGTCGCCTTCAACCAGCCTCTGCTCCGGAACCGCGGCAAGAGGATCACGGAGCGCAATCTCGCTGTGGCGCGCCTGAACAGCGACATCAGCCTGGAGGATCTGGAGGTTCAGGTCGTCGACACCGTGCAGACGGTGGCCAACGGCTACTGGGCCCTGGTGGAGGGTCTGGAACAGCTCAAGGTCGCGGAGGAGAGTCTGGCCCTGGCCGAGGAACTCCACGAGATGAACCGGATTCAGATCGAGGTGGGAACCCTGGCGCCGCTCGAACTCGTGCAGAGCGAGGCCGGTATCGCCACGCGGGAGGAGGAGATCATCCGGGTGCAGGCGCAGATCGAGGATGCCGCGGACGAGCTCAGGCGGCTTCTGAATCTGGACGAGACGTCGTTCTGGGATCTGGAGATCGTGCCGACGACCTCCCCGGAGATCGCCCGCGTCGTCATCGACCTGGAGGCTTCCCTGAAATGGGCGCTCGACCGGCGGGCCGAGATCGATCGGCAGGAGCTTCAGATCGCGTCCCTGGTCATCGACTCGGAGTTCCTGAGGAACCAGAGGCGTCCGGACCTGAACCTGAGCGTGAGCTACGGCCGGAACGCGCTCGGCGGCGAGCGGACGTTCTGCGATCGACCCGGTCCGCCCAGCATCTCGGATCTGTTCGAGCCGTGCCCGGAAGAGTACGTCCAGGTCGACTCGCTCGACTACCTTTCCACTCTGGGTCAGTTCTACGACGGCATCCTGGGGCAGGTCTTCGAGGGCTGGAACGTTGGCCTGAATCTCACGAAGCCCCTTCAGAACCGGTCGGCCAAGGCCCAGAGCCGGATCGCCGAGCTGGCCCTGGACCAGGGGCGTCTCGAACTAGACGACCTGATGCTCACGATCCGCACCGAAGTCCGTACCGCCGCCCGCGGGGTCGAGACCGCGGGCAAGCAGATCGACTCCGCCCGGGTGTCGCGGGAGCTCGCCGAGAAGAACCTCGACGCGGCCCAGAAGCGCTACGAGAACGGTCTCTGGACGAGCTTCCAGGTGCTCGAGATCCAGGAGGACCTGACCGCGGCGCGAAGTCGTGAAGTCGAGGCCATCACGGGTTACAGGCGCGCCCTGCTGGCCTACTTCAGGGCCATCGGCATGCTGCTGGAACAGAAGGGCATCGAACTCGTCGACGACGCCGAAGCCGACAGCTAGAACGTCGGTGGTGCCGGAGGTGGGAGTCGAACCCACACGCCCTTGCGGGCGCAGGGTCATTGGAGTCCCCGCAGGGGACCCTTCAGGTGCTCGACTGGTGCCGGAGGTGGGAGTCGAACCCACACGCCCCGAGGGGCGGGGGATTTTGAGTCCCCTGCGTCTGCCATTCCGCCACTCCGGCAGGAAAACCGCGCGCCGCCGCCATGGGTATGGCGAAGGGGGCGCAGCGTAGCACCGCCACCGTGTAACTTCCAGTGACGGAGCCGCAAAGTCAGCGCCTTCAATGACTTAGAGAGAGTCCTGTTGCAACAGGCACAAATGGGGCGGAAACAGCCTTGACGACGAGGGCCCTGTCGGCTACAATCCGCGCCCGTTAAGTGCGTGGCTATCCGTAGGTTAGGACTGATTCAGAAGAGCCACCGGCGGCCGATCTCGGAACTGCATTCAGGGTTCCGGCGACGTTTACCGGGGCAGGCGACTGTCACGGGTTTGTAGGGGGGTGCAGAGTGTTCCGAGTCGGTGAGAAGGTGGTGTATCCGAACCATGGCGTGAGCGTGGTGGAACGCATTGCTTTGAGTGCCCCGGACGGCGGCGAAAAACAGACGTATTACCACCTGCGGGTGCTGGGGAACGACTCCAAGGTCATGGTGCCCGAGGAGAATCTCGATCGCGTGGGCCTGCGGCGTCTGGCCAAGGCGCGGGAGATCAAGGATCTGCTGCGGCTGATCGAGGACGGCAACATCGACGTCTACAAGGACTGGAAGGGCCGGTACAAGCAGAACCTCGACAAGATGCGGACCGGTTCCCTGACCGACGCTGCCCAGGTGCTCAAGAACCTGCGCCTCGTGAGCCAGAAGAAGAGCCTGTCGTTTCGCGAGAAGAAGATGTACGAGAAGGCGAAGTACTTCATCGTCAGCGAGGTCATGCACGTCCGGGAGATCGGCGAAGAGGAAGCGGAAGCGCTCGTCGAGAAGGCGCTCAACGGCAGCCTCGAGAAGATCTCCAAAGCCAAGGCAAGTTGAGGCCGCGCGGCCGCGGTCGCGACGGACAGTAGCCGGCTTCGGATCAGGGCGGGCCAAGGAAGGGGCACGGGATAGGCTGCCGTCGTCGTGACACGGCTCCTCGTCATCCTGATTGCCCTGTTGGTGGCATGGATCTGGATCTCCCGGATGGTGCGCGGGGTGTTGCGATCGCCGCGGGCCGCCGAGGCCCGCTCCTTTCTGCGTCTGCTCCAGGTACTGCAACGTTCCGCTGCCGGTGGTCCTGGCCGGGGCAGGACAGGAAACCCGTGGAGTCCGGGCGGCGGGCCCGGTAGCGCCTCTGCCGGGGCCGCGGGGCGGGGC
>WTGL01000275.1:0-600 GCA_011523565.1 Acidobacteriota bacterium
GATCCGATTCGTCCAGCATGCAGCCCGCGCCGAGTCGATGGCGGGAGTCGGCCGTTACATCGCCTACAGTCCGGCGCGCTACTCGGCGGAGACCCTGATCGACCGGCACTTCGAAACGGGCACCCAGATGTGGCCGCACATGCCGACGAACCCCGCGAACATGAAGAACTACCTGATGACCGACTGGCAATGGTGGGCGGACCACGGCGACGAGATGCTGGAACGCTTTGCCGCCTGGCTGGCGCGATGAGGGTTAGGGATCGAGCCGTGACCTCCCAGGGATCTCCAAGCGTCAGCCAGCCGCCTGCCCGGCCGCTATGGCGCCGGGCTCTGGGGCCTCGGCTGCGCGCGGCTGGTCTCGCCCTGCCGCTGGTCGCGTTCGTCACCGTCACGTTCCTTGGCCCGATGCTCAGCCTGCTGACGAAGAGCTTCTACGATCCCGAGGTCGCCGACGCGCTGCCAGGAACGATGGCCGCCTTGCGCGACTGGGACGGTCAGGGCACCCCGTCCGACGAGGCGTTCGCGGCCGTCGCCCGCGAGTTCGTCGCGGCGCGGACGGAGCGCAACCTCGGGCGTACCGCGAACCGCGTCAACCGGGTC
>WTGL01000275.1:610-2311 GCA_011523565.1 Acidobacteriota bacterium
GCTGCTTCCGTTCCTCGTGCTGCCGCTCTACTCCGTGATGCGGGCCATCCCGCCGGCCTACATGAACGCGGCCGTGTCGCTGGGGGCGACGCCGTTCCAGGCGCTGCGCCGGGTGTACTGGCCGCAGACGCTGCCGGGTGTCGGCGCCGGCTGTCTGCTCACCTTCATTCTGGCGATCGGCTACTACATCACGCCGGCCCTGGTCGGCGGCCAGAGTGGTCAGTTGATCTCGAACATGATCGCCTACCACGTCCAGACCTCGCTCAATTGGGGTCTGGCGGCGGCGCTTGCGGCCCTGCTGCTGGTCGGCGTGACGCTGCTCTACGTGGTGTACGACCGCCTGGTCGGCATCGACCGGATCGGGCTCGGATGATGGCGGCCACGGCAGTCAGTCCCGGCTACCGGGTCGCCCGCTGGGGCTACCTCGCGTTCTGCGTCGCCGCGTTCGTCTTCCTGATCGCGCCGATCCTCGTGCTGGTGCCGCTCAGCTTCAACGCCGAGCCCTACTTCACCTTCACCGAGGGCATGCTGCGGTTCGACCCGGAGGCGTACTCGCTCCGCTGGTACCGCAGCATCTTCGACGGCGACGAGTGGACGCGGCCGCTCGCCAACAGCCTGATCATCGGCCTCTCGGCCACGGTCGTCGCCACCGTGCTCGGGACCGCCGCGGCGCTGGGCCTCGCCCACCCGGCAATGCCGGGCCGCAAGATGGTCACGGCACTCCTCATCTCGCCGATGATCACGCCGGTCATCATCGCCGGCGTCGGCATGTTCTTCTTCTACTCGAACCTCGGCCTGGCGCAGACCCACATCGGGATCATCCTCGCGCACGCCGTCTTCGGCGCGCCCTTCGTCGTCATCACCGTGAGCGCGACGCTGGCCGGTTTCGACTGGACGGTCATGCGCGCGGCCGCCAACCTGGGCGCGAACCCCCTCGTCGCCTTCCGTCGCGTGCAACTGCCGCTCATCCTGCCCGGGGTTATCTCCGGCTCCCTGTTCGCCTTCGCGGCGTCCTTCGACGAGCTCGTGATCGTCCTGTTCATGGGCGGCCTGGAACAGCGCACCCTGCCGCGCCAGATGTGGTCCGGCATCCGTGAGGAGATCAGTCCGACGATCCTGGCCGTTGCCACCTTCCTGATCGTCTTCGCGCTGCTGGCGTTGAGCACGGTGGAGTGGCTGCGGCGAAGGGGAGCGGCTGGGGGCCAGAGGGCCGGTTGAAGTGAAGATCCGGCGATCCCTGGTTCCTCGGAAGAGCATCGACGACCAGGGGCGCGGGCATGGGCCCGTCGGTGGCCGGATTCAACTGGACCGCCCGTTAGGAGCGGTGCTGAGACGGCGGCTGGCGGACCGCTCGGCGGCGCGCCCCCTGGCGTTCGCTCGGGTCGTCGTGTTGGCTGCCGGCGTCTTCACGCTCTTCTCCGTCTGCTACTTCATGGTCCTGGTAGCGGGGGAGGCGGCTGCCGGCTCGGTCGCGACGAGGTCGGTGCTTGAGGTGCATGTCCCGCCGCTGACCAGCGACGACTGATCGGCGTCGTCGTCGGCGTCGAAGCCGAGGTCGTCCGGCTCGCCTGTTCCCGTCGGTAGAGTCCAAGGTGGTGAGCGACGACGACCATGGCATCACGCTGGAGGCAGTCGAAGACACGCTTTCGCTGATCGCTCCTCACATCGGCGAGACGCCGGTCGTCGAGTGGTCGGGCCCCG
>WTGL01000018.1 GCA_011523565.1 Acidobacteriota bacterium
CCGGCTGATGGGCGTTGCGCCCGAGTTGTCGGGCCTGACCGACTGTCACGCCCATCTGTGCGACGGCTCGTTCGCGGGCGATCTCGGCGAAGTGCTCGCGCGGGCCGGCGACGCCGGGGTCGGGGCGGTGGTCGCGGTCGGCGAGACGCGCGCCGACGCGGAGCGGAACCTCGAACTGGCGGAGGCGTATCCGGGAGTCGTACGACCGACCGCCGGCCTCTACCCGACCCATCTCGATCCGGCGGAAGCGGAGCAGGTCGCTGACCTGATCCGCCGGGAGCGTCCGCGTCTGGCCGCCATCGGCGAGGTCGGCCTGGACCGCTGGAAGGTGCGCGACGAGCGCGACCTCGCGGTGCAGCGCGAGATCTTCGCGTCGTTCATCGACCTGTCCGTCGAACTCGATCTGCCGCTCAACGTCCACTCGCGCTCCGCCGGTCACTATGCAATCGACCTGTTGCGAGAGCGGGGGGCGAGGCGGGTGCAACTCCACGCCTTCGACGGCCGGGCGGCTCGCGCCGAACCGGCGGTCGAGGCGGGCTACTTCTTTTCTGTGCCGCCGTCCATTGTCCGTTCGCCGCAGAAACAGAAACTCGTCCGCCGCCTGCCGCTCTCGTGCCTGCTGCTCGAGACGGACAGCCCGGTGCTGGGGCCGTCACGCGACGAGCGCAACGAACCGGCGAACGTCGTGGTGTCACTCAAGGCCATCGCGGAACTGAAGGGCCTTGCGGAAGAAGCGGTGGCGGCCGCGGTGAGGGAGAACACGCTGCGGCTCTACGGTGCGTAGCGGACTTAGGGCACGGTCTGAATCGTCCCGGCGGGACCCAGCAGGAGAGCAGGGTCGACCCGGGCGCCCTGCCAGCGGATGCCGAAGTGCAGGTGCGGGCCGGTGGATCGCCCGGTCGAGCCGACGGTGCCGATCAGGCGCCCGCGGGACACCTCGTTCCCCTGTTCGACGAACACCTCGTGGAGGTGGAAGTACATGCTGATCAGGCCGTTGCCGTGATCGAGAAAGACGGCGTTGCCGGAGAAGAAGAACTCGCCGGTCAGGGCGACGACGGCGTCGCCCACCGCCAGCACGGGTGTCCCCTGGGGCACCGCATAGTCGGCGCCGGTGTGCGGCGAGCGCGGTTCGCCGTTGATGATGCGCTTGGCGCCGAAGCGGCCGCCGGCGGGCATCTCCTTGAGCGGCGGCCCCAGGGGCAGGGAGAAGCGTGGCTCGCCCTGACGCGCCCAGAGCTTGCCGATCAGGGCGTTCTCGCGCTGCACCCGGGCCAGGTTCTCGGGCGAGAGATCGACCCGGCTCTGGTCCTTGATCTCGAGTCTCTGTACCGAGTAGGGGTACTCGCCGAGACCGATCCGTAGCCGCTCGCGTTGGCCGTCCCGATCGCGCTCGGCCACGATGTCGGCGGTTCGGGTGAGGCCGACAGGCACGAGGCAGCCCGGTTCCCCATCGAGAATCGTCGGTGCGAACTCGCGGCCACCGATCAGGCACCGTTCGATGCCGGCGCTCTGCCAGTGGACGAGGCTGCCCGGCGACGCGGTCTGGGCTGCTGCAGGCCCGGCGATCGTCGCGACCGTCGCGGCAAACGAGCAGAGGCCGACCAATAAACGGAAGGAACTCATGTGCCGAACTATAGACGATCGCGCATAGATGCCGCGCGAGGCAGCGGTGGGGGTCGCTCGGACTGGTTCGCGGTACGCTTCCGGTCTGCCGGGCGTCGGTTCGTCCGGAGCGGAAGGGAGCCCCTGTGAGTCTCAGAGCGACGTACCTGGAGAGCGACGGTCTGCAACTGGCGCGCCTGCTTCGGACAGGCGAACTGGCGCCGGCGGAGGCAGTCGAATGCGCGGCCGCGATCGCTTCCGAGCTGAACGGCGACCTGAATGCGATCGTGTACTCGGACTTCGAACGCGCCGCGGCGGCGGCTCCTGAGGCCGTGGCGGCGGGTGGACCCTTCGCCGGCGTTCCGTACCTGCTGAAGGACCTCTATGCCGCCGCCGACGGTCTACCGATGACGAACGGCAGCCAGCTGTTCGCCGGCAACGTGCCGGACCACGACTCCGAAATGGTCCGCCGCTACCGGCAGGCGGGCCTCCTGATCGCGGGCCGCAGCGCCTCGCCGGAGTTCGGACTGACGACCAGCACCGAGTCGGCGATCTTTGGTCAGACCCGGAATCCCTGGAACCTGGAGCACATCGCGGGCGGCTCGTCGGGCGGCGCCGCCGCCGCGGTTGCGGCGGGAATCGTGCCGGCCGCTCACGCCAGCGACGGTGGCGGTTCGATCCGGATCCCGGCGTCGTGCTGCGGGCTGTTTGGCCTCAAGCCGAGCCGCGCCCGGGTGTCGCTGGCACCGGATGCCGGCGAGGGTTGGGCCGGTCTCTCGGTCCAGCACTGCGTGAGCCGGACGGTGCGCGACAGCGCCGCGCTCCTCGATGCGGTCGCCGGTCCGGTCGCGGGCGATCCTTACGCGGCGCCGGTGCCGGAGCGCCCGTTTCTGGACGAGGTCGGCAGGGAGCCTGGACGGCTGCGGATCGCCTTGACCGCGCGGGCGTTCAACGGCGCGGAGGTTCATCCCGCCTGCGTCACCGCGGCAGAGGAGGCAGCGCGCCTCTGCCTGGAACTGGGGCACGACGTCGAGGAGGCCGCGCCGGACATCGACGCCGCCGCCCTGGGCAACGCAACCCGGTTGATCGTGGGGGCCAACATTCGCGCCACGGTGGCGGAGCGGTCCGATGTGCTCGGCCGGAAGGCGCGGGAAGAGGAACTGGAGCCGTTGACCTGGGCCATGGCCGCCGTCGGTGAGGAGCACGATTCCGCCGCCTACGTTCGGGCGACGCGAACGGTGCACGCGGTCTGCCGCCAGGTGGCTGCGTTCTTCTCGGGTGGCTACGACATCCTCCTGTCGCCGACGATGGCGGCGCCGCCGGCCAGACTGGGCGTCCTGTCCCTGTCGAATCGAGGCGACGACTACCTGCCCGCGTTGCTCCGGACGATCGGCTTCACCCAACTGATGAACGTGGCCGGCAACCCGGCCGCGTCCGTGCCGCTTGGCTGGACCGACTCAGGCGGCGGTCTCCCGATCGGTGTGCAGCTCGCCGCACCGGTCGGGGGCGAGGGGTTGCTGTTGCGATTGGCCAGCCAGCTTGAACGGTCCCGTCCCTGGACCTCGCGCAAACCGCCGTGTTCTGCCTGGGGCGAGAACTGAGAGCGGCTGCCCTGTCCGTAGCCGTCCTGGCGGCGGCGTTGCCGGTAGCGGCGACCGGCGGTGAGCCGCCGTGGCAGCGACTCGAGTTCCAGGCCAAAAAGTTCTTTCTCTCCGCGGACGCCGCGGTCGAGTTCGATGCCACCGCCCCGCTGCCGGCGGATGAGCGCTGCGGGGACGGCCCTTCGCTGCCGGCGTCGGCAGCGCGGATCCGCATCGAGTCCTCGATGTTCGGTCGCCGTTCGGAGTCCTCGTTGTGGTTCGATGCGGAGAGCCTCAAGGCCCACATCCGGGTGCAGGAGGAACGCGGTAGCCGCAATCGCTACAAGCGCTACACGTTCTGTGAGGGTGCCGTGGAGGCGGAGCGGGCGACGCCCAACGATGGGGAGGCCGACCTGCCCGTCGCGTCATGGACGCACCGCTACCCGCTCGTTCACGAGGTGCCGGCGGAACTCACAGCGCCCCTGTCGGAGCCGTCGGCGCTTCTGCACCTGGTGGGGCGCCTGGCGGCGCTCGAGGCTGAAGGCGGAGCGGCGAGTCGGACTGTCCCGGTGTTCTCCAACCGCCAGGTCCTGGCGGTTCGGATCGACCGGCATCCGGAGACGATTCCGGCGCTGCCCGGGTTCTCCGTCGTCGGCGGTCCGTCACCGGAGGAACTGACCCTCGCTCGCTTCACCCTGACCCCCCTGGCCGTCGGTTCGGATGGACGTGCCGAGGGCTTCGAGTTGCTCGGCCTGGAGGGCGCGATCGAGATCCTCGCGGCGAGAGAACTGCAACTGCCCGTGTCGATTAGCGGTAGGCTCCCGCCTGCGGGGCGGGTGACCGTACGGTTGCGCCACGTCGAACTCCGCGGGAATCAGTGACAATGCAGAAGAATCCAGGGCGGCGTTCATGACGGACGGGCCTTCCGAGAACGTGGATCGGGTTCGTGAGGAGTTCGTGCAGCTCTGGGGGGCGCTGGGGACCTTCTGGGGCGTACCTCCGACGACCGCCCGGGTCTTCGGCTGGCTGATGTCGCGCAGCGAACCCGCCGACGCGCAGGAGATCATGGCGGGGCTCGAACTCAGCCGCGGCGCGGTGTCGATGGCATGCCGGGAACTCCGGGAATGGCAGTTGATCCTGCCGGAACGCGTCGCGGGTGCGCGCCGGGTCGTCTACCGTCCGGAAACCGACCTGGAACGCGTTCTCCGCAACGTGGTCCAGATGCGCAAGAGACGAGAGTGGGACCCGATCCGTGAGAACATGCGCGACTGGATTCCAGCTCTGGATCCCGATTCCTCTCCCGAAACGGCGGTGTTCCTCCAGCGCCTGCGAGCCATCGACACCGTCATGGCCCGCGCGGACGCCATCGCGGAGTTCCTGTTGAAGGGCGGCACGGTGACGGACTTTGGACTCAAGGCACTCCTTGGCGCCGGGGCCGTCGCGGCCAGGCTGGGCAACCTTGCCCTTTCGCGGCGCGACGCCGCGGTGCCGCCCGAGTTGGAACCGGGCTTCGACGCGGAGGAACAGGAGAGTTGACCGTGCTTCCGGATCACCGAAGGGGCCTCGCCCTCGGCGACGAGGTCCTGGTGCGCCTGCGCGATCTCTGCGTCGACGGCGGTCTGAGCGACCTCGCCTCGACGATCGAGGACCTGGTCGGTTTCGTTCGTGACGACCTGGCGGCGGTAGAAGAGGATCTGGCAGCCCTGCCCCTGGGCGACACCCTCGTGGGGGACGCCGGAGTCGGTCTGGTTCACCTCGGCGGCAAGCGGCTGCGGCCGCTCTGTGTCGTCCTGGCGTCACGGGTCGGAGGGAATCCGGCGCCGGCCGTACACGACCTGGCGGTCGCCGCGGAACTGGTCCACAACGCGACACTGCTGCACGACGATGTCGTCGACAATGCGGATCGCCGCCGGGGCCGGCCGACGGCGCGCGTCGAACTCGGCAATGCCGCGTCGATCTTCGCCGGCGACTATCTGCTGATCGAGGCCTTGCAGCGTGTCCAGCGAGCGGACGTCCCCGTCGTGATGGACGGCCTGCTCGCGACGATCGCCGAGATGATTCGGGCAGAGTCGCTGCAGTTGGAGAACCGTGGCCGACTCGACACGTCGGAGGAGCTCTACTTCGAGGTGGCCCGCGGCAAGTCCGCGGCCCTGTTCCGTTGGGCTCTGGGCGCCGGCGCAATGACGGGCGGGGCGTCGCCGGAGGTCTGCGCCGCTCTCGAGGCCTACGGCGAGTCGGTCGGAGTGGCCTTCCAGTTGATCGACGACCTGCTTGATCTGGTGGGTCACCACAGCAACACCGGCAAGACGCTGTTCAGCGATCTCTCCGAAGGCAAGGTGACCTACCCGTTGATCACGGTACTCGACCGCGAGCCGAAACTCGTGAACACGATCCGAGCCATCGCCGACGATCACGAGGCGGGACCACGGATCGGCGGAACCGGATCCGGATTCGGGCACGGGCCGACGAACGGCGACGGACCGGTCAACGGCGGTCCGACGAACGGCGACGGTGGTGCAGGAAGCGAGCTCTCGAGTCGGCAGGCGCGGGTGCTGGAGGCGATGGCCCGCCACGGCGTCGAGGGCGTTTGCCGCGGCCTCGCCGCGACCTACGTCGATCAGGGAGTCGCGGCGCTTGCCGGAGTCCCTGACGGGGAAGCCCGGCGGGCGCTGACGGCCGTGGCGTACGCAAGTGCGCTGCGGGAGCGGTAGCCGACGCGCGGAAGATCCCCGAATGGTCCTGACCGAGGCAGAGAGAGTGCGCGGCGACGGCTCGGGCGCGATGTTCGATCGCATCGCTGCCCGCTACGACGTCCTGAATCGTCTCATCTCGCTGGGTGGGGATCGGCGCTGGCGGCGCATCGCGGCCGAAGCGCTCGCGCTGGACGGTGGGACTCGCCGGCCGCCCCGGGTGCTGGACGTAGCTTCCGGTACCGGAGATCTCGCGATCGAGATCGCCCGCCGGCACCCCGGCGCTGCCGTTCAGGGGATCGACGCGTCCCTCGGGATGACCGAGATCGGCCGCCGCAAGGTCGATCGGGCGGGGTTCGGGGATCGGATCACGCTGGATGCGGGCAACGCCCTGGAGCTTCCCTTTTCCGACCACTCTTTCGACGCCGTGACGATCGCGTTCGGTATCCGGAACATCCCGGACCGTGACCGCGCCCTGCGGGAGATCACGCGCGTGACGCGGCCGGGAGGACGGGTGGCCATTCTCGAAGCGGGCGAGCCCTCCGCCGGCCTGACGGGGGCGCTGGCTCGCTTCCACATTCACGTGGTCGTGCCGTTCGTGGGCGGGCTCCTGGCCGGCGCCGAGGAGTACCGTTACCTGGAGCGGTCGATTCGCGCCTTCCCACCGGTGTCGGAGTTCGTTCGCACGATGGCGGCCGCCGGCCTCGAAGAGGTCGAGACACGGAGCCTGACCTTCGGCGTCTGCAATCTGTTTCTTGCCCGCCCGGCGGCGGCTTCGCCCCTGGGAGCGGACACATGACGTCGCCCGCGACCGGGGCACGACTGGTTCCGCGGCCGAGAGTGCCCGGGGCCTCGCTACGGGCGGTGCGCGTCGATGCGCCGCGCGCCGCGCCCGAGGTGTTCCTGCAGTTGGCGGCGCAGAGCTTCCGGGAGTGCGAGCCGGTAGGTCATCTCTGGTCTCCGGCCGACGGCATGCAGTGCGCCGGCTGGGGCGCGGCGCGACGCTTCGAGGACGCGATCGATCGTCTGGCGGAGGGGGCGTCCGGGTTGTGGAGCGAACTGGCGGATGTCGATCCGCTCGCCCTTCGGCTCTATGGGGGTTTCGCCTTCGATCCGGAAGCCGATCCGGGGCGGCGGGCCGCGAACGGTTCCGCCTGGGGCGACTTCGGCGCCGGCAGCTTCGTACTGCCCCGAGTCGGCTACGTCGCGGAGGCGGAGTCGGCGTACGTCTACGCTGTTCTGGAAGGGGCCGAAGTTGCGGCCAGACCCTTGTGGCGGCAGCGGCTGCTGCGCCTCGCCGACGAACTCGACGCGGGGAATCAGCCCGCGAGCCGCGCCAACGGGAGCGTGGGCGCCGCGGGTGCCGGCGACGCCGCTCCGGATCTGCCGGCTCTACCCGAGATTCTGCGCAGTTTCGATCTTCCGGCGACCGAAGAGTGGCTTCGGCGCGTGGAGGAGCTCCGTGGCGAAGTCAGCGACGGACGGCTGGAGAAGGTAGTGGCGGCTCGCACGGTGGAACTCGACCTCGGCCGGCCGTTCGGGATCCGTGATCTCGGGCGTATCGTGGAGCGTCTGCGCAGGCATATGCCGACGTGCACGTGCTTCTCGTTCCTACGCGGGGGATCGATCTTCTTCGGTGCCACGCCGGAACTCCTGGTCAGGCGGCGCGGCCGATTGATCGAGACGCTGGCCCTGGCGGGCTCGATCGCCAGCGACCCGTCTCCGGCGAAGCGCCGGGAGTTGGAGCGGCGCCTGCTAGCGAGCGCGAAGGACCGGCTCGAGCACGACCTGGTGGTCCGCTACCTCGTCGAGCGGCTCGACACAAGTTGCGGCGCCGCGGCCCCGCGGTCCCTTCCGGGAGTGCGCGTCCTGAGGAACGTCCTCCACCTGGAGACGCCGATACGTGCCGCGCTCGCTGAAGCAGCCGAACCACCCCATGTGCTGCGGCTGGTGAGCGCTCTACATCCGACTCCGGCAGTGGCTGGTAGTCCGACCACCGGCGCCCTCGAGGCGATCCGCCGCTCCGAAGAGCGGGATCGGGGTTGGTACGCGGGGCCGGTGGGGTGGTTCGACGGCCGCGGCGACGGCGAGTTCTCGGTGGCGCTCCGCTCCTGCCTGGCGACGGGGCGAAAGGGGCTCCTCTACTCGGGCGCCGGTATCGTCGCGGACTCGGATCCGGACCGCGAACTGATCGAGACGAACCTCAAGCTCGACGCGATCCTGGGGGCATGGGACTGAGGAGGTCGCCTGGCGCGGCCGAGGTGCAGTTCCAGCGAGCGCGCCTTCTCGTCGGCGCTCTGGTTCAGGCGGGCGTTCGGCACGTCGTAACCAGTCCGGGTTCGCGTTCGACACCGCTTGTGCTGGCGGCGCTCGACCTAGCGGCCGGCGCCGGCCGGGCGGGCAATCTCGAGCTGCGAAGCGTCCTCGATGAGCGCGCGGCCGCCTTCTACGCGCTCGGACAGGCCCGGGCCACCGGCCTGCCGAGCGCCCTGATCTGCACCTCGGGTTCGGCGCCGGGCCACTATCTGCCCGCGATCCTGGAGGCGAAGGAGGCGGGGTTGCCGCTGGTTGTCCTGAGCGCCGACCGGCCGGTGGAACTGATGGACTGCGGGGCGCAGCAGACAACCGACCAGACCAAGCTGTTCGGTTCGGCCGTCGGTTTCTTCGCCGAGGTCGACCTCGGCGGCCGGACCGACGATTTGAGTCTGCGGGCGCTCCGCCGGACGGCCGCGCAGGCGGTGTTCCGCTCGCGGTGGCCGCGGGGCGGCGCGGTGCATCTGAACGTGAGGGCGAGAAAACCGCTGGAGCGATCGGAGCACCCAGTGGATGATGCACTGGCGGCCGCGGTGGACGCACTGCTGGCGAAACCCCTCCACTTCGGTCGACCGGTGGTTGAACCGGCGCCGAGCCTTCTGGATCGGGCCGCAGAGTTCTGCCGGCAGGCCGCTCGTGGCCTGATCGTCGCCGGCCCCCTGGGCCTGCCCTCGCCCGAACGCCGCCAGGCAGGCCACGATGCGACCGGTCTTGTCAGGCTGGCGCGAGTCACCGGCTTCCCTTTGGTTGCCGAGGCGACCAGCCAGAGCCGGTTCCCGGGTGCCATTGGTATCGATCCTGGCGCTTGTCTCGCCGAACGCCTGGGAGCGGCGTGGGCCGCAGCCGGCTCGGATTCGTTGCCGCGACCGGACCTGATTGTGCGGGTCGGCGCACCACCCGTTTCGACCGGTACGCAGCGTCTCCTGCGGACGGACGACGCACCTCAGGTGGTGCTCTCGGACGGCCCCTGGACGGACCCCGATGCGCGAGCCTCCCTGTTCCTGGTGGGGGATGTCCGGGCATCCGTCGCTGGTCTCTGCAGCCGGTTGGAGAGAGACGAGTCCGGGCCGGCAGATGCTGAGTGGCGCCGGCGGGTGCTGGCCCTTTCCGAGCGGTTCGAGGCGGCGACGGCGCAGGCGGCGGAGAACGTCGCCCGAGATCGTGGCCCAGGCACCGGCGATCTCCACGACGGTCGCATTGCACGGGCGGCCGTCGCGCTGACTCCAGCCGGGGGGTTGCTCATGCTGGGCAACAGCCTTCCCGTGCGTGTCGTCGAGACCTGGGCCGGCCGCCGCGAACATTGTCTGTGGGTGGCCAGTCAGCGTGGCTTGAGCGGGATCGACGGCCTTGTGGCGGGCTTTCTGGGTTCGGTCTCTACCGGCGGTTTTCCTGCTGGGGTGCTTCTGCTCGGTGATGTCAGCCTGCTACACGACCTGGACGGCCTGACGATCGCCTCGGACTACGGTGACAGCCCGCCCGCCGTGATCGTCGTGATCGACAACCAGGGCGGACGGATCTTCGAGCAGCTTCCGATCGCGAGGACTGACCTGTTCCAGGGCCCCGAAGGGAACCACTGGCTGACGCCCCGGGGCATCGACTTCGGCGTTCTGGGTCAAGCCTTCGGTCTGGCCTCTGCGCAGGTCGATGCGGCCGCTGCGCTCGGGCGGGAGATCGAGCGTGCTGTCGTACGGAGGGGGGTTTCACTGATCGTCGCCAGGAGCGTTCCGGGTGCGTTGGCAAGGGCGGAAGGGAGGCTCAGCCGGGCGATGGCGGGCGGTGCGGCTGCCGGATGATCCGGGTGGTCCTGATTCACGGCTTCTCCGGGAGTCCGGACAGTTGGAGCCGGGTCAGGCCGCTGCTCGCCGTGCCGAGCCACGCTCCGGCGGTTGGTGGCCATGCCTGCCGGTCCGCTTTGGTACCCGCCGTCGCTGGTGATCCCTGGACCTTCGAAGGCGAGGTGGACCGTCTCGCCAGCGAGGTGAGAGCGGTTGCACCGGGGACCAGGTACGTAGCCGGCTACTCGCTGGGTGGGCGTCTGGCGCTGGGGCTGCTGGTGCGGCATCCGGGCCTGTTCGCGGGTGCAGCCCTGATCGGCGCGAACCCGGGCATCGGCGACGAGCGGAAGCGAGCCGAACGCCGCGACGTGGACGAGGCGTGGGCACGCCTGATCGAAGAACGAGGCCTGGCGGCGTTTGACCGCGAGTGGTCGAAGCTGGCTCTGTTCGCGAGTCAGTCGCGGCTTGAACCCGAGAGACTCGAGGAACAGAGGAGGATTCGGCTCGGTCACGGCCGGGCCGCCCTCGCGTCGGCGATGAAGACACTCAGTCTGGGTGCGATGCCGGACTACCGGCCATTCCTGCCCTCGGTTTCCTGCCCGGTCGAGTTGGTCGCCGGCAGTCTGGATACGAAGTTCAGTTCCCTGGCGCGCCAGATGGCCGGACTCCTCCCGGCCGCCACGGTCCGCCTCGTCGACGGTATCGGCCACAACGTCCCGTTGGAGGCGCCGGCGCGGTTGGCCGGGCTCTTGAACGCTGCCGCGGGGCGAACGCTCCGCGGCCGTTCCGGTGATGGGAGCCGTTGTAGTGTCGCCGATCGAAGGAGGCGCGGAGGATGAGTGGAGAATCGCACCAGGAATGGCGAAGTGGCGGTGACTACACCGATATCCGCTACGAGAAGTCCTATGTCGACGGCGAGCCGGAGGGGGTCGCCAAGATCACGATCAACCGGCCGGAGGTGCGCAACGCGTTCCGTCCGCTGACCGTTCAGGAGATGAGCGCGGCGGTGGACGTGGCCCGCGATGACGGCGAGGTCGGCGTCGTCATCCTCACTGGAGAAGGGCCGATGGCGTTCTGTTCGGGAGGCGATCAGCGGATTCGGGGCGATGCCGGTTACGTCGGCGACGACGGTGTGCCTCGTCTCAACGTGCTCGACCTGCAGCGGCAGATCCGCACGTTGCCGAAACCGGTCGTGGCCATGGTCGCCGGTTATGCGATCGGCGGAGGGCACGTGCTGCACATGGTCTGCGACCTGACGATCGCGGCGGACAATGCGCGCTTCGGTCAGACCGGTCCCCGGGTGGGCAGTTTCGACGGCGGCTACGGCGCCTCCTACATGTCGCGGATCGTGGGCCAGAAGAAGGCGCGGGAGATCTGGTTCCTGTGCCGGCAGTACGATGCCCGTCAGGCGTTGGACATGGGTCTTGTCAACACCGTCGTGCCGCTGGAACGGCTCGAGGAGGAGACGCTCCAGTGGTGCCGCGAGATGCTGGCGAACAGTCCGATGGCGCTGCGCTGCCTGAAGGCGGCGATGAACGCGGACTGCGACGGTCAGGCGGGTCTCCAGGAGCTTGCCGGGAACGCGACGCTGCTGTTCTACATGACGCAGGAGGGGCAGGAGGGGCGTCAGGCGTTCCTCGAGAAGCGGAAGCCCGATTTCTCGAAGTTTCAGCGCTATCCATGACCGGGCGCGGAGGCGTCCGCGCCTGGGTACTGGCGAGCCGGCCGAAGACGCTATGGGCCGCGGTGACGCCGGTGATGGTCGGCACGGCCTGCGCCATCTCGGTCTCCGGCTTTGCCCCCGGTGCGGCCCTGGCCGCCCTTGGCGTTGCGATCTCGATCCAGATCGGCACGAACCTCTCGAACGACGTCCTCGACTTCGACCGCGGCGCCGACACGAAGCGGCGGGTCGGCCCGCCGCGGGCGGTGCAGTCGGGACTGCTCAGCCGCGGCCAGGTGTGGGCCGGGGCATGGGTCGCGTTCGGAATCAGCGTAGCCTGCGGGCTCTATCTCGTGGCTGTGGCGGGCTGGCCGGTCCTCGTTGTCGGCGCGGTGTCGATCGCGTCCGGCCTGCTCTACACGGCCGGGCCGTGGGCACTGGCGTACACGGGCCTGGGCGATCTGTTCGTCCTCCTCTTCTTCGGTTTGGCGGCGGTGTGCGGCACGGTGTACGTGCAGTCCCTCCAGGTTCCGGTTGTGGCGTGGTGGTGCGGTGTCGCGGTCGGTGCGCTGGCGACCGCGATACTGGTCACCAACAACCTTCGCGATCGGGAGGAGGACGCGTTCGCCGGCAAGCGGACGCTGGTCGTGCGCTTCGGACCCCGGTTCGCGCGCTTCGAGTATGCGGCCCTGCTTCTCCTGGCCCACATCGCCACGCTGCCCCTGGTCCCCGCGCTGGGGCTCTGGCCTCTCCTGTCCTGGCTGGCACTGCCCTTCGCGGCGGTCGTGTTGCGGTCCGTCTGGCGCGGCAAGGGGGCGGTTCTGAACGCGTCCCTGGCAGCGACCGCCCGCCTGCTCCTGGTCTTCGGCGTCCTGCTCTCGACCGGCATCGTCCTGGGTGCGGCAAACTGAGAACGGACCTATCGGTTCAGGCCGCGGCCCGCGAGGCGCCCGAGGCGGTTGCCCTTGTCCACGGTGACTGCGCGCTGACGTGGGCCGAGCTGGCGGCACGCGCGGACCGGGCCGGTGCCGGCATCCAAGGCCGTCTCCCGGACGCGCCGCACCCGCTCGTAGCGGTCGTCGGGGGCATGGGCGTCGAGACCGTGACCGCGATCCTGGCCTTGCTGGAGGACCGGGTGTCCTTTGTCCTGCTGCATCCGCGCTGGAGTCGCGCCGAGAGGGAGCGGGCGATGGCGATGACCGGCGCGGCGTTGGTGGTCGAAGAGGACGGTGCGCTGACAGCGGCTTCGGGAAGTGCGGGCCAGGAAGCGCTCGTCGGCGGCGGAACGGCGTTCGTCTTCACATCCGGCAGTACAGGCCGACCGCGGGGTGCCGCACTCAGCCACTCCGCGCTGGTCGCGTCGTCGAGAGCCCACACGGCTGTCTTCGGATGGAAGGATGAAGATCGCTGGCTGCTCAGCCTGCCGACGGCCCATGTCGGCGGTCTCATGATCGTGGCCCGCTGCCTGCTGGCTCGTCGATCGACCGTTCTCGGCGGTCGGGACGCGAGGGGGACGTTCGACGCGGAAGGAGTGCTGCAGGTGATCGAGCGCCAACGGGTGACGCTGCTCTCCGCGGTTCCGACGATGCTCGGGCGCCTGCTGGATGTGGTCGGCAAACATCCGCCGCCGGCGCTGCGTGCCGTGCTCGTGGGTGGGGCACCCGCGGCCCCCGCCCTGATCGCCCGCGCCAGACGCCAGAACTGGCCGGTGTTTGCGACCTATGGTCTCACGGAGGCTTGTTCCCAGGTCGCTACCGAGCGTCCAGGAGCCGCCGAGCAGGTTGTCGCGGGAGGAGGCGCGGCTTCAGAGGCGGACGGCTCGCGTTCAGGTAGCGGAGTCGGACCGCCCCTTCCCGGTGTGGAGGTGCGGATCGCGTCACGACAGATGGCCGGAGAAGCCGACACGCCGGCAGGCGGCTCGATCCAGGTGCGCGGTCCGGTTCTCTTCGACGGCTATCTCGGCTCCGAACCGGGCGCGCCGCTCGAGCGTCCCTTCGATGCCGGCGGCTGGTTCGACACCGGTGACGTGGGCTATCTGGACGTCTCGGGTGAACTCCGCATCCTTGGACGCCGCTCGGACCGCATCCTGACCGGCGGTGAGAACGTCGACCCGAGCGAGGTCGAAGCCGCCGTGCTTGAATGGCCCGGCGCGGCGTCTGCCTGCGTGGTCGGCGTGGATGACGACGAATGGGGCGAGCAAGTGGCGGCGGTCGTCGTCGGCTCGCGCGCTTTCGAGGCCGAAAGCGGCCTCGCGGGCCTCGAGCGGCATCTTCGCGAGCGCCTGGCCGGCTTTAAGCGCCCACGGCGCTTGATCGTCATCGATCGTCTGCCGGTGGCACCCTCGGGGAAGGTGGACCGGCAGGCCTGCCGCGGTCTGCTGACCGCATCGGAGAGCCCGGGTTCGCCGGAGGCGCGGCGATGAGCGTTCGCCGGGTGGTGGAGGACTTCGAGCGGCGGCTCGACCTCGGGCGCCGGCTGGCCGCCTTCGAGCCCTGCCGCTATCGGGGCAACGACGGTGGAAGGCCCGCTCTTCACGTCGACGACTTCACGGGAATTCCGTTTCTCGACGGCATCGCGGGAGTCGAGTACTACCAGCACCGGGCGAGATTGCGCGCGGTGGAAGGTGACTGTTTCGTCGCCTCGACCCCGGCGGCACCCGGCTACGAACGGTACTGCCGCGAGGTCCTGGGGCTGGGCGCGGCCGAGCTGTTGGAGGTCGATCCCGGTCGCGACCGGCTCGCGGTCGCGCGAGGCTGCATGATCGGCCCGTACCGATCCCGTCTGGCCGGTCTGGCGGCTGCGAGCGGCGGATTGGTGATCGAGCCGTTCATGGGCATCGAGGTGATCTGGGAACTCGCCGCGGCGGTCGCCGCCGACTCCGGCACGGAAGTGCAGGTACTGGCGCCTCCCCCGCCGGTCACCTGGATCGCCAACGACAAGGCGACCTTCGAGGACCTGGTGACCGCCGTCCTGGGGCCCGGTTTCCTGCCCGCCAGCCGTCGCTCGGCGTCGGCCGAGGCCCTGGCTCGGGGCTTGCTCGAACTGGCCGAGGCGAGTCCGGCCGTGGCGCTGAAGCGCCTGCGCTGCGCGTCCGCCATGGGCAACGAGGTGTTCGAGTCGCCGGCCCTGCGCGGGAGGGGACTCGCCGGCGTGCTCGACATCGTTCGGGGGTTTCTCGAGCGGACCGGCTGGGATGGCAGCGAGGAGGTGCTGGCGGTGGCCTGGGAGGAATCCTCGTCGTCGCCTTCGACCCAGTGGTGGCTGCCGCCCCCGGGCGGTGGCGGTCCGCATCTCGACGGCGTCTACGAGCAGATCCTGGCCGGCGAGGAGGGTGTCTTCGTGGGCAGCCGGCCGAGTGGGCTGCCCGCGGACCTGGAGCGGGAGATCGTGTCGCAGTCCGGCCGGGTGGCGGCGGCTCTGCACGGTCTGGGCTATGTCGGCCGTTGCTCGTTCGATCACCTCGTGCTCCCATCCGGCCGCGTCGTGTTCACCGAGTGCAACGGCCGCTGGGGCGGCACGAGCACACCGATGAACCTGGTCGACCGGCTCTATCCCGGGGGTCGGCCTCCCTACCAGGCGCGGGGTTTCGTCCACGCGGGGCTGAAGAGCCTGACCTTCGAGGAACTCCTGGCCAGATTGGGCGATTCGGTGCGTGACCGCGGCGTGGGCGCGGGGCGCTTCGTGCTCTACAACGTCGGGCCGCTCACGGAGTTCGGCAAGTTCGACGTGATCGCGATCGGTTCGGATCGCGAGCAGGTCGACCAGTTGATGACCGAGGAGCTACCCGGGCGGCTCGGTCTACTCTGAGTTCGGGCGGTCGCGGAGGCTGCGATCCAGCGCCTCGCTCATCTGCCGCAGGCGCTCCGCTTCGGCGGAGGAGAGCAAGCCGCCGCTTTCGCAGGCGCCGATCGTCAGCGTCATTTCGTTCAGGCGGTCGAGCGCTTCATCCGGCGCCGCCCGCTTGGCGGCCGGCGCGTGAGCCGCCGCGAAGAGCAGCGTCGACAGGGTCAGGGCAAGTCGGCGCAGGCGCTGGCGCGAGGGTGCCTGCACCTCCTCCTGCTGCGCCGTTGCGTCGTAGACGTCGGCGAGCAGGACCCGCGAAATCGCGTACGCATCCTTCATCTCGATCGCCTTTTTCGCGTGCCTTCCCGGAGAACTCCGGTGCCTTCATTAGGTACAACGCATCGGTGCCCCGATTGGTTTCCGAGGCATTCCTCCAATCTGCGCTACAACCTGTCGGCCACTCTCTTCTGCGCGACGCGGCGATCTTCCAGCCGGACCGCGGTGAGCCTGCGGCCCCATACGCATCCGCTGTCGAGGGCGATGAGATCCCGCCCGAGGCGCGTGCCAAGCGCGGCCCAGTGACCGGTGACCGCCGTGTGGCCGGGACAGCCTCGCGGCTCGACCTCGAACCAGGGCGTGAGACCTGCTGGCGCCGCCTCGGGCGCGCCGCTGTAGTCGTGGAATCCGGCCTCCGGATCAAGCATCCGCACTCGAGTAAACGCGGCCAGTGCTCTGTCGCTGCGGCTGTGCAGCAGGCATTCCGGATCCGGACCCTGGAGTTGCCGCTCCAACCGGCTTGCCGCCACGGTGGCGTCCCGCGGTGACCAACCGGGGAGCAGTCCGGCGTGAACCAGGACGAAGTCGCCATCGCCGGCGCCTCCGAAGTGGATGAAGGGGCGTCGTCGCAGCCACTCGACGAGATCGGGGCCGTCGGCGGCCGTCAACACCTCCTCCAGGGTGTCGCGGGGCCTCGCGCTGGCGAGGCCCAGTTGCCTAGCGATCAGGTGCAGGTCGTGGTTTCCGAGGACGACCTGAAACCGGTCGCCCATCTCATCGCCCAGCGCTCGGGCCCATCGGAGCACCTCGAGCGAACTCGGACCCCGGTTGACCAGATCGCCCACCATCCAAAGGCGGTCCCGACTGAGGTCGAGATCGATCCGCTCGATTAGCGCCTCGAGGGTGCGGAAGCAGCCGTGAACGTCGCCGATCGCCCAGGTTGCCATCGGGGACGCAACTCTCCGCGATTCGTCAGTCGACGATGGCCTGGTAGGTCAACGTCTGCAGATCCTGGCGGATGTTCAGGTGGGTATAGGGCCGGACCTGGGTCATCAGGATGCCGATCAGTTCCTCTTTGGGATCGACCCAGAACACGGTGCAGAACGCGCCGCCCCAGGAGTAGGACCCGACCGACGCCGGCATCGCCGAGGCGCCCTTGTCCGTCACCACGCTGTAGCCGAGGCCGAAGCCGTAGCCGGGACCCCGCAGCCAGAGGCCGTGATCGCCGGTGTGGTTCGACGTCATCAGTTCGACCGTCTTGCGGCCGAGGATCCGCTC
>WTGL01000111.1:0-537 GCA_011523565.1 Acidobacteriota bacterium
CAGGGCGGTGCAGAGCAGGGTCACCAGGATCAGGACGAGGATGTTCGGAACCTGAGGGGCGACCGCGCTCCAGTCGATGCGCGCCATATCGTCGAGTGCCATGGGCGGCCACAGGTCCGATCCCGAGATGCCCGCGAACAGGAGGCCCCGGTCCTGCGCCTCCTGGCTCGAAACACCGAAACGCGCCATGCCGAAGTGCAGGAGGCCCGTGCCGGCGATGAAGCTCCCCGGCATCAGCAGGGGGCTGGGCCAGCGTCGGCTGGCGAAGTACAGGCCGAGGCCGTAGGCGACGCCGACGCTCCAGTTCGTGACGACGAGCGGATCGAACAGCGATGCGAGCGCTTCGGCCTCGAGTCGCACCCCCATGAGCGCCAGAGCCACGACGCAGGCGAGTCCGCCCGTGCCCGCGACGAAGCCGGACGAAACGGGGTAGGGAAAGAAGCGGACCAGGTTGGCCAGGCGAAAGCGCTCGATGAAGAGGGCGCAGGCCGCCGTCGCGACCGAACCCAGAACGATGAGCGCGACCATGGTGGGAAG
>WTGL01000111.1:547-2288 GCA_011523565.1 Acidobacteriota bacterium
AGTACCGAACAGGATCAGCCCGATGCCCTGGGACAGGTAGGGGGCGAGCTGTCCGGAGAAGGCCAGGCTGACAAGGGCCACCTCGCCGATGATCAGACTGATGCCGGAGACGAACGCGACGGTCAGAACCGCGACCGCTTGCCGGGCGCCCGCCTTCGAGACGAGACCGACTGGCCCTTTGCGGGGGGATTCTCCTGTCATCTCGCGCGTACTTCCCTCCGCAGACTACCCAACCGAAACCACGTTTCGCGCCAACCGATCGTCCCTCCGTCTCGCTCAACGTCCGGTACTCGCCCAGCGTAACCCTGGCAGCCGGCTGGACAGCTTCGGAACGCCGCGTCAGAGTTCGTGCCTTGAGTGGAAGTTCCCATAGGAAACTGCCGGCGTGGGCCGCGTTGGTGCCGTTCGCTGGCCTCTGGCTATCTGGCTGCGGCCCTGGTCCTACGCCAGTCGAAGTAGTCGATCTGGTCGAGGAGTTCCGGTACGCCGAGGTCAGACGGGAGCGGCCGCTGATCGATCTGGGGACCCCCTCGGCGGCGGCCGCCCTGGTCAGCGGTTGGTCCTGGAACGAGACCGATCCCCGGGGTGCCACGTTCGTGTGGGCGGTCGGGCCGCGTTCGGAGGTCGGTGTATTTCTGGCGTGGGCGCGGGACCTGGAGGTCCGGATGCGTTGCCGTGCGTTTCGCTATCCGGGAGCGCCGGCGCAGATCGTGGGCATCTTCTGGGACGACGTGGAGGTTGCGTCCCTGGAACTGGATGCCGGCTTCATGGAGGGCGGATTCGTCGTGCCGGCGGAACGGGCGACGCCCGGCGGTCACCGGCTTGCTCTGGTCCCGGCGTACTTCGGGCGGCCCGAGGGGACTGAAGACGCGGGACAGACGCCCAGGCACTCCAGGAAGTTGTCCCTTGCCTGCGACTGGATTGCGCTGGGGGGCGGCCCGATGGCCGGCGAAGCGCGGGGCGAAGGCGACACGCTCTGGATCCCGGCGGCCAGCGAGGTCTCCTACTTCCTGGAACCGGAGCGCGACCTCGAGTTGGAGTGGGAGGGAATCGCTCCTCGGAGCGTTCGTAGCCTCGACGTGGTGTGGGAGGTCGAGGGCGCGGCGCCAGTGGCCGGCTCGATCACTCCGGAGTCCACTGAGACTCTACGGCTGCCCGTGCCGCCGGTGAGTGAACAGGCAGCGAACACGGCCGCCGACGATTGGCTCGCGCCCCTTCGACCGGCCCGGCTCGTGCTGCGCGCTGCCGGGGGAGGTGCGGCTTCCGGTGGGGAGGAGGCAGGCATCGTTCTGCGGCGGCCGCGGCTGACGGCTGACGAGCGGCCGCTGCGGCTGCCGGATCGAAACGCCAAGCGAGTGCCCCTCGACGAGCCGGTGGCGCCGGAGCCGTCTTCGCGCGAGGGCGAACGACAGCGGGAATCGATCCTGCTCTGGATCGTCGACACGCTACGGGTCGACCGGCTTGGCCTGTACGGTCACGACCGGCCTGCATCGCCGAACTTCGACGCCCTGGCGGAACGCTCCACGGTGTTCGAACGGGCGGTCGCGCAGTCGTCGTGGACCCGGCCGACGGTCGCCACCCTGCTGACCGGTGTCGGGCCCGAGCGCCATGGCATCCGGGAACTGAACCATGGACTCGACGGCTCCTTCGCCACGTTGCCGGAGCGTCTGCGGCAACTCGGATACGTGACGGCGGGCTTCTCGGCGAACGCGAACGTCACCGGCGACACCGGCTTCGAGCA
>WTGL01000023.1:0-563 GCA_011523565.1 Acidobacteriota bacterium
GCCGCTGCCCGGCTCGCTGAAGAGCTGGCACCAGGTGTGCTCGCCGGTCAGGATCGGCCGCAGGAAGCGCCGCTTCTGGTCGTCCGAGCCGCAGGCCAGGATCGTCTCCGAGGCCAGTCCCCGCGGGCCGACCTGAGCGGCGGGAACCACGTCCCTCTCCCTGAAGACCTCGGCGACGACCGCCGTCTGGTCGAGCGTGAAGCCGCGTCCGTACCACTCCTCCGGCCAGTGCGGCGCGGCCCAGCCGCCTTTGAGCAGGATCTCCCGCCACTCGATCAGGGGACGGTCGACGCGCCAGTGCGCGTGGAGCCAGGCCGAGACTTCGCGCCGGATCCGGTCCGGGGTCATGCCGCGCCCTCGAGCATCGTCATCATCCTTTCCCTGTGGATCGCCGGCGTGCCGAAGAGCACCTCCGAACCCTTCGCGCGTTTGAACCAGAGGTGGGTGTCGTTCTCCCAGGTGAAGCCGATCCCGCCGCGCAACTGGATACCGGCTCGCGCGGCGCTCACGTAGGCGTCGGCGGCCGCCGCCTTCGCCATGCTGGCGGCGTAGGGCTCGCCCTC
>WTGL01000023.1:573-16950 GCA_011523565.1 Acidobacteriota bacterium
CTCGCCGGTCACATCGCCGACGCGGCGGGCCGGGACCTCGGTGAACACGACCCGTGACAGCTTGCGCGTCGGATCGACGACCTGGAGCGACTCGACCGTGAGGCCGGGTGCGCCGCCCTCCACCGCGTGGAGCCCGAGCCCGCCGGCGCCGCTTGCTGTGACCAGCAGCAGGTCGGCGACATGGGCATCGACGGCCATCCCGGCCGTCCCGGACAGCTTCCCGTCCTCCGCCGCGCGGATCGATCCGCCGACGCCGGCCGGACCGTTCAGGTCGTCCAGCACCAGGGTGGCGATCGTCGAGCCGTCGGCGACGCCCGGCAGCAGCGCCTGCCGCTCCGGTTCGTTCGCCGCCTCGAGCAGCGCGGTCCCGGCCATCACCGCCGAAGCGAACCACGGACCGCAGAACAGTGTCCGCCCCATCTCCTCGGCGACGATGCCGAGTTCGACCGCGCCGCCGCCGGCGCCCACGTAGGCCTCCGGCACGTGAACGCCGGCAAGCCCCGCATCGCCGCAAAGCTCCTGCCAGATCTCCGGGTCGTAGCCCCGGTCGGAGGCCATCTGCTCGCGGACAGCCGTCGCCGGCGACTTCTCTCGGAGCGCCCGCGACACGATGTCGCACAGAAGCTGCTGCTCCTTCGAGAACTCCGTCTGCACGCTTCCTCCTACCGCTGTGCCCGGCTTCCGGTAGCCAGATACTTCGCAGCGTAACCGAAGAGCAAGCGCCGCCGACAGCGGCCGGGGATAGAGTCGGCGGCGATCCCAAAGCCAGTCTGACGGGAGTGACCAGTCACAACCTTGTTTGATCCACGCCAGACATGACAGAGCCCAGCCCCTCGAATTCCGGGACCAGGGGTCGCGGAACCGGCCGGCCCCGCCGCACCCAGGCGGAACGGCGGGCCGAGTCCGAACGTGAGATCCTGCTTGCCGCCGCGACGCTGTTTGGGCGCCAGGGATACACGGCGACCACCCTGGAGCAGATCGGAAAGAAGGCGGGCTATTCCAGCGCCCTCGTGTCGCTGCGCTTCGGCTCCAAGGAGGGGATCGCCGAAGCCATCGTCGCCCGTCTGCAGACCCGAGCGGGAAGCGAGGTGTTCGACTCGGAAGACGGAGTGACGGGTCTCGCCAGCCTGAACCGCATCTTCAGTGGCTACTCCGAACTGATCCGGAATGCCGAGCAGTGGATGCGTGCCCTGTTCATGCTGATGACGGACTCGCTGGGGCCCCTGAACGGGAAGATCGACCTGTTCCGGGCCGGCAACGAGAACTTCGCCGCCGCGATCGAACGCGCCATTCGGCAAGGCCAGGAGGCCGGCGAGATCCGAACCGACCTCGACTCCGCCGGCACAGCGTTCGAGATTCTCGCCGCGGTGAGAGGCACGACCCTCCTCTGGCTGCTCGACCCCGACAAGATCGATCTGGTCGCGGCGATCGAAGACCTCCGCGTCAGCGTCGAGGATCGACTTTCATGCTGAGGGAGTGATCGAGGGAGTGGCGCACCCTGGAGGAGTCGAACCCCCAAGCCTTGGTTCCGTGTGGAACGAGCGTCCTTAGGGGAAGAGGAGAGTGGCGCACCCTGGAGGAGTCGAACCCCCAACCTTTGGATCCGTAGTCCAACGCTCTATCCAGTTGAGCTAAGGGTGCACTGAGCCGCCGCTCCGCGCGAGTGCGGAACCCTAGCACCTTGTAGAGCCGACCGGGACCCCTGGCAGCCAGGAGCCAGCCGAACGGGCACCGACCTCCAGCCCCAGGACGGGCGGGTGCGTCCGACGCCACTGCGCCAGCCGACGCCGCGCCAGCCCGACGCCGCTAGCCGCCGAGATCGATGAAGCGGTCGCACTGGCCTCGCACCTGCGCGTTGCCGTCCGCGCCGCCGAGGCCGATCACCGTCACGCCGTTCTGCTGCAGCTTCGCCACTAGGGGCAGCATCTGCACCGACGACGCCACCAGCACCATCGTGCCGATGCCGCGCTTCGTGTAGCAGAGTTCCAGGGCGTCCACCACGATCCGCACCGCGGCGGAACAGCCGCGCTCCTCCGGGTTCGCCGGAACGTCGACGACTTCGGCGCCGCTGCGGTGAAGGGCCGCGCGATCCAGGTCCCGGTCCCGAGCGTCCGCGTAGACCCGGCGCAGCACGAGCTTGCCAAGATCCCCGTCCAGGCGCGCAAACAGACCCTCCGGATCGATCCCGGCCGCTTCTCCCAGGCTCCGCTTCAGCGCCTCCACGTCGAGCAGCACGGCGGCCCTCCCGGCCGCCTTGCGCGAAGCGGCACCTGGGCCGGCGCCCGGCGCTCGCGCTGCCTCGCCCGGTCCCGACGCACCTCCTGCCTGAGCCGCGCGGCCGCGACCCCGACCCCGACCGCCACGTCGGCGGCGACGGCGGCGGCGCCTCGACGGTGCCGGCTCGTCCCCGTCCGCCGGTGTCGCTCGAGCCGGCTTCGCCGGTTCCGTGGCCGCCTCGAGGGCCGGCGAAACGGTGGCTTCACCAGCGTTGCCCTCGTCGGCCGCTTCCGTCTCGGTGGCCGCGTCCTTCTCGGCGACGGTATCGGCGCCCGCTTCCTGTTCCTCGCCGCCCGCTTCCGCTTCGGTGACCGTCGCCTCGACATCGACCAGCAGGGCCGACGCGTCCGCGGCTGGCGCTTCGTCCTCGGCGGGGGACTCCTGAACCTCCTCGGCAACCTCCTGAGCCTCCGGCTCCGCCCGGGCAGAGCCCTCTTCCGCTACCGGTCTCCGCCACCAGGGATTCACTTCACTCGTCCCCCTCTCGGAAAGTCCTCTTGCCGTCGCTTCCAGCCCGACGAGTCCACCGCCCCAGCGGTCTCCGGCGCCGCCGGGGATTGTATAGTCCGGGCAGTGCCCGTTGACGCGCTTCCGTACCGGTATCTGGCCGTCGACGGACCGATCGGTGTGGGCAAGACCACCCTCGTCGAGATGCTGGCGCGGCGCTTCGAGGGAGTGAAGATCCTCGAAGACGTGGACAACCCGTTCCTCGAGGCCTTTTACCACGACCGGCCCGGGACGGCTTTCCAGACCGAACTCTACTTCCTGCTGACCCGCTACAAGCAGCAACTGGAGCTGGCCCAGGGCGATCTCTTCGATCCCATCCGGCTCGCCGACTACACTTTCGCCAAGAGCAGGCTGTTCGCCTATCTCAACCTGGTCGACGACGAGCTGATGCTCTTCGAGAAGCTCTACGACCTGCTCGAGCCACAGCTACGCGGACCGGACCTGCTGATCTTCCTGACCGCCGACGTGGAAACCTGCATGGCGCGCATTCGCAAACGCTCGCGCGACATCGAGCAGAACATCTCCGCCGACTACCTGGCGCAGTTGATCGAGGCCTACAACCACCACTACTACCACTACGATCGGTCGCCTCTGCTGGTCGTGGACAGCCGGAACCTCGACTTCGAACACAAGCCCACGGACTTCGAGGAACTGCTGCACCACATCACCCGACCCATCCGGGGCACCCAGTACTTCGTTCCCGCCCAGAGCACGCTATGAGCCCAACCGCCATGACCCAACCGGAGCCACTCGTTGTCGCCGGCCGTGAGTTCCACTCGCGCCTCATCCTTGGAACGGGCAAGTACCGCGACGAGCAGGTCATGGTCGACGCCTTCGAAGCCTCAGGCACCGAGATGGTCACGGTGGCCCTTCGCCGGGTGAACCTCGACGACCTGGGGAAGGGGTCCCTGATCGACCACATCGATCAGGACCGCTACCTGCTGCTGCCCAACACGGCCGCCTGCTACACCGCGGACGCGGCGATCCGGACGGCCCGCCTGGCGCGCGAATTAGGCGGCTGGAACTGGGTCAAACTGGAGGTGATCGGCGACGAGAAGACGCTCTTCCCGGACAACGAGGAACTCCTCGTCGCGACCCGCGAACTCGTTGCCGACGGCTTCGTCGTTCTGCCCTACACGACCGACGACCCGATCACCTGCCGCAAGCTGGAGGATCTCGGAGCCGCGGCCGTGATGCCGCTCGCGGCGCCGATCGGCTCCGGGATGGGCATCCGGAATCCCGCGAACCTCCGCATCATCGTCGAGCAGGCGAACGTGCCGGTCATCGTGGACGCCGGCGTCGGCACGGCCAGCGACGCCGCCCTTGCGATGGAGCTGGGCGCGGACGGCGTGCTGATGAACACCGGCGTCGCCGGTGCCGACGACCCCGTGCGGATGGCGCGGGCGATGAAACTGGCGGTCGAGGCCGGATGGCTGGCGAGAGGCGCGGGGCGCATCCCGAAGAAGCTGTACGCGACGGCGTCGTCGCCGGCGGAGGGCCTGATTACCTGAACGGAATCCGGCTCTCGGCGTCGGCGGAACGTGGGTCGTCGCTGTCGCCCCGGCGCAGGCGAAGCAGGCCGGCGTGGGCGATCATCGCGGCGTTGTCGCCGCTGAAGCGGAGCGGCACGAGCAGGATCTCGACGCCGCGGCGTTCGCCCCAGGCCGTCACCTCGCGCCGCAGCAACCGACAGGCCGCCACGCCTCCCGACACCGACAGGCGCGCAATGGGCCGCTCCGACCAGAGCCGGTCCAGACGGCGGATCAACTGGTCCACGGCGGCGCGCCGGAAGCCCGCCAGCAGGTCGAGCACCTCCTGGGGCCACGCCTCGTCCTCGCCTCCGAGAGCCGCAGGCGGTATCTCCCTCTCGCCAAGGGTCTCCGCGAGCGCGCGAAGCGCCTGACTCTTCAGGCCCGAGTACGAGAAGGCCAGTTCGTTCGAGCTGATCCGGGCCGTCCGAAACGGGCGCGCCGCCGGATCGCCCAGCTCGGCCAGGCGATCCACCTCGGGGCCGCCGGGAAACGGCAGTCCCAGCCGTCGCCCGACCTTGTCGAACGCCTCCCCGACCGCGTCGTCGCGGGTCTCCGCGAGGCTGGCGACGGCGCTCGTTTCGCCGTCCACCTCGAGCAGGCTGGTATGGCCGCCGGACACGACCAGACCCAGCATCGACTCGGGCAGCGGCCGGCTCGCACCCTCGGTTCCGAGCAGGGGCGAGAAGAGATGCCCCTCCAGGTGATGGACGGCAAGGAAGGGAACGCCGAGGGAGTAGCTGATCGCCTTGCCCAAGGACAGCCCGACGAGGAGCGACCCCACCAGCCCGGGCCCCCGCGTCGCCGCGACCGCGCCGACGTCCTTCCATCCGATGCCGGCTTCAGCGAGCGCCGCGGCCGATACCGCCGGCCAGTTCCGGAGATGCTCCCGCGACGCCGCCTCCGGCACCACGCCGCCAAAGGGGCGGTGGACCTCCAGTTGACTCGAGACCTGGGACGAGAGCACCCGGCCCTCCGAGTCGAGCACCGCGCACGCCGTGTCGTCGCAGGAGGTCTCGATGCCGAGGACGAACCCCCGGAACGGGGTCGCTTCCCCAGCCCCAGCCAACATGGCGGCGACGTTATCCTCCGCAGTCCCGAAGGCGGTAGCACGCCACCCACCCCGATTCGGCCCGTGATTCCTCCCCCCAGCCTCCAAGCCGCGCTCGCCGGCGGGCGCCTCGATCTCCGCGGCCGGCGCGTCCTCGTCCGGGTCGACTTCAACGTCCCCATGGCGGGCAGCAAAGTCCTGGACGCGACCCGGTTGCGCGAGGCGGCGCCGACGATTCGCGCACTGTCGGGCGCCGGCGCACGGGTCGTTCTGCTGTCTCACCGCGGCCGCCCCGGCGGCAAGGTCGATCCCAGGCTCAGCCTGCGCCCGGTGGCCCAGGCGCTCGCGGAGATTCTCGACCGCCCCGTCGCCTTCGCGGAGGACTGCGTCGGTCCGGCCGCCCTGCGGGCCGCGGCTGCCCTCGGCGACGGTGAAACCTGCCTCTGCGAGAACCTCCGGTTCCATGCCGGCGAAGGGCGGAACGATCCCGCGCTCGGGGCCGAACTCGCCGCCCTGGGTGAGGTCTACGTGAACGACGCCTTCGGCACCGCCCACCGCGCCCACGCATCGACCGTCGCCGTCTGCGTCCGCGTGCGGCAGGCCTTCAGCGGGCTGCTGCTCGACCGCGAACTGCGGCAGCTCGGTCGACTGCTCGACGAACCTCCGCGGCCGTTCGTGCTGATCGTCGGCGGCGCGAAGATCCGCGGCAAGATCGACGCGGTGCTCCACCTGCTGCCCCTGGTCGACCGGGTACTCGTGGGCGGAGGCATGGCGAACACGTTTCTCGCCGCCCGAGGATTCGAGCTGGGATCCTCCCTGGTCGAGAGGGAGGGGCTCGACCTGGCCGGAGAGATCGAAGGTCAGACAGCGGCTCGCGACAGCGAACTTCTGCTGCCGGCCGATCTGGTCGTCACGGACTCCCTGGACGCACCAGAGGACCGGCGGCAACACCGGACCGTGCCGGCCGATGGCGGCGTGCCGGCCGGCTGGCTCGCGGTCGACATCGGTCCAACGACCCGGGACGCCTTCGCCCGAGCCGCCGCGGACGCCGCGACCCTGTTCTGGAACGGGCCGATGGGAGTGTTCGAGACGGCGCCCTTCGACGCCGGCAGCCGCGCAGTGGCAAGAGCGGTCGCCGCCTGCCCGGGATTCGCCGCCGTCGGTGGTGGCGAAACGGTGGCCGCCGTCAAGCAGGAGGGCCTGTCGGACAGGATCGATCACGTTTCGACTGGCGGCGGCGCTTCCCTGGCGCTGCTCTCGGGAGAAGAACTGCCGGCCGTCGCGGCGCTCCGCAGGTCCGGTAGCGGGGGACAACAATGAAGCGCACACCCATCGTCGCTGGCAACTGGAAGATGAATCTGCTCGGCTCCGACGTCGCTGGCTACGCCGGGGCGCTCGCCGCGGCCGGACCGCCCGAAACGGACGTCGACATCATTCTGTTTCCGACTCCCGTCTATCTGGCCGCGGCCGCCCGCGCGATGCCGGACTGGGCTTCGATCGGCGCACAGGACGTCCACGCCGAGGAGAAGGGCGCCTACACCGGCGACGTGGCCGCCGGGCAGGCCCGGGACGCCGGCGCCTCCTGGGCGCTGGCCGGACACTCCGAGCGCCGCCAGTACCACGGAGAATCGAACGCGGAGGTCGCGCGAAAGGCGGAGCGGGCTCTCGGCGCCGGCCTGACGCCCGTGGTCTGCGTCGGCGAGACCCTCGAGCAGCGGCAGCAGGGCGAGACGGAGGCGAGCCTGGACGCCCAGTTGGCTCCCGTCCTCGCGGTGCTCGACGCCGCCGACACGGACGACGGGGCCGGGACCGGCGCGGTTCTCGCGTACGAACCGGTGTGGGCGATCGGCACCGGCCTGAGCGCTTCACCGGAGATCGCGGCAGCGGTCCACGGCCACCTGCGGCAGGCGCTCAACGACCACCGCTCCGGTCTCGGCGACGCCGCCCGCATCCTCTACGGGGGGTCCGTCAACGCCGGCAACTGCGAGGATCTGCTGGGCCGCCCCGACATCGACGGCTTCCTCATCGGCGGCGCAAGTCTTGATCCTGCCTCGTTCGTGCGTATCATTCGCCTCTGTACGGGTTCCGGCATTGGCGCCGAGCCTTGACGAACAGAACCGCGGCGCTGCGCGCCGCGGCCCGCTAGCAGGAGATTCACTTGATCCTCGCTTTCTACACCTTCCATGTGGCGCTTTCGCTGTTTCTGATCCTGGTCGTGCTGCTGCAGCAGGGCAAGGGCGCCGACCTGTCCGTGTTCGGCGGCGGCGCATCCCAGGCCGCCTTTGGCGCCCGGGGCGCGGCAACCCTCCTGCACAAGCTGACGGTCGTCTGCTTCGTGCTCTTCATCCTGACGACGCTCTCCATCAACATCGTGCAGAAGCGGGACACATCGTCCGTCATGAGCGGTGTCGGTTCCGTCATGGACGAGGTCGAGACTTCGGAGCCGGCGGACGAACCCGCCACGCCCCCGGCGGAGAGCGACGACGCAAGCGGCGACCAGGACTGACCTGGCGGGACGTGGCCAGAGCCGAAGTGGCGGAATTGGTAGACGCGCACGGTTGAGGGCCGTGTGGGGCAACCCGTGCCGGTTCGAGTCCGGCCTTCGGCACCACCCTCAGAGAGCGCCGCGGTCTTACTGGCGCTTGACGCTCTTGATGACGACGGTCTCGACCGGCACGTCGCGCATGCCGCTCTTGATGCCCGTCTCGACCTTCGAGATCGTGTCGACGATGTCCAGGCCCTCGACGACCTCGCCGAACACGGCGTAGCCGAAGTCGCCGCCGGAAGCGTCGAGCCCCTCGTTGTCCACCGAGTTGATGAAGAACTGGGCGGTGGCTGTGTGGGGGCCCGGGAGCCGCGCCATCGAAATCGTGCCACGCTTGTTGGACAGACCGTTCTTCGACTCGTTCTCGATCTCCGGCCGGGTGATCTTCTTCTGCATGTCCGACGTGAAACCGCCGCCCTGGATCATGAAGCCGTCGATCACGCGGTGGAAAATCGTGCCGTCGTACCAACCGCGGTCGACGTAGTCGAGGAAGTTCTCGACCGTGATCGGCGCCTTCTCGGCGTTGAGCTCCAGCACGATCGTGCCGTGGTTCGTTTCGAGGGCTACCCTCGGAGGCGTGTCCTGGCCGAAGCTCGGAGCGGCCAGCAGAACGGTGGAAGCAGCGTAGATCAAGAAACGACTCCAAGGTCCGGTCAGTGAACTCTGCATCTGAAGGGTCTCCAGAGAGGAATCCGCCCGAGCCGCATGCCGCGGGCGCGAAGCGCGGGGAGCCTAGCAGTACGAGGACGATGGTCGGCGTGGTCCTCGCCGGCGGTGCCGGAAGCCGGCTGGGCCGCAGCAAGGCAGGTCTTCGTCTTCCGGGCGGACCGGCCGGCGAGCCTGGACCCACCCTGGTCGACTGGGCGGCGGACCGCCTTGCCGCCGCACCTCGGGTCGACGAGATCCTGGTGGCCGGTGGCGGAGCCGCGATCGAGCCCCCCGCGAACGTTCGGACCGCTTCCGTGACGGCAGTCGAGGATGGTCCGGGCGCCGGCCCGGCGGCCGGAGTACTCGGCGCCGCCCGCGCTCGACCGGGCAGCAGGCTGCTCGTACTCGCCTGCGACCTTCCGCTGGCGCCGGTCGGGCTCCTCTCCGCGCTCGCCTCCAGCGCCGCCGACCTGGCGGCGGCCGCCGGGGATGTCTCGGACCGATGGACCATGAACCTCACCTGTGCTCTGTGGACGCCGCCCGCCCTGGGCATGCTCGCGACCCGCGTGGCTGGCGGCGACTTCCGCCTCTACCCGCTCACCGGCTGTTCAGGCCTCTCGATCGAGCCGGTTGCCGCGGCTCCATTCGGCAATCCCGACGACGTCCTGCTGAACGTGAACACGGCCGACGACTGGGATCGTGCCCGCCGGCTGTTCGACGCGACGAGTCTGGCGGCGCTACGACTCGCCGCCACCTGACCGGCCGGCCCGGCACTCGTCGCACGGGCACAGGCGGCGCAGAAGGTCGAAACGGTAGATCCCGGTCGAGTGGCCGTCGGACCAGGCGATGCTGAGCGCGTAGTTGCCGACCTGGGACACCGTCTGGGCAGTCACCGGCCGCGGCGGCGGCTGGTACCGCAGCGGGCCGGCGTTGTGCCCCTGGCACATCGCGCAAGGGCAGAAGCCACGCAGGACGTCGTACTCGTAGTCGCTCTCGTGGCCGTCCTGCCAGCGGACGCGGAGCAGCCGCGCCTCGTGGTCGCGCCGCACTTCGCTGGGCCAGGTGGTCATCAACGCGGTCGCCACTTCGCGGCGCGTGCTTCCCCGGGGGCCAGCAGACCCCCGGACACGGGATCAACCGTGCCGGCTGGGGTCCAGGGCCCGCAGCGGGCGAGTCGCACCAGACTGCGGAGACCGCCTGCCGCCAGGCCGCGATCGCGGATCGTCGCCCGCGCGTACTCGCTGCACGACGGAAGAAAACGGCAGCGCACGCCGGCGCCCTCGAGGAGCGGCGACACCGTCGCCTGGTACGCGCCGATCAGGGCGTCGGCGCCGCGTGCGGAAAGCTGCTTCTCCGGCGCCCGGGCGAGGTCGAAGGCCGCCGACGCCCCAAGGACCAGGCCCGCGGACAGAAGCACTCCTGCTCGAGAGACCCTTCGACCTCCCTTGCGACCCGAGTTCAGAACCGGTCAACCAGGGGCGTCAGCACGGGGATCTTCAGCCGGTGGCCATTAACCCCCCGGACGATGCAGGCGAGCCGCACCAGCACGAAGGCGACGAAGAGCATGAAGATGAACGGCGCCAGGAAGCAGCCGATGCCGCCGGTGACGAACAGCGCGACCTGGATCACGATCCAGAAGGCGAACTCGGCGCCCATGAGGACGAGGCCATGCTTGGCATGCCACCGAACCTCTTCATCCTTCTCCTCGATCAGAAGGGGCACCAGCACCAGGATCCACAGGTAGGCAAGAACCACCATCAGGTTCCGGTTCGACGGCGGATCGGAGGAGGGTGGCGGTGCGGGCGGGGGCGCTGCCGGTTCTGTCATGCCTCTACCTTCCCTTGCAGCGGATCGTCCGGCAGGCCGCCCAGGGCCCGGTCGGCCCGGGCCGCGGCAGCGCCGCCGAGTGTCAGTGTAGCGCGGTAGGCCTCGCGGTAACGCGCCACCACGCGGCCTCGGTCGAAGCGGGAAGAGCGTGCCCACTGGCGGCCATGCGCCGCGAAGGCGAGCCGTCGCGACGGGTCGCCGAGCAACGCCACGCAGCCGGCTGCCAGCGCCTCGGTGTCGCCTACCGCGCAGAGCAGCCCGTTACGATCGTCACAGACCACTTCCGGCACACCGCCGGTGCGGGTCGCCACCACGGGCACACCCAGAGCCAGCGCCTCGAGCGCCGCAAGACCGAAGCTCTCGCTCTCCGAGGCCGACAGGAACAGATCGCTCTGCTCCAGGATCGGTTCCACCCGCGCCTGGTTGCCGAGAAAGGCGACATGCTCCTCGATGCCGAGATCACGGCACTGGAGTTCGACCGCCGGACGGTCGGGACCGTCGCCCACCAGGCAGAGCCGCGCCGGCAGCAGGCGCCGGACCCGTGCGAACGCACCGACCACGTCGGCCACTCGCTTGACCGGACGGAAGTTCGACACGTGGACGATCTGCAAGCCCCCGGCGGGGGCCGGATGCGACGTCTCGCTGGCCGCCGGAGGAAGGAAGTTCGGGATCACCTCCACGGGGTCCTCGAGTGAGAACCGCTCCGCTACCTCCCGCCCCAGCGCATGCGAGGGTGCGGTCACGAGATCGCTGCCACGAACCGCCCAGGCGACGATGTCGCGGTAGTTCGGATCGGCGCCCACCAGGGTCACATCCGTGCCGTGGACCGTGGTCACGATCGGACACGCCGGCGAGCCGGCCGGATCGTCCGCGAGCATCTGCCGCGCCAGCAACGCCGCGACCGCATGCGGCGCCGCGTAGTGAACGTGCAGGACGTCCAGGCCGGCGTCCCGCACGACCTGCGCCAACGCGTTCGCGAGCGCCAGGGTGTAGGGCGGATGGTCGAACAGCCCGTACTCGAGGATTCCCGCCCCGTCGACCGCATGATGGTGGACACCGGGAGCCTGGAGCAGACGCGGCGGGCGCGTGGAGCTGACCACGTGGACGGTGTCGCCACCTTCGGCCAGAGCGAGGGCCAGTTCCGAGGCGACGACCCCGGAGCCCCCGAAACTCGGAAAGCAGCAGATTCCTATCCGCATCGGCTTCCCTTCTACGCCAGCGGTACGTCCGCTGTTGCAACCTCTCCCGCGCGGGGCCGGTCCATCGACAGCGGTTGCAGCCGGCGAGGATCCAGGTCGATCGTCAGGAGCTGGCGGACCAGGGATTCGCCGTACGAGGCCAGACAGTGGAGCGACGTGAACTCGCGTTCCTGGAGCTTGCCGTTTGGCAGGCAGTGCTCACGCAGCCGCTCGACCCTCCCTCGCACGACCTCGTCGCGCCGTGCTGCCGCCGCCACGACCCGGCGCTCGAACAGGTCGAGCGTCCGCCTCAGGTTCGATCCGGTCTTGGTCCAGGGGACCGCCAGGGATTCGTCGATCCGATCCGGCCCCTCCGCCAGCTCCTCCACGGCAGCCTCGAGCTTGGTGCGAGCCGCGGCGATGAAGTCGAGGCCGCAGCGGGCGGCGAGACGCCGCTCGAGTTCGTCGGCTCCGGAGAGCACGGTCGCCAGATCGAGACCCTCCGCTTCAAGTCCCGCCAGCCACCGGCGCTCCCGGGCGCCGAGCAGGAGAACCTGGGGCCGGAGGGCGATCGCCGGCGCGGGTACGTCCAGCTCGCCGTACAGGACCCTCGCCTGCGTCATGTAGGCCAGCTCTCCGGGGCCCAGGATCATCAGCGTGGTGCCGAAGACCGCGTCCTGCACGACCGGCCGCGCCAGAACTCCGGGGCTCAACGCTTCCGGGTCGCGGTTCAGGGTGTCGATCAGTTCCTCCACCGTTCCCGAGCCGCCGCCGCGAAGCCGATAGCCGCCGTTCTCCTCCCAGACCACCCGCCGGCGGCGGCCGCCCCCGCCGATCAGGAACAGCGGCGACTCGGCGGTCTTCGAGCGCACCGGAAGCCGGATGTTCCGGCGCCCCAGGTGCGCCGCCGCCGACGCCAGGGCCTGGTCGACCGGGTGCCGACGCTCGATCAGCCGGCGGACCACCGGCGCGGAGGCCGACTTCAGGGCGGGAAGCTGCGAGTCGACCACCAGCGGACAACGGTCGCCGAGGAAGCGGACCATCAGCCGGGAGAAGGACTCGGCAAAGCAGCGCTCAGGGTCGAGGTGCTGACGGCAGTCCTCGATCCGCCGCCGGTAGTCGTCGCTGGGAGCGGTTTCCAGCACCCGCGCCACCAGCGCTTCGGCGGCCGACCCCAAGGGCCGGCCGCCGACCGGCCGGAGAGGCTCCGGATCATCGCCCAGCGTCAGAGCGTCCGGCCCGGCGGACGGAAAGTAGGCGCGAGCCACCTCGGCGAAGTCGTGGTCTTCCGACGCCATCCAGAACAGGGGCACCGCAGGCCGGCCCCGGCGGGTCAACTCTTCGGCCCAGAGCGTGCACGCCGCCGCCTTCGTCAGCGTGAACAGGGGTCCGCATCCCAGGCCGCACTGCTGGCCGGTGATCACGACGAGCGTCTCCGGATCGGCGAGCGACTCGGCGAGTCGGGCCCCGCCGGGATGACCGTAGCGCTCGTTCCGCTCGGCGAGCGCGGCCGCGATCGGGCCGCGGTCGGGTGGCGGGCCGGGCGGCGATGTCAGGTTGCCCGCGTCGTCCGGCAGGGCGAAGCGCAGCGGCTCGAGCAGGTCCAGGTCGCGCCCGTCGAGAAACCGCCGCGGCAGTCTTCCCAGCAACCCGCACGCGCAGAGATCGGGACCTGCGGGAGCGGGCGTTTTACGGTCGTTCGGCACGGCGGCTGATCCTAGCCGTAGAATCGGGCTCGCATGACTGCGTCGTCGCCAGCGATGCCGCCGCTCGAGCCGATCGTTCTCGGCAACGCCGAGCGGACGGTGACCATCGACCCGCCGCTGTTTCTGGCGCCGATGGCGGGGGTGACCGACCGGGACTTCCGCCTGATCGTGCGCCGCATCGGCAACGTCGGCCTGGTCTCGATGGAGTTCATCTCGTCACGGGCCATCGTCGACGGCAACCGGCACACGCGGGATCTCATGTACTTCGTCGAGGAAGAGCGCCCGATGGCGATCCAGATCTACGGCTCCGACGTGGAGACGATGGCGGAGGCGGCCGAGATCGTCGAGGAGCTGGGTCCCGACGTCTGCGACATCAACATGGGCTGTCCGGCCAACAAGGTGCTGAAGGGCTGTGCCGGCGCCGCGCTGATGGGCGACCTCGACCTCGCGGGCCGGATCATCGGCGAAGTGCGGCGTCGAATCCGCATTCCCCTCACGGTCAAGTTCCGCCTGGGCCTCAACCACGCCCGGACGAACTACCTGGACCTGGGTCGTCTGTGCGAAGACCTCGGCGTCGACGCCGTCACGATGCACGCGCGCACGGCGAAGCAGATGTTCAAGGGCGAAGCCGACTGGACCCATCTCGCCCGGCTCAAGGAGGCCCTGTCCATTCCGGTCATCGGCAACGGCGACATCGTGGTTCCCGAGGACGCGGAGCGCCTGCTCCGGCAGACCGGCTGCGACGGGGTCATGATCGGCCGCGGCGCGACGAGGAACCCGTGGATCTTCCACCAAATCACGAGCCACCTGCTCGGGGAGGATGCGCCCGAACCCACTCTGATGGACCGGCGAGACCTGATCCTCGGGCATTTTCACATGGTGGCGGACCGCGAAGCGAACCGGTTCGCCCTGCACAAGCTGCGCAAGTTCACCGGCTGGTACACCCACGGACTGCCGAACGGCAAGCGCCTGCGGCAGCAGATCCAGCAACTCGACACCGTCGAGAAGTTCCTCGTCGCGGTCGAGGACTTCTTCGACCGGCAACTCGACGAGCTGGCCGCGTAAGCTGCCATCTCGCTGCACCGATCGTGCTTGCACAGTATGAGATCGAACTCGAGCTGACGCCGGAGGAGGCGATCGAGGCACTCGAGGAGGGCGCCGAGGCCTGGAACGGGACCTGGGACCGGCAGGGAACCGGAGGCCAGTTGACCCTGCCGGTCGCCGCCGGCGTCCGCACCGGAATCCTCCACGGTTCCGTGTCGGTGAGGAGGACAGGCGAGGGCGCCCACGTCCTCTTCCACGTCGAGCGGTCGGAGTACTCCACGAATGCCGCCGCGGTCGGCATGCTGGCACTCGGCGCCCTGGGTGTGCTGGCGATGCTCGCCTGGCCGTTGCTCCCGGGCACGAGGCCAAACCTCGCCGGCAGCGGCTTCATCCTCATCCTGCTGGCGTGGCTGGTCGTCGGTTCGAGGCTTCGCCACAAGAGCGCCGCGGACTTCCTGGCCAGCCTCGGGCCCCGTCCCGGCGAACCTCCTGGAGGCCCGTTCTCTCCGCGGCGGATGTGACGATGGACCGCTTGAGCCAACCCTGGACGATGCGACTCGCCGCGGCGGTCCTCGCGCTCGCGGTCATCGGCTGCGCGGCCGAGCCAGAAACCGGGCAAGGCTCATCAGCACCGCCGGCCACCGGCACGCAGAACGCACCCGCCTGGGCGGCCGACGTCGTCATCCACCGCGACCAGTGGGGAGTGCCCCACATCAAGGCCTCCACCGACGCCGCGGTCGCCTTCGGCTCCGCATGGGCCCAGTGCGAGGACCACTTCTTCCAGCTCGAGGACACCTACATCAAGGCGCTCGGCTGGGCGTACACGGTCAACGCCGCCGACATCTCGGATACGTACCGCCTGACCTTCGACCACCCGACCGACCCGCTCAAGTACCGCTACGGCGACGGCTACCGGCAGGCGGAGGAATGGCGCGCCACCATCCACGTGCTCGGCGATGACGGCGAACCCGAGCCGCGTGAGGTCGGGCTCCGGCGCTCCCACTACGGCCCGATCATCGCCAGGGAGGACGAGGACCGCTACCTCGCCGTCCGCGTGCCGCGCCTCTACGAAGGCAGCCGCATGGTCCAGGCGCTGGCCCAGGCCAAGGCACGGTCCTTCGAGGAGTGGTACGCCGCCGTCTCGATGCAACTGTTGCAGACGTTCAACACGACCTACGCCGACGCCGACGGCAACATCTTCTACCTCTATAACGGGACGTTCGCCCGCCGCGACCCGTCCGTCGACTGGACGAAGCCCGTCGACGGCGCCGACCCGAACAACGAGTGGGGGCCGTTCCACCCCATCGACGAGCTGCCGCAGGTCCTCAACCCGCCGTCCGGCTTCGTCCAGAACTGCAACTCGACGCCCTTCACGACGACCGACGACGGCAACCCCTCGCTGCTCGACTTCCCGCCCTACATGGTGGAAGACAAGCACGACGACAAGCGCCGCGCCAAGGTGGCCCGTTTCCTGCTGCGGAACGCCAGCGATTTGACGTTCGAGGATTTTCAGGACCTCGCCTACGACACGACGCTCTACTGGCCGATGACGGAGATCCCGGTCTACGCCCGCAGGCTCGAGACGCTCGAACGCACCGACCCGGAACTCGCCGCCCGCGTCCGCCCCTACGTCGAGCACCTGCTGGACTGGGACTACAAGAGCTCCCTCACCTCCACGCAGGCGACGCTGGCGGTGGGCTGGTACGAAGATCTCTACGGCCGCGGCTATCCGGTCGAGACCCTTAGCCCCAAGTACGTGAACGACATGGCAGCGCGGTTTCTCGCCCTGGAGAGGGCCGCGGAGAAGCTCACCGACCTCTACGGCGACTGGCGCGTGCCCTACGGCGACATCCACCGCATCCAGCGCCACGCCAACCAGCCCTCAGCCGGCAGCGTCCCCTTCTCCGACGACGAGCCGAGCCTGCCGCTCGCCGGCGTTCGCGGGCCCCTCGGCGTCGCCTTCACGCTCTACCACTCGCCGCCGACCACCCTCGAGAACGGCGAAGAGCGCAAGCTCCGCTACGCCGCGACCGGCGCCTCCTACATGGCCGTCTACGAGTTCGGC
>WTGL01000279.1:0-441 GCA_011523565.1 Acidobacteriota bacterium
CGGCGTACCAGATGCCGTCCCAGCCGGTTGCCTCGACGTGCCGGGACATCTCCAGCAGGTCGGTCCAGGGCATCGTGGGGGCGGGCCAGTAGCTGAATCGCATTCGCGGTACTCCGTGCCGTTGCGTGGGCCGTGAGGGCGCGTACCTTACCGCGCAGCCTCGACTCAGAAGCTGTACTTCATCCCGAAGCTCACACCCCACATGCTCAGGTCATCGGTCGACATCACGTAGGTGACGTCAGTCCCGCCCGGGCTGCGGCTCGAGTGGTGGCTCCGGAGCTGGTCCCAAGGCAGCCGGCCGGTCTCGAAGTCGCCGTACTCGACCAGGCGCGCCTTGATGCCGAGCGTCACCGACTCGCTCACCGAGAAGTCGACTCCCGCCAGCACCTGGTAGGCGGACACGCTGTCCTGGAGCTTGGTGTTCGCGATGGTCGTCGTGCC
>WTGL01000279.1:451-2282 GCA_011523565.1 Acidobacteriota bacterium
GCCGCCAATGTCCGAGGACCATGCCGAAGGCGGCGGATCGCAGCCCGCGTTCGTGCCGTCGATCGGCACGAGCCAGCCGTCGCACGTGGTCGCGACGTCGTTGTCGGTACCGTCGATTGTCATGGAGGCGCCATTTCCGTGGCCGAGTTCCAGGCCGATGTACGGCCCATTCTGCGCGGCAACCGGAACGGCGGCCAGTAGCGCCAGAGTCGTTGGCAAACCGAACCAACGCAACGTAAGCGGTCTCATTTCACGTTCTCCCTAAAGTTCCTCGAAGCCGAACCGTCGTCCTTCGGCCGACGCCACGTACGCGGCGTACAGCACCCGTACGACCTCCAGACCGAGTTCTCCATCCGACTCCCCGGCCACGCCATCCAGCAGGTTGGCGGCAAACGCCTGGCACATGCCAAGCTGACCAGATGTCCAGTCCTCGTCCGGCATCGGCGTCGTCCAGCCGGCGCCGGAGTCGATCTTCTCCATGATGTAGGCGTCGTCGAAGACACTCCCGTCGGGCGTGTATGCGCGGAGCATGTCGTTCGGGCTCAGGTTGAGCCGCAGCCGACAGTTGCTGGCAAACAGATCGAGGCCGCTTTCCATTCCACCGAGGACGTGATCGCCGCCCCAGGCGACGGCGCGCGATCCATCGTCGAAGCCGATCACGGCGCAGCCCCAGTTCTCGACCTCGCCCCAACCGCCCGCTATGCGGAGTTCGCCCGCGGCGATTCCGGCGACCGCGCTCAGATCGGCCGTCTCCGCGCTGACCCAGGCAGGTCGCACCGGCTTGCCGGACCGCCGCAGCCCCTCCTCTCGCTTCAGGTGAAGCATGGCGCCGACCGGATGGGCGGCGAGCCGGATCAGGGCGCCGCCGCCCGTGTGCCGCCAGACCCGCGAGTAGGGAGAGTGAGAGCCGCTGTGGCACTCCCCACCCCGCATCTCGAGAAGAACCGCGTCCGCCTTCTCCAGCAGCCGGAGAGCGCGGCGGAAGGCCGGAGCGTAGATCCAGTTCTCGCCGTAGAGAAGCTGAACGCTGGCGCGTTTCGCCGCATCGACCATCGCCCGCGCGTCGGCCTCAGCCACCCGCAGCATCTCGCGACGGTCGCGACCGGCAACGTCGGCGTCGCTCGCGTCCTCCGGCAGATCCTGGCCGGTATAGGCGGTCAGGGGCTTGGTGCAGATGACGTGCTTGCCGGCCGCGGCGGCCGCCTCGGTCATCCCCCGGTGCAGGCGGTTGGGGACGCAGAGATCGACGACATCGATCAGAGGATCCGCGAGCATCGCGTCGAGGTCGTCGAACACGGCCGGCACGTCGAAACGGCGCGCGTAGTCCTCGGCACGTTTGCGACGCCGCGAGACGACGCCGGCGACGCCGGCTGAGACGACCTGCTTCCAGCAGCGCGCCCTGGTTTCGGCGAGGAACCCCGCGCCGACGATGCCTACGCGTAGCTTTGGTGGCTCACTCATGGATCCGCCGCGAGCATAGCGCCGGGTTGCAACCCGGATTCCGCATCCGGCGGATGCCGGCCAGAGGGCCGGCGCACCCAGGGGTGTCGTATCGGTACGATTGGCGGCCGACATGCCCAGAACGATGATCGCCGCCGGCGGCCTGTCCGCCCTGCTGCTCGCCGCGCCCGCGACCGCCCAGCGCGGCGCCCCGGCCGGCGAGTGGCCGAGCTACGGCGGTGACGTAGGGTCGACCAAATACTCGCCGCTCGATCAGATCGACGCCGGTAACTTCGGCGAACTCGAGGTCGCCTGGCGCTGGCGATCGGTGGACGGATTCCTCAGCAAGTCGGAGGCGGGCGGCGAGTGGTACGCCGACCGCGACGTCATC
>WTGL01000248.1:0-1993 GCA_011523565.1 Acidobacteriota bacterium
GAACTTCCTGATCCAGGAGTTCAACACGAACGACCTGCACAGCGACATCTTCGTCGAGCCGATCAGGTTCGAGAACGGCTTCATCGAACCGCCGACCGGACCCGGGCTGGGGGTCGAGCTCGACATGGCCGTCGTCGAGAGGCATCGAGCCGCTTGAGTCAGGGACTGACGCTCGCGATCCTCGCCGCCGGCCGCTCGGCGAGGTTCGGCCGACCGAAGACGCTCGAGCCGGTCGGGCCGGGTGGCGAGGTGCTGTTCGAGTACGCGATCTGCGACGCGATTCGCGCCGGCTGCCGGAAGGTCGTGTTCGTCACGTCGGCGGATTGGAACGACCAGCTCATGAGCCGGGCGGCCGGACGGGCCGGAGGGGCGGTTCCCGTCGACTCTGTGATCCAGAGCCTCGACGACCTGCCGTACGGCGCGGCGCCCCCGGCGGGGAGAGCCAAGCCATGGGGCACCGGCCACGCCGTCCTCGCTTTGCGGAAGAAGATCGAGGAGCCGTTCCTGGTCGTCAACGCGGACGACTTCTACGGCCCAAGGGCTATTGAGGCGTTCGGCCGGCGTGTGGCGGGCCTGCTGGACAGCGGCGAGGACTCGCACTTCCTCGCGGCATACGAACTCCACCGCACCGGCGTCTCCCGGACCAGCGGCGTCAACCGCGGGATCCTCACGGCCGGCTCTGACTCGACGTTGGAAGGGATCGACGAGGTCTATGATGTGCGGGAGACCGACTCCGGCCTCGTCGGCCGCGATGGCGACGGTGAAGCTCGCTCGCTGGTCCCCGACTGCCCCTGCTCGATGAACCTCTGGGGCTTTCAGCCCTCGATCTTCGGCCTCCTCGAAGCCGCGTTTGCCGACTTCCACGCGAGCCTCGATGATCCCCTGCAGGATGAGTTCCTGCTCAGCGAAATGCTTGGACACCTGATCAGCCACGGTTCGGCTCGTGTCAGGCTCCTACGGATGTCCGAGAGCACGGCTGGCCTCACATACCCCGGCGACCTGCCCCCCGTCGCTTCGACGCTGCAGCAGTGCGTCGACGGCGGCGACTATCCGGCCAACCTGGACGAGTGGTTCGCCGGTCGCGCTTCCCGAAAACCGGCGTGAGAGGTCCCGGTCGGCACCGACCTCCAGCCAGCCGGGGGTCGGGGGAGAGGGTCCCAGGGGGCTGTCGGCAAGCGACGCCCAATCACCTCTCATCTAACGACGCCCAACCGGAGCGCAGCCGACCGCAGCGAGCACCCACCCCTCATCCACCGGGAAAGTGCGAGCGGCCCCTGGGACCCTCTCCCCCGACCCGTGGCTGGCGGGTACGTCCGTCGCCGTTGCCGCCGCCGTCTCCGCCCCAGCTATGCACCTGAACGGTCTCGACTGGACCGTCCTGGCCGCCTACGGGGCGCTCGCGCTCGCCGTCGGCCTCGTCTTCGCCCGGCGCGCCGGCGCTGGGACCGGCCAGTTCTTCCTGGCCGGGCGGAACCTGCCGTGGTGGCTGCTCGGCACCTGGATGTGGTGGGCGTTCCTGATCACCGGCATGTGCACGACGTTCTTCTACGCAAAGTTGTGGCGACGCTCCGGCGTGTTCACCGACATCGGCTTCTACGAACTCCGGTACTCGGGGCGGGCTGCGGTCTTCCTGCGCGGGTTCAGGGCCGTGTACCTGGGCGTGTTCTTCAACGTGATGATCATGGCGGCGGTGCTGCTCGCCGGCATCAAGATCGGCGGCGTCCTGCTGGGCGCCGACAAGTACACGACGGTCCTCGTTGCGGCGGCTGTCACCGCAGCGTACTCCGCGACTTCCGGTCTTTGGGGTGTCGTCGTTACGGACCTCATGCTGTTCGTCATCGCGATGGTGGGCTCGGTCGCGGCCGCCTGGTACGCGCTCGCGCACCCGGCCGTCGGAGGCCTCTCCGGACTCGTCTCGAACCCCGACATCGCCGCGCGCCTCGCCCTGCTGCCCGACTTCGCGGACTGGGAGACGGCCGCAACCGTCTTCCTG
>WTGL01000248.1:2003-6200 GCA_011523565.1 Acidobacteriota bacterium
CAGCGAGCGGGACTCGATGGGCGCCACCCTGTGGTTCAACATCGCCCACTACGCGCTGCGGCCATGGCCGTGGATCCTGGTCGCTCTGGCGTCCCTGGTCGTCTATCCGACCCTGGACTCGATCGCCGAGGCCTTCCCGCACCTCGATCCGTCGATCATTCGACACGACCTCGCCTACCCGGCGATGCTCGTCTTCCTGCCGCACGGCCTGCTCGGCCTGGTCGTCGCGTCGCTGGCGGCGGCCCTGATGTCGACGATCTCGACGCATCTGAACTGGGGCGCCTCGTACATCGTCGACGACGTGTACCGGCGCTTCGTCCGGCCGGGCCGCGGCGAGTCGCACTACGTCCTGGTCGCACGGCTGTCGACGATCGGGCTGGTCGCTCTGGCGGCGGTGGTCGCGCTGTGGCTCGAGAACGCGATGCAGGCGTTCCAGATCGGCGCCGGTACAGGACTCATCTTCCTGCTGCGCTGGTTCTGGTGGCGGATCAATGCCTGGTCGGAGATCTCGGCGATGATCGTCTCCTTCGCGGTTGCGGTGTGGTTCCAGTTCGTCCACGAGGCCGTCGGTCTGACGCTGCCTTCGGTTGCGGCTCAACTCCTGCTCGGTGTCGGCCTCACCACGGCGGTCTGGTTCGGCATCACGATGGCGACCCGGCCGACGGAGACGGCGGTCTTGCAGTCGTTCTACGACCGCGTTCGCCCGTTCGCACGGGGCTGGCGGCGGGTCGTCGAGACGCAAGCGGACGAGCCCGGCGGCGCCACGGCGGCGCTGCTCGCCTGGATGCTCGGCTGCGCCGCGGTGTACGCGGCTTTGTTCGGCACCGGCATGGCTCTGTACGGGCGTTTCGGTGCCGCTGCCGTACTCGGAATCACGGCGCTGGCAGCGGCGTACGGCTTGTTCCGCATCCTGCCGCGAACGACCGCGAAGTAGCGATCATCGCCAGCTACTGCTCTACCGTTCTGCCGCGGGATGAGGCGGCCCACGACAGTTGCGGGTCGACAGCACGCGCCGGGCACTTGAACCTGTAGCGAAACTCTTGGAGCAGGATCGCTCTGGAATGCGGAGACGGTACCCTCCCCCTCGCTGAGCTGTTCGTGGTGCGGAGTCAACGTCGCGGCCGGGGAGCCTGCACTGCCAGTTGACGTTGCACTCACAGACACCTATCCTCCTTTGCCGGTTCGGTGCCCCTTGAAGCCGAGCTGTGGAACGCGCTTCACAGCCAGGGCCACGGAGGGGCTGGCCCCTTGACGCCTGCGAACAAAGCGTGACGTCTGTCAACTCAGGAGATTACAGTTGCAGAGGATACCTGTCGACTCCACCAATCTGGCCTCCGTAGGCTATGACGCGATCGCGCGTGCACTGGAAGTTGAGTTCCGCGGAGGGCGTGTCTATCGCTACTTCGCTGTTCCTGCGGCCGACTACGACGGTCTTATGAGTTCCTCTTCGAAGGGCAGGTACTTCAACGAGAACATCAAAGACCAGTACGACTTTTCTCGTGTGAACTGATCCTATGTTCCTTTCCCGAATCCGTGTCAAGAACTTCCGCTCGATTCTGGACGAGACACTAGCCTGTGATCGGCTCACTGCGCTCGTCGGTAGGAACGGCGCCGGAAAGTCGTCGTTTCTGCGAGCCCTGGAGTTGTTCTACGAGCCTGCAGCGACGGTCAAGGATGAGGACTTCTATGCCGAGAATACGGATTGCGAGATCGAGATCGCAGTGACGTTCTCGGAGCTCTCAGCCTCCGCGCGGGACCACTTTAGGTCCTATCTTGATGGCGACACACTGACCGTAACGCGTGTGTTTAGAGGGGGAACAAGCGGCACTGGGGGGACCTATCACGGCATGCGGCGGCAGTGCCCAGACTTCAGCGATGTCCGCGAGGCACCTTCGAAGCAAGAGACGAACCGGCGGTACAAGGCGTTACGCGAAGAGCCCGCGTACTCGGTTCTGCCGGCAGCTAGGTCTGCCGATGCCGCTCGAGCTGCGCTTGAGAAATGGGAAGCTGAGAACCCAACACTCTGCGTCCCGATGCGGGACGAGGGTCAGTTCTTCGGCTTCAGAAATGTCGCGCGAGGGTATCTCGGCCGATACACGAGCTTCATCAGGGTCCCCGCTGTACGGGACGCGCTTACGGATGCGACTGAGGGAAGAGACTCTCACCTTACTGCGATCATGAACCTAATCACGCGGAGCGCGCTCTCAGAGCGGTCAGACATTGAGAGCTTTCAGCAGGAGATACAGGCTAGGTATGAGGAGCTGCTAGATCCCGAAGGCCTTCCGGAGCTGCTCAACCTTGGCGAGCGCCTGACTCAGACGCTGTCTCGCTATGCGCCGGAGGCGAGCGCCAGTCTGACGTGGTCCGGCTTCGCTCCGATTCAGATCGCGATGCCTTCGGCGGAGGTGCGACTCAGCGAGGACGGCTACGAGTCGGCGGTCGGCCAAACGGGTCACGGTCTCCAACGAGCGTTCATCTTCACCATGCTTGAACACTTGGTCGGTTCCCAGAAACAGCCAGTCGCGGCGTCTGAGGCAAGTGACCAGGCTGAGCGGATCCCCAACGTAGTCTTCGCGATCGAGGAGCCCGAGATCTACCAACATCCGGGAAGGCAGAGGCACTTGGCTTCGGTGTTGCTCAAGCTCGCTGAAGGCTCCGTGCCGGGCGTGGCCGCGAGTACCCAGGTGATCTACACAACGCACGCACCGCTCTTCGTTGGCTTGGATCGCTTCGACAAAGTGAGGGTGCTCAGGAAGAGAAGCATCGACGAAGGAAGACCAGCAGCGACTGCGGTCGCATCGGTGACGTTGGAGGAGATCGCTCGGCGTCTAGCCAGCCTCTACGGGCGACTTCCGGGAACCTACACGTCGGAGAGTCTTCGGCCCCGAATGCAGGCACTTATGACGCCGTGGATGAACGAGGGCTTCTTTGCGGACGTAGTGGCACTTGTCGAAGGGGAAGGCGACCGCTTGGCGCTCTTGGCCGTGGCGGAAGCGGAAGGATGCGATCTGGAGGCGCTCGGAGTTTGTGTCGTTCCTTGCAATGGGAAGCCCAACATGGATCGCCCGGCAATGGTGTTTCAAAGTCTCGGCATCGCGACATATCTGGTTTGGGACAACGACAGAGACAAGGGTGATGCAGCGGCGGAGGCCAACAAGGTCTTGTTGGGACTCGTGGGAGGTCGTATCGAGGATTGGCCAGTGGGCGTTCGGGATACGCATGCGTGCCTAGAGGGCAACTTGGAGAGAGCGCTTCGCCAGGAGATTGGGGAGGCTCTCTTCTTGGAGCTTGTGGATGAGTGCCGCGAGCTGTTTGGAATGAGTCGAAGGGAGGCGCAAAAGAACGCAGTCGTGCTGAAGACGGTCATCGAGAAGGCAAGCTTGCGGGACTGCCGCAGTTCTACGCTTGCCGAGATCGTGGGGAGATTGGCCGCGCTGAAGGAGTCTGTGAGGAGTTAGCGTGGCGGGGGGAGTTACGCTGCGTCGGTGGCTGATTTCGGACTTGGTGGATGGAATCTTGAGCAAGTGACTACCTCCTAGACCGACTTTGGCCGCGGCCGGCGCTAGTTACACCTCCTCGAAGCGAGCCGAGAAGTGCGGCAGCGCTTCCGGCGCGCCCACGATCCGTAGCCCCCGAATCCGCTCCCGCTGCGCGTAGAGCTCCACCAGAGCCTCCACGACGTAGTCCATGTGGGACTGCGTGTAGACCCGCCGCGGCACTGCCAGACGGACCAGGTCGAGCGGCGGCTGCTGCCGTGCGCCGAACATGACGGTTCCCACTTCGCACGTGCGGATGCCGGCATGCCGGTAGAGAGCGACCACGAGCGCCTGGCCGGGGAGCTGCTCCCGGGACAGGTGCGGGGAGAACCTGCAGGCGTCGATGTAGATGGCGTGGCCTCCGGGCGGCTCGACGATCTGGATGCCGGCCTCCAGCAGCTTCTCGCCGACGTACGTCGTGCTGCGGATCCGGTAGCGCAGGTAGTCCTCGTCGAGCACTTCCTGGAAGCCCTGCGCCATCGCCTCGAGATCGCGCCCGGCGAGCCCCCCGTAGGTGACGTATCCCTCGGTGAGGATCGTCAGTTCGCTGGCGCGCCGGAACAGCTCCGCGTCGCGCAGGAGCAGCAGGCCCCCGATGTTGACGATCCCGTCCTTCTTGGCGCTGATCGTGGCGCCGTCGGCGAGGTCGAACATCTCGCGC
>WTGL01000248.1:6210-14121 GCA_011523565.1 Acidobacteriota bacterium
GTAGCTCTCGTCCGCGCGCATGACGGCGGCCCACTGCTGCGCGCTCATGGCGCCAGTGCCGCTGTCCGTCAGGAGATCGATCAGTACGTGCTCCGCCGCGATCTTGAATAGGTTGAAGCCCGCGCCCTGGAGCACCTCTTCCCGTCGCTCGGGACTGGCGAGGCGGATCGGTTCGACCGCCTTGATGCGGAAGGGCTCGATGATCGTCTTCATGGCGCCTTCCTATACTGACGGAATGCCTCTTCCGGCCGATCTCCTGCGGCGGAACGCGGAGGAGGCTGTACGCCTGATCGTCCTCGACCTTCTCTCCCAAGCGCGCGAGGCCGCGCCGCGCTGCCTCGACCCGGAGGACGCCGAGGGCCTCCACGACTTCAGGGTGTCGATCCGGCGGCTGCGGAGCACCCTGAGCGCCTGGAAAGGACTGCTGCGTGGCGTCGTGAAGAAGCGGGACCGGCGGACGCTCACCGGGTTCCAGAAACGGACCGGTGCCGGTCGCGATGCCGAGGTGGCGCTGGAGTGGCTGGAGGAACAGGTCGACCAGTTGGAGCCGGAGCACCGGCCGGGCTGTGAGTGGGTCGAAGCGCGGCTTCGTTCGGCAAGTCTGGCGGGTTCAGGCGACTCGAACGAGATGGTCTGTGCCGACTTCGCCGCGTGGACCGGCGGCTTCGAGTCGCGCGTGGCCGACTGGGGACCGGCTGCAGCCGTTGGTCCGTCGTACGCTCACGCGCTTTCTGAGCGGCTCGACCTGGTTGCGCACAGGCTGGACGCCTGCATCGGCGGCCTTGGCGACGACCGAGAGCGGGGCCCGCACAGGGTGCGCATCGCCGGCAAGCGGCTCCGCTACCTGGTGGAACCGGTCCGAGCCGAATGCGAAGTTGCGGTCTCCCTGGTAGATCGCTGCAAGCGCCTGCAGGATGTGCTCGGCACCCTGAACGACGCCAACGTTCTCGGCGATCTGCTGCGCGTCTGGCGCGACGAGGTTCAAGAGTCGACCGCGGGGGAGCCCGGAGTGCTGGCGTTGTGCCGGCTCAACGGGCTCAGGGCGGAGGCCAGCTACCGGTTGTTCCGCTTTGACTGGCTGGAGAGCGGCGGCCTGCGGACAATGCTCGACGAAGCCGCCGCCCTGGCGCGGCAACTCCGCGACTAGCTGCTAGTCGGCCTCGCCGGCGTCGCCGGGCACGTACCAGATGGGTGACGACCAGGCCCGCTCCTGGATCGTGGCCGGCAGGCCGGGCTTCGGCGGAACCCCCGCCCGGATCGCGTCCCAGGTCGACCAGCGACAGGTGGGGTTCTGCAGGACGCGCACGTAGTAGAAGGCGCGCTGATCAGGATCGAAGTCCGGGTCCTGCCAGAGGGCCTCGAGCTCGGATGCTCCGTCACCCTCATCCGTCGAACACGTCGTCACATCCACGGTGGCTCCGTTGTCGGAGCAGCGGTGCGAGTCGCCGTCGACGGTCGATCCGGAGGAGCAGGCGACGTCGTAGACCATCTCCCGGGTCGCGCCGTCCTCGGCCCATCCCTTGATGACCTGCAGGCGGTCCAGCGGATCGGTCGTCGCGTCCCTGATCGCCCAGACCAGGAATCTGGGCGAACGCCCGGTTCCATTCGCCATCAGATCGCCGCCCATGGCGACGCCTTCCGCGTAGGCCCTCGCGATGCCGTCGTCGCCGGCAAGGGTCGTCTCGTCCAGGTCGTAGCCGGCGAAGAAGCGGACGCGCATCCGCGGGCCGGTGGTGGCGAACGTCTCCTTTCTCTGGAAGGCGCGGAAGATGTCCTCCCTGGTGTTCGACTCGGCCCACACTGCGGCCAGCCCGGACGCTCCCCAGTACTGTCTGGTCGGGTCGTCGTACTCCCCGGTGTCCTCGCGCGGGACCGACCCGCGTTGCTCCGGCGTGATGTCCAGCAGCCCGGTCTTGCTCCAGTATTCGTCTTCACGAAAGGACCCGGCTGCGTTGTGGGTGTCGGAGGAGCCGATCAGGCCGAAGCGAAACGGATTGAAGCCCTGTTCATCTTCGAGGGCGAGGCCGTTGAGATAGGCCTCGCGCACGTAGCTGCCCTGGGGTTGACTGGGAAAGTCGCTGCCGATCGTCCGCTCCATGATCCCGAAGTCCGCCCACTCGTCGTTTGGTGACAGGAGCGGATGGGTGTCGGACGTGCCCTTGACCTGGGTGACCTCGACCAGTGGCTCGTTGCGCATGCGCTGTTCGGCGTAGGCACTGTCGATCGGTTCGCCGGCCCGGTCGGTGAGCTGGAACATCCACCCGTCCGAGCCGTTGGAGTTGTGAGGTATCGCCAGGGAATCGATGCCCTGCGCGCGCTGCTTGTCCATCCAGTCCCAAAGCAGCTCGGGGTTGTTGTTCGCCTCGATCCGGCTGAACGGAATGCCGGGCACGTTCGAATCCCGGAAGATGACGTTGCGATGCAGGTTTTCGCCCCGGCGGCCTCCGGCAGTGAACTCATAGCCGATGAAGGTCGTGAAGTTGCCGGGATCGTTGTGCCTTTCGGCAGCCTCCACGATCTTCTGCCAGGCGCTCGCGACGACGTCGAGATCGAGCAGGTCGTCCGGTTTGACGAAGCCCCGTTCCCGTGGCAGCACTTCCTGGAACACGGCGCTGCGATCCGCCGGCGTTGCGGCACTTCGCAGGGCAATCGAGAGCGGATGCTGGCCGACAGAAGAGTCCGGGTTGTCCATCTGCTCGAACATGCCCAGATAGGTGGCATGGTCGGCAACCGCGAGGAAGTCGAGCGGCGCTTTCAGGCGCATCTCGATGCCGGCCGCGTGCGTCAGCGATTCTCCCTTGGCGAACCGGTAGGCATCGTCGGGATCGGCGCGGGTGCCGAAGATGTAGGCGTCGAAGGAGTACTTGGTGTGGACGTGGACATCCCCGAAGTACGCGTTGCGCAGCGCTCGGCTCTCGGCCCCTTCGGACTGCGCCGGCGCCGCCGGGTCGCCGGCTGCACCCGTCCCGTCTGGAGCGTCACTGGTGCAGGCGACGACCAGGACGAGGAGAATCGTCAACGAGCGGATTGGGCTTTGAGTCACGTCACCCCCATCAGCGGATCGGGCAGTCCCAGCGCGTGCACCGCGACAAGCCCCAGGATCCCCAGTACCAGCAGGTAGTAGATCGTCGGCAGGATCGTCTTGCGCAACGTGGCGCCCTCGCGGTCGAGCAGCCCGACGGTCGCCGAGGCGGCGACGACGTTGTGGATCGCGACCATGTTGCCGGCCGCGGCGCCGACCGCCTGCAGGGCGACGATCATCGCGGTCGACATCATGAGCCGCTCCGCGACGCCATACTGGAAGGCGGTGAACATCAGGTTGCTGACCGTGTTCGAGCCGGCGATGAACGCGCCGAGGGCGCCGGTCATGGCGGCGAAGAACGGCCACACGTCGCCGACGTTCACGGCCACGAAGTCCGCCATGACCAGGGGCATGGAGAGCAGGCCGGCGTCGTTCACGTCCGAGTTGATGTAGACCCGCACCATCGGCACGGTGAAGATGAGCACGAAGCCGGCGCCGAGAAGCACCTTGCCGGAGGAGGCGGCCGCGGCTCGTACGTCGGCGAAGTCCATGCGGTGCAGGAAGGCGGTGATGCACACGACGACCAGCAGGAAGAAGCCCGGCAGGTAGAGCGGCGTCGTCGAGCCCGAGACGCCGCTGCCCAGGATGTCGTCCCAGGCGATGGCCGGCGTGCGCAGCCAGCCGCCGATCGGCAGAGCGGGCAGGCGGCTCAGCACGAGCAGGCCGCCGAGCAGGGCGTAGGGGGCCCAGGCGTTGACCAGGCCGATCCCGCGGTCGTTCGCTTCCGTGGCCTCGTCCTCGAAGCCGCTCACCCAGTCCGGTTTCCACTGGTCGCGGGCGGGGAAGTCCCAGGTGTCGGAGGGCACCAGCCAGCCGCGGCGCGCGACCGTGACCATGATCGCGAGCCCGACCGGAGCGCCCAGCAGCGACGGGAACTCCGGCCCCAGGAAGAACCCGAAGAGCACGTAGGGGACGGTGAACGCGAGGCCGCCGGCGAGCGTGAAGGGGAGGATGGAGAGTCCCTCCGTCCAGGAACGCCTGCCGCCGAAGAAGCGGGTCAGCATGACGACCATCAGGGTCGGCATGAGCACTCCGGCCGTGGCGTGGAGTACGACGCCCCGTTCCGTCACGACCGCCAGGTAGTCGAGCATGCCGATGCCGGCCTCCGCCAGGTCGGCCGAGAACGCTTCCCCGCCGAGACCACCCTGGACCCCGACCAGCACCGGCGTGCCCGCCGCGCCGAACGTGACCGAGGTCGACTGGACCATCATGCCGAGCATCACGGCGGCGGCTGCGGGGAAGCCGAGCGCCACCAGGAGCGGCGCCGCGACCGCGGCCGGCGTGCCGAACCCCGCGGCGCCCTCGATAAAGGAGCCGAACAGCCAGCAGACGATGACGACCTGAACCCGCCGGTCGTCGCTCAGGCCATGGAACGAGCGGCGAATCGCGTCGACGCCGCCCGAACGCTCCAGCGTGTGCAGGAGCAGGATCGCGCCGAAGATGATGAACAGGAGGTCGAAGGTCAGGAACAGCCCCTGGATCGACGCGCCGGCGATGCGCGCGATCGGCATCTCCCAGATCAGCAGGGCGACGAGGACCGCGGCGGCGTACGCGGCCGGCATGGCGCGCCGGGCGGGCACGCGGAAGCCGATCAGGAGGATCGCCCCCAGGGCGATCGGGAACAGGGCGAGCAGGGCCGTGGTCACGCTGTGGACCTCATCCGCATCGGCTCTCCTTTTCTTAGTCGGGGAACTCCGATCATGTTAGCGGCAGCGGAGGAGGCGGTTGCTACAGTGGCGCGACCGTGCTGGCGAAGCGTGATTCCTTGCGGAGCCGAAGTTTCGGCCACGCGGCCGTCCTGGCGGTCGCCGCGCTTGCCGCGCCGCTTCTCGGCGCTCAGGAACTCACCTGGCAGGAGCTCCCGGACATGCCCTCCGGCAAGTGGGAGGCCGCGACGACGGTCATCGACGGCAAGTTCTACGTGTTCGCGGGTTACGAGGGACCGGTCCGATCGAGCAAGCGGGTCGACGTCTTCGATCCGGCGGACGGGAGCTGGACGCGGATCCAGGACATGCCGAGCCCGGTGACGCACCTGAACGCGGTGCTGGACGGTCGCACGGTCTGGTTCGCCGGCGGCTTCAAGGACGGCTACAAGGGCCACGCGATCGCCGAGGTCTGGAGCTGCGATCTGGATCTGGACCGCTACACGGCCGCACCGCTGCTGCCCGAGCCGCGAGCGGGAGGCGGACTGGCGCTGGTTGGTCGCAAGCTGCACTACTTCGGAGGCCTGAAGGCGGATCGGGACACGGACGCTGCGGACCACTGGGTCCTCGACCTGGATGACTGGGCCGCCGGATCGGCGAACTGGCGAGACGCGGCGCCAATGCCCGACCCGCGCAACCAGTTCTCCGCTATCGCCATCGGCACCCGCATCTACGCGATCGGCGGTCAGTACAACCACGACAGCCAGCAGCTCGACCAGGCGCGGGTTGACATCTACGACGCGGCCACCGATTCCTGGAGCCGCGGCCCCGACCTGCCGAAGGGCCACTCCCACGGCGAGGCCGGTACCTTCGTCCACGAGGGCCGCATCGTCATGGTCGGTGGCCACACGACGCCGGCGGGCGGCACGAAGTCGATCGACCCGGACATCCTGGTGCTAGCGCCCGGTGGCGAGTGGGAACTCCTGGGCAAGCTGCCGATGCCGCTCTCGTCGCCCGCCGCCGCGATCATCGGCGGCAAGCTCTACGCCGCCGGCGGCTCGGCGACGGGCCGCGGCGCGCAGGCGAAGATGTGGGTGGCCGATCTGCCCTGAGCGGTGGTGCTCAGGCGCCGCCGAGCACGATCGAGCCGACGCGGCCGATCTCTCGGTAGTGGGCGTCGAAGGTCAGCACCGCCGCTCCGAACCGGACCGCGGTGGCCGCAATCCAGATGTCGTTCGTAGGCAGCGGACGGCCCGCCGTTCGCAGTTCCGAGACGATCTCACCGTAAATGTGGGCGACTTGTTCGTCGACGGCCAGGACTTGCACGACGGGCTGACGCAGGAACTCTCTGAGATCACCGAGGTTCTGATCGAACCGGGATCCCGCACGAAAACCCGCGTGCAGTTCACCAACGACGATGCTGGGAACGCCTAGCCAGCGAGCTCGATCGATCTGCTCTACGACTCGCGTCTCGCCGCGGCGGAAGTTGCTGTAGGCCGACGTGTCGACACAGATCCCCGTCACCTCCAGAGTTCCTCGTCGATCTCCCGGAACGGCCGAACGGCCTCTTCAAACTCGCGGAACTCGTCCTCTGTCCACGTACCGGCCAGGCGGCGAAGTCCGTTGCCTCTTTCCGCCTCTTCCGAGACGCCCAGGGCCTCGCCCATCAGGGCAAGCACGGTCCTGTTGAGAGAGAGGCCGCGTCGGCTCTTCTCCTCCTCGAGGGCCGCCGCCAGGTCGGGCGATACGTTGCGGATGGTCATCGTCTTCATCGAGCTTCCTCTGCGGTGCAGCCAATGGCATGCAGTCTATGCAGTCGTAGTGTTGACTGCAAGAGGCACCGGCAGTGCTTGAGTCAGGGCGCCGGGCCTGCGGTTTCGGCGCTACTCCGCTTCCAGCGCCCGCCGGGGATCAGCGCGAGCCGCCCGGCGAGCCGGCAGGAACGAGGCCATCACGGCGATTGTCAACAGCACCAGAGCCGCAGCGGCGAACGCCAGCGGATCGCGTGGGCTGCGGCCATCGAAGAGCAGCGGCTCGACAAAGCGACCCGCCCATAGCGCGACGATCGTACCGGCCGCGACACCGGCCGCCGCCAGGGAGAAACCGCGCGTCAGCACCAGGCGCAGGAGGTTGGACGCCCTGGCGCCCAGGGCGCGACGGATGCCGAATTCGTGCTCACGCTGTCGTACACCGAACGCGATGACCGCATACAGCCCGACGGCGGCAAGAAGTACGGCGAGCATCGCGGAGGCGGCGAACAGGCCTGTTCCGGTTCTCCAGGTGCGAATCCGCGATGCGAACTGTGCGGAGAGGTTCCGGACGTGGTGTCCCGGCAGTTCTGGAAACAGCTCGGCCAGGGCGGCAAGCACCGGCGACTCGACGCGCCCGGGGCTTGAGGCGGTTCGGACGATCAGCGCACGCTGGATGCTCGTCCATCCCGACAGGGTCGGATCGGATGACGCCTGGGCGATCGGCAGGTAGTAGACCGGGTCCGCTCCGGGCAGAGTCCAGTTCACTGCTGGTTCCACCACGCCGACCACCGTCGTGCAGTCGGCGTCGCCGCTGACGAACAGGCAACGGCCGACGGCGCTCCGACCGGGCCAGACCTGCTGCGCGAACGACGTGTTGACGACCGCGACCTTCTGCGTGCCTTCGCGGTCCCACTCCGTGAAACCGCGGCCCTCCCGAATGTCCAGCCCCGCGACGTCGAAGAAGTTGGGCGTAGTGAAGTTCACATGGGGCCCGGAGCGGAACGGCAGGCGGTCGAGCCTGTCGATGCGCAGGTCCGCGTACGCCGCGCCGCTTCCCGACATCGGTGAACTCGTACCCTGGGCGACGTCCAGCACCCCGGGCAGATCCCGGAGGCGGGACTCCATGGCGCGGACCGCGCTCTCGTCGAGCGGGATGCCGTCCAGGCCATCCAGGCGGGTGTCGCCGTGAAAGCTCCCCAAAGTCACCGTGAGCAGGTGCTCCTTGGCGTAGCCGACATCCACCTGGCGCGCCGCTTCGAAGGAACGGTAGAACACGGCCGTCCCGCTGAGCAGGACGACCGACAGCGCGGCCTGGACCACGATCAGGCCGGTGCGGACGGGGGTTCCGAGCGCGCTGGCGCCCCGGGAGCTGTCGAGCCTTTCGATTCCCCGGCTGCGCGCCGCGTACACGGCGGGGGCCAGGGCGGCCGCCAGG
>WTGL01000248.1:14131-16917 GCA_011523565.1 Acidobacteriota bacterium
CACCGCGGCGCCGGCGGCCTCCTCCGTCGCGCCGGGCGCCAGCCGGACGAACGGTGTGAGGTAGAAGGTGGTTCCGTACCGTCTCCAGCTGTTCCCCCGGCTGGCGGTTGCGGCGTGTTCAAGAGGGAGCCAGACGTCGACTGCGTTCGAGCGGGGTCCGGAGAAGCCGCGCGGCAGCACGCCGACGACGAGGTAGGTGACGTCCTCGAAGCTGACCGTCGTGCCGAGCGCTTCCTCCGCGCTGCCGAACCGCTGCCGCCGGTAGCCGTCGCTGACCACGGCGACGGGTTGCGCCGCCAGGTGGTCGTCCGTGGCGGCGATCAACCTTCCGGCCGTAGGAGCCACGCCAAGGAAGTCGAAGAACTCTCCCGTGACCCAGGAGACGGTGAGATTCTCGGCGCGCTGACCGCGGCCGTTCGTCCTGAACGAGACTCGGTGGCCCGCGACGCCGTCGATGAGTGCGCTGTCTGCGGCCAGGGCCTCGAAGTCGAGCCACTGCATCGCGTCGACCACCCACCTCCGTCCTTTGGAGCCGCCGCGATCGCCTGGATCGATGCGCTCGCTGACCCAGAGGCGATGAACGGCGTCCGAGTCCTCGATGTGGGGTGGCGGCTGGAGAAAGAGGCGGGACAGCATCTCGTACATCGGGGCGTTCAGGCCAATGCCGAGGGCCAGGGTGAGGACCACGGCGCAGGTGTAGCCGGTGTTGCGCCGCATCATCCGGAAGGCGGCGCGGATGTCCTTGAGGAGCAGCTCCACGGGCGCCCAGCCCCAGGTCTCGCGGGTCCGCTCGCGAATCAGCGTGACGTTGCCGAAGTCGCGCCGTGCTTCGGCATGGGCTCGTTCGGGAGACAGGCCTGCCTCGACTCGCACTTCCGCCTCTTCAGCAAGATGGAAGCGGATCTCGTCGTCGAGTTCGGCGTCCCTCCGCCGACGGTCCCGGCTCGAACGCAGGCGAAACAGGAACTGCTTCAGCATCCGGTTAGGTGCGCTACTCAGCCTCCAGCGCCTGACGCGGGTCGGCGCGAGAGGCCCGGCGGGCCGGCAGCAAGGAGGCCGCTACCGCGATGGTCAGGAGCACCAGCGCGGCGACGGCGAACGCGAGCGGGTCGCGGGGAGTCCGGTCGTCGAAGAGCAGCGGCTCGATGAACCTGCCCGCCCACAGCGCGGCGAGCGTGCCGGCTACGACGCCGGCCGCCGCCAGGGAGAAGCCACGGGTCAGCACCATGCGCAGAAGGCGGGACGCCTGGGCGCCCAGCGCGCGACGGATCCCGAATTCCAGTTCGCGCTGGCGCACCCCGAACGCGATGACCGCGTAAAGGCCGATGGCGGCGAGCAGCACCGCCAGGGCGGCGGAGGCGCCGAACAGCCCCGTACCGATGGTCCATGTACGGATCCGCGGCGCGAACACGGTGGGGAGGCTTCGAACGCTGTGGCGCGGCAGGTCGGGGAACAGGTTCGCCAGGGCGAGGAGCGTTGGCTGCACCACGCGCCCGGGATCCCCGCGGGTCCGCACGACCAGCGTGCGCATGTTGTTCACGAAGCTGGCCTGCATGGGGTTCGACGAAGCCTGGGAGATGGGGAGGTAGTAGATGGCGGCGCGATCGGCGTCCAGCAGGCCCCTGTCGAGGGCGGATTCAACGACACCGACGACCGTCGTGCAGTCCGTGGACGCTTCGCCGAAGAAGAGGCACTGGCCCACGGCGCTCCTGCCGGGCCAGACGCCGTAGGCGAACATCGCGTCGACGACCGCGACCTTCTGAGTCTCCGCGCGATCCCACTCGGTAAAGCTGCGACCTTCCAGAATCGCCAGGCCCGCGACGCGGAAGAAGTTGGGTGTCGTGAGGCTCACGTAAGGACCTTCGTTGAAGGGCAGGCGGTCCAGGCCTTCGACCCGCGGTGGCGGCATCGCTGCTTTGAATCCCATTGGTGAGTTCGTTCCCTGGGCGACGTCGAGGACGTCCGGTAGCGACCGGAGGCGGGACTCCAGCGCGTCGATCGCGGTCTCATCGGGCGATCCCGTGGACCGAAAGCCGCCCAGGCTCACCGTGACCAGGTTCTCCTTCGCATAGCCGACGTCCACCTGGCGCGCCGCTTCGAACGAGCGGTAGAAGATCGCCGCGCCGCTGAGCAGGATCAGCGACAGCGCGGCTTGAACGACGATCAGACCGGTACGGACCGGCATTCCGAGTGCACGGGCGCCTCGCGAACTGTCGAGCCTCTCGATGCCGCGGCTGCGCGCTGCATACACGGCGGGAGCCAGGGCCGCCCCGAGGCCGATGACGAGTACGGCGGTGGCGGTGAAGGCGATCGCGGTGCTGTCCAGTGGCTCGCCGGCCCACCGAAAGTTCGGCAGCAGCGTGACCCGCAGCGAGCGGCCGGCGAGTGCAGCTACGCCCAGCGCCGCGACACCGGAGAGCGCGGAGAGCACGACACTCTCGATCACGAGCAGGCGTCCCACGCCCCACCTTCCCGCGCCGAGTGCATTGCGAACGGCAAGCTCCCGCCGGCGGGCCGCGACCCGCACCAGCAGCAGGTTCGACATGTTGGCGGTCGCGATCAGGAGCACGACCAGAGCCGCGCCGCCCACGACCAGGGGCAGGCGCATCTGACCCGGCAGCGCGGAGGGTCCGCGGTTCTGCAGCAAGGGGCCCAGCAGCACGGTCGGTTCTGGGTCCCGTGCCTCCGGCAGCCGCGAAGTGGCTCGCGCGGCGCGCACCGCGGCGGTTGCCGCGGCGGCCGCCGCGTCGGGCTTCACTCCGGGCGCCAGGCGAGCCAATGCCGTC
>WTGL01000303.1:0-1801 GCA_011523565.1 Acidobacteriota bacterium
GCGTTCCGGCAGCCGCGCCCGCTTCGCCCGCGACCTGCGCCGCTTCGTCCCCGACCTCAGCGACTCAGACCTGCTGCCCGGCGGCTCGGGCGTCCGTGCCCAGGCCCTGGATCGCAAGGGCAACCTGGTCGACGACTTCGCGATCGAGACGAGCCCGCGGTTGCTCCACGTGCTGAACGCCCCGTCACCCGGCGCGACGGCGTCGCTGGCGATCGGCGACACCCTGGCCGACCGGGCGGCGGAGACGTTCGTGCTGTGACGCGGGCCAGCGAAACCAGCATCGCCGTCGGTGACCATCGGCGTGTCAGCGCCCTGCTGCTCGAGCCCGAAGCGTCGCGCTGCCTTCTCGTCTTCGCTCACGGAGCCGGCGCGGGCATGCGTCACGCGACGATCGAAACCTTCGCCCGCGGTGTGGCCGGGTTTCGAATCGCCACGCTCCGATTCCAGTTCCCCTACACGGAAGCGGGCCGCCGCCGTCCGGACCCGCCGCTCGTGCTACATCGAACCGTTCGGGCGGCGGTGGCGCATGCCAGGGCCATGCGGCCTGAACTACAGCTCCTTGCTGGCGGCCGCTCGATGGGAGGCCGCATGGCCTCCAGCGCCGACGCGGTCGACAGCCTCGGCGTCGCCGGCTTCGTCTTTCAGGCCTTCCCGCTGCACCCGCCGGGAAAGCCCGGAACATCGCGCGCCGACCACCTGAGCCAGGTCGAGAAGCCGATGCTCTTCCTGAGCGGCACCCGCGACCGGCTCGCCGACCCGGAACTCCTGGCCGGCGTCCGCGACCGGCTGGGCCCGCGCGCTCGCCTCCACCTCGTCGATGGCGGCGACCACAGCCTGCAGGTCCTGAAGAGATCAGGCCGCCGGCAGGAGGACGTGGACTACGAGGTCGCGGAGGCGGTCAGCGAATGGTGCCGGGAGGTGCTCGGGTTCTGACCGCCCCCTATAATCCGGCCCCATCATGAAACCGACTCCCCGCCGGCTTCTGCCGGCTCTCGTCCTATCCCTCTTGGCCTGTTCCTCCGACACCTTCGACGCCGCGCCGGTCGAGTATCCCGAGACCCGGACGGTCGACCAGGTCGACGACTACTTCGGCGTCCAGGTCGCGGATCCGTACCGCTGGCTGGAAGACCTCGACGGCGAGGAGACGGCGGCCTGGGTCGCTGCTCAAAACGAAGTCGCGGAGCCATTCCTGGCCGCGCTTCCCGGCCGCGAAGCGATCGAAGAGCGATTGCGCGCGATCTGGAACTACGAGCGCTGGAGCACGCCCGGCAAGCGCGGCGAGCGCTACTTCTACAGCCACAACGACGGACTCCAGGACCAGAGCGTCGTCTACGTGGCCGAGTCCATGGACCAGGAAGGCGACGAGCCGCCGGGCCGCGTTCTGCTCGACCCGAACACCTGGAGCGAGGACGCAACGGTGGCGCTGGCCGGGATGACGCCGAGCCGGGACGGGCGCTACGTCGCCTACGCGCAGTCGGACGGCGGCTCCGACTGGCGGAAGTGGAAGGTCCGTGACACAGACAGCGGCGAGGACACGGGCGACCTGATCGACTACACGAAGTTCACGTCGATCTCCTGGATGCCGGACAACTCCGGGTTCTTCTACAGCCGCTACCCCCCACGCGAGGACGATCCGACCAGGGGCGACGGCTCGAAGGCGGTTTCCGTCTCCTTCCATGCACTGGGCGCGGATCAGAGCGAGGACCGGCTCGTGTTCAGCCAGCCCGAGCACCCCCGCCGCAACCCGTACGCCTCGGTCTCCGAGGACGGCGAGTACCTGCTGGTCAGCCTGCAGGAGGGG
>WTGL01000303.1:1811-2268 GCA_011523565.1 Acidobacteriota bacterium
AAACGCGGTCCACTACCGGAAGATCGACGAACCGGACTCGGCGATCCGCCCGCTCCTCGACCAGTGGGACGCTCTCTACGGCTACATCGTCAACGTGGGCCCGGTGTTTCTGTTCGAGACGAACAAGGACGCGCCGCGCAACCGGATCGTCGCGGTCGACCTGAACGACGGATCGCCCCAAGGGGACCCCACGCTGCACGAGGTGGTCCCCGAAGCCGAGGACACTCTCTCCTACGCCTCCGCCGTGGGCGGCAAACTGGTTCTGAACTACCTGCACGACGCGCGCACCGTCGTCCGGCTGGCGGAGCCGAACGGCGCCGAGCCCGCGACGCCGGCCGGCGAGGTCGAGCTGCCAGGGATCGGCACCGCCGGCGGCTTCGGCGGCCGCTGGGAGGACACCGAGACCTTCTACTCGTACTCCAGCTTCGGCACGCCGTCCCAGATCCACCGCTACGAC
>WTGL01000127.1:0-7709 GCA_011523565.1 Acidobacteriota bacterium
GAGAAAGGCGAGCGGAGTCACGGCGTCGGTGCCCCAGGCCTCGGCCGACCAGACATCGTCGATGCCCATGCGGTCCGCCTCGACGACGTACTCCGCCAGCGCGTCCCAGTTCGTTCCCGAGGCGTAGGCGCTCCCTATGCCGATCGCAGTCCGCATCGTTGCTTGCTCCTCTGTTCGGGCGGCGCTATGGATCTTCGGTCGCCCGTACGTGGTAGTACTTTCGAACGTCGGGGCGCTGCCCACTGCCCGCCGTACGGCCGAAGGTCGTCTGGATCAGATCCTGTCCGTTCTTGGAGATCTCCCAGACCTCCTGCACATCGGCCTCTACCGGGCCGATTTTGATCGTGTAGGCGATGTTGAGCTTCTTCTTGCGCCACTTCGCGCGCACTTCCCGCTGGCCGCCGACGAAGTTGGGCGCCTGCTGGGGCTTGTTGTCGGTGATGTAGTTCGCCGGAACCTGGACGGACGTGTCCCAGTCCGGCGGGCGAAACGTGAAGACCATCATCACGTCGTCGCCGACCAGGCTGATGTCGATCCTGGTGTCGGTCCGTTTCGTCGGGGGACTGCCCGGCGGTCTCCAGGGAGCATCGCTGCGGGTCTCGTCGCGCTCCCAGGATCCGGCGAACCGTTCGTCCTGGGCGGCCGCGGGTACCGGCGCAAGCGAGGCGATCAGGAAAGCGGCGCCCAGAGCGGCGACGATCGGCATCGAACGATGGGGGGTATTCCGGCTAGTGGACGAACTCATGGACGTCTTCTCGCGGGCGGCGGTCCCTGTCGGCGGCTTGTCTGACTGACGAGCCTCCATGTTAGCCGGAACTACTCGCCCAGCAGCGCGGCGAAGTACCGGATCGTCTTCTCGAGGCCGGCCTCCAGGTCGACCCTGGGTTCCCAGTCGAGCAGGCGGGTGGCGCGGGAGATGTCGGGCTGGCGCGTCTTCGGATCGTCGACCGGCAGGGGCTGGAACTCGATCTCGCTGCGGCTGCCCGTCAGGCGCTGGATGACCTGCGCGAACTGCAGCACGGTCATCTCGTGAGGGTTGCCGAGGTTGACGGGGTCGGTCTCGGACGAGTTGAGCAGGCGCCAGACACCTTCGACGAGGTCGTCGATGTAGCAGAACGAACGGGTCTGCTTGCCGTCGCCGTACACAGTCAGGGCCTTGCCCGAGAGCGCCTGGCGGATGAAGTTGGGAACGACCCGTCCGTCCCGCAGCCGCATTCGCGGGCCGTACGTGTTGAAGATGCGGACGATCCGGGTGTCGAGGTCGTGGATCCGGTGATAGGCCATCACCATCGCCTCGGCGAAGCGCTTCGCCTCGTCGTAGACGCCGCGCGGACCGACCGGGTTCACGTTGCCCCAGTAGGACTCCGGCTGCGGATGGACCAGCGGATCGCCGTAGACCTCCGACGTCGAGGCAAGCAGGTACCGGGCCCCGTGGTGCTTGGCCAGACCCAGCGAGTTGTGGGTGCCGAGCGATCCGACCTTGAGCGTCTGGATCGGCAGCTCCAGGTAGTCGACCGGACTCGCCGGTGAGGCGAAGTGGAGGACGTTGTCGACGTCGGGACCCACGTAGACCGGCTTGCTCACGTCGTGCTCGATCAACGTGAAGCGGTTGTTGTCCTGCAGGTGCTCGATGTTCGCGGGGCTGCCGGTGATGAAGTTGTCGACGCAGTAGACCCGGTGACCCTCGTCGAGCAGCCGTGAGCAGAGATGGGAGCCGATGAATCCGGCGCCGCCGGTGACGACGGAGAGCGGCGCGCTCACGAGGCTTTCACCCCTGGAGCTCTGACCCCTGGAACCGGGGCGCTCGGAACGGCGACCGGCTTGCTCTCCGGCACCGCGTCCGCCCGCCCGAGCGAGGAGTACCAGAGGCCCTCCGCGGCAACGCGTTCGGGCTCGTAGAGATTGCGCAGGTCGACGACGCGCGGCTGGCGCAGCAACTTCCTCAGCCGGCCGAACTCGAGGGCACGGAACTGGTTCCATTCGGTGAGAATGGCGAGCAGGTCGGCGCCGTCGGCGGCCTCGTACTGGTCGCCGCAATACACGGCTTCAGGGCGGATACGGCGGGCCTTGTCCATCGCGGCCGGGTCGTAGACGCGCACCTCGGCGCCGCGGGCCAGGAGCTGGTCGAGCACGAACAGCGCCGGCGATTCGCGGATGTCGTCGGTGTCGGGCTTGAAGGACAGCCCGAGCAGGGCGACGGTGCGGCCTCTCGGATCCCCGAGCACGGACTCGATCTTGCCGAGCATTCGTTCCTGGATCCGGCGGTTGACCGCGAGCGTCGCCTCGACGATCTCTGCCCTGGCGCCCGCTTCCCGGGCCATCGACACCATGGCCCGGGTGTCCTTCGGAAAGCAGGAGCCGCCGAAGCCGGGGCCGGGGCGCAGGAACAGCGGCCCGATGCGCCGGTCGAGGCCCATGCCGTGGGCCACCACCTGGACGTCGGCGCCCGTCCGTTCGCACAGTTCCGCGACCTCGTTGATGAAGGAGATGCGGGTGGCGAGGAAGCTGTTCGAGGCGTACTTGATCATCTCCGCGGTTTCGACGTCGGTGACCACGATCGGCACGCCGCGGGCCCGTAGCGGCGAGTAGATGTCGAGCATGATGTCGGTGGCACGCTGGTCCCGGCTGCCGATGACGAGGCGGTCCGGGCGCATGAAGTCCTCGATCGCCGATCCCTCGCGCAGGAACTCCGGGTTGCTGACGACGGAGAATGTGCGGCCGCGGCCGATGATCTCCTCGATCATGCGGCCGGTGCCCACGGGCACTGTGCTCTTGGTGACGATCGCCTTGTAGCTGTTGAGCCGTCCGCCGATCGCCTGGGCCACTTCGCGCACGTAGCGGAGATCCGAAGAGCCGTCCTCGCGGGGCGGCGTGCCGACGGCGATGAACACGGCCGCAGCCGCTTCGAGGGCCGGCCCCAGCTCGGTCGTGAAGCTCAGGCGCCCGGCCTCCTCGTTCTTGGCCACCAGGGTGCCCAGGCCGGGCTCGTAGATCGGAATCCTGCCCGCCTGCAACTGGGCGATCTTCGACTCGTCCTGGTCGACGCAGACGACATCCGTGCCGAAGTCGGCCAGGCAGGCCCCCGTGACCAGGCCGACGTAACCGGAACCGACGACGCAGATTCTCACGCGATTCTCCTCAGAGCCGGCAGCGTCACCTGCACGGTTGGGCTGTAACATAGCAGCAGGTCGAGCGGACCGCTTACCCCGCCCCGGGTCGCGGCGCGCACGGAGGACATCTCACGCAACCAGGATGAGTCGATGAAGGGTGGACGAAGGCTGAGCAACGCGATCGCGACCCGGAGGTCGGTGGTTACGGCGCCGCGCCGGTTCAGCAAGGTGCAGCGCAACGAGCCGTGCCCGTGCGGCAGCGGCCAGAAGTACAAGGACTGCCATTTCGCCGAGGGCGAGGTCTTCCTGCGCAAGCTGGAACGCCAGCGTTTCAAGCAGCAGCAGAAGGCGGACGGCACGCCCTGGTACGTGCGCTGGCTGACCTGATCAGGCGACCGGCGTCGGCTCGGCCTTCGCGTCGACCGCCGCGTCGTGCTCCTGCCTGGCCTTCAGCAGTTGCGGCATGACCAGGTCGATCTCGCGGTTGTTCCACATCCCGTCCTTGCTGAACTTCCGAATCACCTTGGGTTGCTGCATGATGCCGATCCAGCCGCGCATGACGTCGATGATCTGAGCGGTCATGTCCTGTCCGGCTTCCGAGGCCAGCCAGGCGCACACGGGTGCGATCTGGTTGGGGCTCTGTTCGGGGGCGTTCTCATCGATCTGCATCCCGCGTGAGGCCCGCAGCTCGGCCGTCATGCGGGTTGTGGCGCCGGGGGAGATCGTGTTCACGGTGCAGCCGTACTTGGCTAGCTCGAGCGCCAGCACCCGGGAGAGGCCGGCGATACCGGCCTTGGCGGCGGCGTAGTTCGACTGGCCGAAGTTGCCGTAGAGGCCGGACACGGACGAAAAGTTGATGATCCGGCAGCCCGGCCGATTCGTTTCGCGGATGTACCGCGCGAAGGGCCGGCTGCAGCAGTAGTGGCCCTTGAGGTGGACATCCAGCACGGCGTCCCAGTCCTCCTCGACCAGGTTGAAGATCGTCCTGTCGCGAAGGATGCCGGCGTTGTTGACCAGGATGTCCAGGGCTCCGAAAGCGTCGATCGCGGTCTGGAAGATGTTCTGCCCGCCCTCGACCGTGGCCACACTGTCGTAGTTCGGAACCGCCGAGCCGCCGGCGCCCTGAATCTCCTGCACGACCTCGTCGGCGATCCGCGAGCCGCCGGTGCCGTCGGTGGCACCGCCGAGGTCGTTGACGACCACATTCGCGCCTTCTTCCGCGAACTTCATTGCGATGCCCTTGCCGATGCCGCGGCCGGCGCCGGTGACGATTGCCGTCCTGCCTTCGAGGATTCCCATCTCGTGCTCTCTCCGTCGTTGTTCCAGTCGGTGTCGGGCCGCGTACTCTAGCGCCTTCGGCGCTTGCACGGAACAAGCCTGATGCCTGTGCGTCAGCGCGGCGCGGACGCCGCGACTCGACTCCTGGCCGAGGCTCAGTCGATCACGGCGACGCCTTGGCTCACCGCTTCCGCGCCTTGCTCGTTCAGCACCCGGAAGGCGACCTGCCTGCCGCCGCCGTTCGTCGTGCCTGCCGGTGCGTGCTCGACGACGATCTTCGTGCCCGGAATGACCATCGCCGTGAACCGGCCGTAGAGGCGCCGCAGGCGGACCGGGTCGCCGTCGCCGTGGGCGCGCAGCACCTCGCGCCCGGCGAGGGCCCAGGTCGCGGTGCCGTGGAGGATGATGTCGGGCAGGCCGGCCCGGAGAGCGACCTCGCGCTCGGTGTGGATCGGATTCCAGATCCGGGCGCACTCCGTATAGACATGGGGCATCTCGCGGGGCACGAAGATCTCGGCACGGCTCGGGCCGGCGCCGTTCAACCGGAGCCGGGGCACCTCGGGCGCCCGCTCGATCTCGGCGCTCCGGCCTTCCGTGGCCACGCCGCGAAAGATGGAACGCGACCAGGAGGTGACGACGGGCCGGCCGTCGCCGTCCACCGTCTCCAGGCAGGTCGTCAGGAGGGCTCCGGCGCGGGTGGCCCGGACGGCTGCGTAGCGGCCGTGCGTGGTGAGCGAATCGCCGGGCCGGATCGGACGGTGGAAGTGGGAGTCCTGGCTGGCATGGACGCCGCGTACCAGTTCATCCGCCTCGCCGCCGAGGAGTCGACTGCCCCGGCCGTTGCTGACCACGGGCCACTCCAGAGACACACAGTAGGACGGCGGAGCCGCGATGCCTCCACCCCGGGCATCGTCGAACACGGACTCGCAGGTGTCGCCGATCCCCGCCGCATAGGCGAGCGCGTCGCGCACGGTGATCCTGCGTTCGGAAGGCGGCAGGCTCCTGCCGGCGGCGGCCGTGGAGATCGGCATCGAGGAGGCTCCCGCTTCGTCGCGTCGGGTCAGTCGCCGGAGCCGCCAAGGCGTCGTTCGAGATCGAGGAGCCGGTTCTTCAAGTCGTCGAGTTCGGCCCGGGCGGCGCCGTCGTCCTCTTGCTGCGTTGCGGCAGCCGCATCCTGGTCGGAAGCGGTCGTCGCGGCTTCCCCCGGCCTCTGGGCGCTGCCCGGGCTTCGGCCGGCACCGAACAACCCTTCCATCTGACGGGTCATCTGCGCGTGCATCTGCTCGGCGATGGCGCGCGGATCCCAGAGTCGCATCCAGGACGGATCGGGCGTGAACGGACTGTGAGCCATCGTCTCGCGCATGCGCTCGTAGACCTCGCCGGCGCCCCTCAGGTACCACTGGAAGAAGTCCCTGCCGGCCTGGTCCCGGGCGCGCACCAGGTCACGAAGGAACTCAAGCGGCGGTCCCCGCTCGGGGTCCTTGGCTCCGTCGACGATGATCTGGGTCAGCACGTGCCGGGTCACGTCCTCACCCGTCTTCGAGTCGACGACCTGGATGTCCTCGCCGCTCCGCACCATCTCGGCCACGCCGTCGAGGTTGACGTAGCGGCTGTTGCGGGTGTCGTAGAGCCGCCGGTTCTCGTACTTCTTGATGACGATCGGCGAGGGCGATTGGCGGGCGGCGTTCATATCAGAAGCGCGGAGGTCAAGCCGCGATGGTGTCGGTCATTGGGCGGGGGGTTGACACGGTGCAGCATAGTGTGCAGGATTCATGCTGCACTGCACAACACAGATGCAACCACACGGACGTTTCAGACCACGGATCGTACCACTCAGGAGATTTCAGATGACGACCAGCACAGCAGCCAGCACGACGAAGAGCTCCCTGGGGGCCTGGCGGGGATCGATGATCGACGCCAACCGCCGCGTGCTCGATTTCCAGAAGCGGGCGTTCGACACCACCTTCGACATGGTGGCGCAGATGCAGGAGCGCCGCGAAGAGGCGATCGTGAACTGGGTCGAGAAATCGGAGCGGCTCCCCGCCGAGGCCAAGAGCCTGGTGCAGGAGTGGACCCGGCTGTTCCAGGACGGCCGCAGTTCGTACCGCGCCGCGATCGACTCGAGCTTCGGACTTGCCAACAGCTACCTCGATTCGCTCGCACCGGAGGCGACCGAGGAGTCCTAGCGCCGCCGAGTCCGTCGCAGGCTCAATACTGGCTCCAGTCCCCACCTCGCTCTGACGCTGCGTCGCGCCGCGGCGTCATAGCGGCTATCGTTCCCGTCATGGCCGAGGACAGTCGAACCCCCAAACCGCCGGCTCCGCCCCCCGATCCCTTCACCATGTGGCGGGAGTGGGTCACGAAGTCCGAGCATCAGATGAACGCGATGCTCAACGACATGATGGGGACGCAGGAGTTCGCCCGCGCATCGGGCAACTGGGTCGAAGCGATGACGATGTTCCAGCAAACGATGAGCGAGGGCGCCCAGCGCTACTTCGAGATGACGGGCGTGCCCACCCGGACGGATGTCGCCGAACTCTCCGAGCGCCTGACGGCCGTGGAGGAACGGCTGCAACGGATCGAGGCGCTGCTCGCGGCAGCCGTCGGACGCAGGGAGCAGCAGAACCAGGCGGCTCGCCCGGCGCGGACCCGGCGTCCGCCGTCCGAACGATGAGCGGCAGCGCAACGGCAGCCCGGACCGGTCGGTCGGTCAACCGGCCGACCCTGGACATGGCCGGCGTCGAGCAGAGCGTGCGGCGCGAGATGGAGCGCGCCTTCCGGCGCAGCGTCAAGGGCCTGGAGTACATCAGGACCGGAGACCCGGGTGTCGGGTTGACGGCGAAGGACACCGTTCACAGCAGGGGTACGCTTCGCCTGTACCACTACCGGCCGCGTGTGGACGAGGTCTACCGGACGCCGATCCTGCTGGTCATGTCGCTGATCAGCAAGCCTTACATCCTCGACCTGGCGCCTGGGCAGAGCCTGATCGAGTTCCTGCTGGACCGCGGCTTCGACGTCTACATGATCGACTGGGGTACGCCCAGGCCGGAGGACAAGCGCCTGCGGCTCGAGGACTACGTGCTCGACTTCATCCCGGAATGCGTCGAAGCGGTTCAAGAGCGAAGCGGCGAGCCCGACGTGTCGATCGTCGGCTACTGCATGGGGGGCCTGCTGGCCGCGCTGTACGCGGCTCTTCATCCCGACGCCGCGTCCGGCGGCCGGCTTCGCAACCTCGCCTGTTTCACGACGCCGGTGAACTACGACGGCATGGGCCTGTTCAGGACCTGGACCGACCCGGCCCACTTCGATGTCGACCGGATC
>WTGL01000127.1:7719-9764 GCA_011523565.1 Acidobacteriota bacterium
CAACGTCCCGCCGCAGATGCTCTACGCCTCGTTCAACGCGCTGCGCCCGGCGTCCCAGGTCGCGGGCCGGGTGCGGCTCTGGGACAACATGTGGAACGACGAGTTCGTCACCTCGTACCGCCGCCTCCAGCGGTGGGCGGCGGATCAGATCCCGTTCCCGGGGGAATGCTTCCGGCAGACGACCAAGGAACTGCAGCAACAGAACCTGCTGATGAAGGGCGAGTTCCGGCTCGGCGGCCGGTTGGTCGACCTGTCGAACATCCGCGTTCCGTTCATCCACGTGGTGGCTGAGCACGACCACATCGTGCCTTACGAGGCGGCGCGGGATCTGATCGGCATGGTCGGCTCCGAGGACAGGGAGGAGATCATGCTCAAAGGCGGTCATGTCAGTCTGGTCGCGGGCCGCAACGCGGTCCGGCGGCTCTGGCCGCGGCTCGAGGAGTGGCTCGCCGAGCGGTCCGTATGAGCAGCCTGGGACAGGTGGCGAGCCGGCTCGGCGCGATCGACCTGACCGTGCGGCCGATGAACGCGGGCGACCGCGCCGCCGTGCTGTCGTTCGCCGACGGCCTGCCGGACCACGACCTCCTGTTCCTGCGGCGAGACATCCGGGACACCGAAGTCGTCGACGAGTGGATCGGTGAGATCGAATCGGGCCAGATCGTGACCCTGCTGGCGACAGTCGAGGACGAAATCGTCGGCTACGCCTCGATCGACCGCAGCCAGTTGCGCTGGTCCTCCCATGTGGCCGAAATTCGCGTGGTCATCTCCGAGACGGCGCGCGGCAAGGGCCTGGGGAGGCTCCTGGTGGAGCAGGCCTTTCAGGCGGCCGTTGCGGCCGGGATCGAGAAGCTCATGGCCCGGATGACGCCCGATCAGAAGGGGGCGGTCGCCGCGTTCGAGGGGCTGGGTTTCCGGCCGGAGGGGCTGATGCGAAACCACGTGCGGGACCTTGCCGGCGAGAAGCACGATCTGCTGGTCATGGCGCTCGATGTGGTCGATTTCCACGGCACGCTCGAGAGCTACGGTGTCGGCGAGAACACCTGAGGAGATTGGGCCAATGCAAGACAACGCCGGACTCATCCTGACCAAGCGCGCCTCCCTGTCACCGGACATGGAGGGCTTCGTCGACGTCGAGAGCGAGCGCCGCTTCACGTTCACGGAGTGGAACCTCCGCTCGAACCGGACCGCGAACGCGCTCCGCGAACTCGGCGTGGGCAAGGGCGACCGCGTGGCGCTGCTGCTGATGAACAGCGTCGAGTACATGGAGACCTTCTTCGCGGTGGCCAAGATCGGCGCCGTCTGCGTGCCGCTGAACTGGCGCCTCACGCCCGAGGAACTCTCCTTCATCATCCGCGACGCCGGCGCCGGGACGGTCGTCTTCGGCGACGAGTTCCAGGCCCAGGTGCTGGACCTGATCGCGCGCGGCGGCGGCGAGAACGGCACGGACGTGACGAGGTGGGTCCACGTCGGCCCGGACGAGCAGCGGCCCGACGGCTGCCTCTCGTACCGGCGACCGCTTCCTGGTCTCCCTGCCGCTCTTCCACGTCGGCGCCCTGACCCCAGCGACCTGCAACGTGCACGCCGGCTGCACCAGCGTCGTGATGCGCTCCTTCGATCCCGTCCGCGTCTGGCAGTTGGTCAGCGACGAGAAGATCGACATCATGCTGAAAGTCCCGGCGATGCTCAACTTCATGCTCCAGGTCTACGACCCGGAGCGCTGCAAGCACGAGCGGCTCCGCTGGTGCATGAGCGGCGCGGCGCCGGTGCCGGTCAGCCTGATCGAGGCCTACGAGAAGCTCGGCATCGAGGTCCACCAGGTTTACGGCCTGACCGAGACGTGTGGCCCTGCCTGCATGATCTCGCCCGAAGACGCGATCCGCAAAGCCGGCTCCACCGGCAAGGCGTTCTTCCACACCTCGGTGCGGATCGTCGACGACGACGGCAACGACTGTGCGCCGGGCGAGGCGGGTGAGGTCCTGGTCGCCGGCCGCCACCTGATGAAGGAGTACTGGAATCGGCCGGAGGCCACGGCCGAGAGTCTGGTG
>WTGL01000127.1:9774-10189 GCA_011523565.1 Acidobacteriota bacterium
AACAGTTCAACTGAGTCGGCGCCCCCAGCTCCGCGTCGGGCAGGACAACATCACCCCGTTCGGGCTCGACATTCACAACCCCGTGTTCGTCGTCTCGGGTGGTGTGATCTTCCTGTTCGTCCTCGGCACGCTGGTCTTCCAGAACCAGGCGGCGCGGTTCTTGAGTTGGCTGCTCCCGGCAATCCTCAGCGGGTTCGACTGGTTCTTCCTGTCGGCCGGCAACGTGTTCGTTCTCTTTGCCCTGCTGCTCGTGTTCCTGCCGGTCGGCAAGGTGCGGCTGGGTGGCCCGGACGCGAAGCCGGAGTTCTCCTACCCGGGCTGGTTCGGGATGCTGTTCGCCGCCGGCATGGGAATCGGCCTGATGTACTTCGGCGTTTCGGAGCCGCTGTCCCACTTCGGCGCCGCCTTCGACGGT
>WTGL01000127.1:10199-10694 GCA_011523565.1 Acidobacteriota bacterium
CCTGCCGTTGACCCTGCGCTCGGCCTTCTACCCGATTCTCGGCGACCGCGTGCGGGGCTGGTGGGGGCATGTGATCGACGTCCTGGCGGTGTTCGCCACCCTGTTCGGCATGGCGACCTCGCTGGGACTGGGGACCACCCAGGCGCTGGCCGGGTTCAACCTGCTCTACGGCTGGGGTACGGGCGGTGTGGCCGCTGTTGTGCTGATCGGCGTCATCACGTTGCTCGCCGTGGTTTCGGTGGTGCGCGGCCTGGACCGCGGCATCAAGGTGCTGTCGGGGGTCAACATGACCCTTGCCCTGGCCCTGTTGCTTGCGGTCATCGTGATTGGCCCGACCGGCGGGATTCTGGTCACCGCCGCCAGGGGCGCGTTGGCCTACGCCGCGAACTTCGTGCCCCTGGCGATGCCGTTCGGTCGTGAGGACACCGGCTTCTCGCATGACTGGACCTCGTTCTACTGGGCCTGGTGGGTGTCCTGGTCGCCGTTCGTCGGCAT
>WTGL01000127.1:10704-16668 GCA_011523565.1 Acidobacteriota bacterium
CTCTCGCGGCCGGACCGTGCGCGAGTTCGTCGTGTGCGTGATTCTCATCCCGACACTGCTGTCGATCGTCTGGATGGCGGCCTTCGGCGGCACGGCGATCTCCCAGACGATCGCGGACAGCACGGCGCCGGTGGCGTCCGCGGCCCAGGAGGTCATGCTCTTTCGGATGGTCGAGCAGTTCCCGCTCAGCGCGGTGCTGTCGCTCGCCGGCATCGTTCTGGTGCTCGTGTTCTTCGTCACCTCGTCCGATTCCGGCTCGCTCGTCGTCGACACGATCACCGCGGGCGGCAAGGAGGACGTGCCGACCAGCCAGCGTGTCTTCTGGGCCACCCTCGAAGGCGTCGTCGCCGCTGTCCTGCTCCTGGTCGGCGGCACCGGCGCGCTGGATGCCTTGCGGGCGATGACCGTCTCGACGGGTTTGCCGTTCACGTTGGTCTTGCTGGCCATGTGCTACAGCATCTGGGTCGGCCTGTGGGCCGCGGTACGGGAGAAGAGGGGCGTTTGACTGGCGCGCTAGCTTGAACCTCCCACGCGAGTCTCGCAACCGCAGGCGGGAACCCGCCGTTCCCGCCCCGGATCCGGTCGCCCGGACACCTTCAGACAACCGGATCGGATTGGGCGATTGAACCGGGCGGGGCGGATCTGCCTCGGCGCAAATTCCGGGGGTGTCTTCGCTCAGACGGTCACGCGCCGCCGCGATTGATTCCGGTCCTACGGCCCGCTAGGTGGCTCCGAGGAAGTGGCGGACACGGTGGTACGTAATCGACCACTCAATGTCACGCCGCTGCATCTTGCCGGGCTTGTAGAAGGGATACCGGGCCATCGTGATGAAGTAGGCAAGCCCATCGCGCATACGAGAGGCGTAGAAACCGAGGATCAGACCGAGGATGTTCATGTGTCCATTCTACTCCGCGCCCCTTCCCCGCCCTTCTCTGTTCGGGCCTCTGGTTTCGGCCTGAACCCGCCGTTCCCGCGCCCCTGAGACCGGTCGTAAACGGAATCGGTCCTTTGGTCGTATTCCTCAGTGAAGAAGGAGCGGCGGCCTGGGCGCGGGAGGTAGCTCGTGGTTCGAGCATCGCAACGAACGAACCGAAGGCAGGGTTCGATTCCCTCCTCCATTCCCGCCTGCGTTTGACGCGGGCGGGAACGCCCCCTCAGACTTCCAGGAACCGGAACTCATGCACCTCACCGAAACCGATAGAGGGGCAACCACGCACCCGCCACCGGAAACCGATCAATCGGAACTCATGCGCCTCCTGACTGCGGCGCAGCTTGCCGAAGTGGCGGGCGTGGCTCTTCGGTCGGCAAAGTACCTGCGTCGGGCGGCGAACGCCGTCGCCGAACACTACGGCGAGGCAGGTCTGGAGCGGTACGCCGACCGCCTCGGCGGCGGATCACTAGCTCCCTCGTTTCCCCCTTCGCTGGCCTCATGGAGGCGGCGTAGCTATCATCCCGCGATGACATACGGGAATCGGACTTCGGCACGAAGGAGTCTCGCCGTGCTGTTGCTGGCGATGCTCTGGGGGAACGCCGCGCGGGCGCAGGAAGACGAGAAGTGCGCTGCCAGCCCGCGGTGGCTCGCCGTGACTGTCGTCAAGGCGCACATAGCAACGTCCACGCAGGAGATCGAGATGCCTGCTGGCGTGCAACTACTGGATCGGTGCTACTACGGAGACCAAGTAGAGGTGAGGGATATCTCTGCAACGAGTAAGGACCCGAAGGACGTGGCAGCCAGTAGCGAAGGCGCAAAGTCCATTGTCTGGCAGGCCAGTAGTACGGGCGACAACATCGTCGTGCGGACCTTCTTCGTCAAGGAGACCGTGCAGCAGATCTGCGCTGCGATGGACGATTGCGGCGATGCGACTCGCGTCCTAGCAGAGAGGGGCCATCGTGAGCAGTGAGTTTGAGTTACTGAGGGGGGAGGGGAAGAGGTACGCCGAGAGTCTGGACAAGCAGATGGCCGTTCCGAACTTCGTTGAAGTGCAACTTCTTGGAGGGCTTCTCCGGGTGCGAGGCCCTGGTTTTCCCCGCAACTTCGAGGAAGCGAATAGACGGCTTCAAGCAGCGGCCTGGCTCTCTGGCCATCCAGGGGACGTGGATAGGGCGCGCAAGGTCCGCCTGCGCTGGAGGCGGGTTGCTTTGCTCCTCGCCGTCCCGGTGGTTCTACTCCTGTGGATTTGGGCCCTCCTGCTACTAGGGGAGTCGATCATCAGTGCATTGCTGTGAGCCGGGGGGGGCGACGGAACGGAAATGACTAGGACGGGCACTGTGACAGCAATCGAGCTTGGTGGCGAAGCTAAGGGCGACCGGGACCTAAAGTCCGGCTGGATCGCCGTTGGGACAAGCTGCAAGATCGAGACCGACGATGGCGAGGTCGTTTGGGCGCGGGTGATGACGCTCGGGAAGGCGACGGTGGGCGGGTGGTTCCGCCGACCCCAGATCCGCGTGGGCAAAGACGAGTACGGTGTATGGAACGTGCTGGAGTAGCCGCCAGCGGAGCCGGAACGCCTAACCCGCCTTCCTGTCAACCATGACACCGGAGCCGCTCCAATCGCTGGGGCGGCTTCAACACGTTTAGCTAGGCCGAGTTGCCCCTAAGCTCCTTCTCCAGCCGTGCCAGGGTGGTCTCTGGATCGTAGAACCACTTGACGCCGCCCTTGCTGGTTCGGGGATTCAGCCTGCGCTCATAGGCGCAGTCGGGTTCCTTCTTGACCTTCCTCATGGCTGCGTTGAAGTGTTTGCTCTTCTTGAACCCAGGAATCTGGCGTCTGCACTCGCTGACGACATCGTCATAAGTCGCGGAGTACTTCTCCAGCAACTTCCCGCCCGTTAGTCGGACCTTGGGCGCGTTGGGATCCGCAGTGACCCCTATCGACCCCCCGCCTGAGAGGTCGGGATTCAACCTGACGTCGAGGTGGAGAGTGATGGCGAACTCGGAGTCGTCGTTCACGCGTGTGGCCGCGAGTTCCTGCAGTCTTCTGAGAAGCAGCCTCTGGGTCGCGTTTCCGGCGGTCTGCGCGGGGCCTTCATCAGTGAGGAAGCCGACGGGGAGGAGATACGGCATGCGGACAGGAAGGCCGAACCACTTGTCAGCACAAGTGACGAAGTTCTGAATCGCCGCGGTGCCGAAGGCATGAACCGTCTGGCGAAGGTCATCCGACAGTTCCCCCGCGTGGGCGGCTTGGTTCCGTACCAGCAACAGACCCTCCAGTGAGTGTCGGATCGCGGGGCCAATGGGCGTTTTGGCCGTCGCCTGCTGTAAACCGATGGTTCGGTGGCTGCCATCTGCGTTTCGCTTGAACCGCCGGCCCTCACGCGGGTAGATGGCAGCCAGGTCGTTTCCGTTGCACTGGACGATTCGGGCCTTCAGGAGAATCTCCCAGGCGTTGACGAGGAGCAGCGCCAGGGTCTGTTCCCTGTAGGAAACCAAGGGCTTGTTGTACAAGTCGATTGCTGCGAGGAGCGCCTCTTCGGCGCACCTCGCCATGAGGGCGGATCGAGTTGGTCTTGCCATTGGCCGGCGCGAGTAAGAGCCCTATGCTGTCAACCGGCCTCCAGAAGGTCCCCAAGGGAAGCTGGTTCCGGACCTTCCGGACAGGCGCTGCGTTCCCGACAAGCGTCCTCAGCGGGCCGAGAACTCCCGCCGCCGCCCCCCGCTTTCATCGCTGTTGCCAGTCGGTCCGGAAGTCGAGCCGGCGCAGCAGTTCGTACGTGTCGATGCAGGGCACTTGCAGGTCAGCGCAGACATCCGGAATGTGGCGGTTGGCCCGCTGCCTGTTCGGCTTGCTCCGTTCCATGGTCACGACGGTCACTTGTCCGGGCAGCGCGACTCCGTACGCGACGATGAACGGGTCGGCCTTGAGCTTCTCCAGTTCGTCGTCGACCAGATCGTGAGCGTAGCCCTCTTCGACGACGCGGCTCACGGGGCCGGCTTCCAGTTCCGTTTCTTCCAGGAGAACAATCTTGTGCTCCTTGATCCAATCGACGAGCCGCCCCTTGCCGTCCTTGATCTCCTCGAAGGCTTCTACTGGCACCCTAATGAGACCCTGCGCGGCCTGATGGAGCAGCCACTCCCAGAACTCCGGCACGCGGTCGATCGGGTAGTAGTCGCGGTCTGCATCGATCAGGACGTTCGAATCCAGGAGAAAGCGCAAGAGAGGGCACCCGGGCTAGCCGCTCAGCATCTCGCCGACCTGGGTCGGCTTTATGCCAAGGACCAGAGCGGCGCGGGTGGTCGGCAAATCGCCGGCGAGATGTGCGCCTCTCACGGCGTCCAACAGGGCACTGCCGACGCGATGGCGCCGGACAGTGTAGAAGCTGGGGCCACCGTCGGTGGCGCGCGCCGCTTCTCTTCGTTCCTCTCTCCTGTTCAGCCATTGAGTACGGAAAGCGGAAACGAGCCTCCTGTAGTCCTGTCTCTCGATCTGGTTGGACCGGAACAGGCGGTATGCCACTAGGGCGCGACTCACGTTGTGATCTCTGGCCACCTTGCCGACCGCGCTCGCGAGTTCTTCGTGTTCGAGGCGGCTCAGTTCCAACGTCGCCAGGGTCTTCTCGGGAAGCAGGAAGGCGCTGGCGACGTCGTTGCAGAACTGTTCCACGCGATTACCGGCCCTGATGCCGCTGATCCCCGTGTGGCCCAGGAACAGGTGCACCAGTTCGTGCACCAGCGTGAACGACCACGCGGCCCTGGCGTCGTTGTCATTGATCACGATGAACGGGGCGAGCCGATCGGCCAGGGCGAAGCCACGGAACGTGTCAGTGTCGATGGCTGTCCGGTAGTTACCCAGGTCGCCCTTCAACAACACGAACACGCCCGCCTGGTGGACCGCCTCTCGCAGCTCGTCGAATGCCTGATCCGAGTCTTGGGCTTGGCTGGGATGTGACGAGCCCAAGAGTTGGTGGGTGAGGTCGAGGGCGGCTTGGCGCCCGTCGTCCAGCGTGAGGCAACCCACGAACGGCAATTCGTCGGCCTCGTCCTCCGCCAGGATGTCGCGCAACACGCTTTGGCGGGCCTGAATCTGACGAACGAGGGCTTGAACTCTGGCGTCCGCATCCGGGGACTGGCCTCCCGACAGACTGCGGAAGTCCGTTCCGCGATCGCCCTGTGGCGGTGGTTTGGAGAGATAGAACGTAACAAGGGGGCGCCGGTACTGCTTCGCCATTCGGACCAGCGTGGGTCGTGAAGGCGCCCGAGCACCGGATTCGAGCTCGTTCAACCGCTCGATCGCCGTCTTGCCATGGGCGGCCTTCAACGGGAGCTTGGCCACGGCTTCCTCCACCGACAGGCCGGCGCTGTTGCGCGCCCAGGACAGAATGGCCGGATTCACGGAGGGCATGATTGGCAGAGACTTGGAGAGCGGGTCGTTTCGGTTGTGTGGGGGACGTTCACGCCCCCGGTTCCGTCAACAGCCTACGCAGCGCCGCCAGGGCGGCCACTTCGGCGGAAGGATACGCCACTGCGAAGCGCCCGCAGAGCACCTAGTGCGTCGCGCCGGCCGCCACGCGATCCCTCCTGGTGCCACGCGATCCCTACTGGGGGTCGAACCGCCTAGGCGCCGTCAGGATTCCAGATGGTGCTTCAAGTCTTCGAGAGGCGTGCCGCCGTTCGCCTCATGGTCCACCAATGCGTCGAGGGCATCGAGAAGATCGAGCTGATCCTCTAGCGCTTCCAAGGTCTCGAGATCTTCCGGTGACACCAGCGCGGCCACCGTCTTGCCGCCTACTCGGACTGCGATCCGGCTTCCGGTGGATTGGACCTGTCTGGCCAGTGCCTCAGCGCGGGCCACAACTTCGCTGATGGAGAGCGTGTGCATACCGACTCAGGCGTTCCCTGCGGTCGGGAACTCCTCGAGAAACCAGTACTCGCCGTCGATCGCGCCGGCTTCCTCACCGACGGCGGCAGCTTCAGGCGTCGCCATGTAGGCCTCGGCCTTCGCCCGGTCCTCGACTCCGAGGATGAAG
>WTGL01000300.1:0-1230 GCA_011523565.1 Acidobacteriota bacterium
CCCCCAGTTCGTTGTAGCTCGTGTTGTTCAGGCGAGCCCTCACCCTCATCCGGGTCTCGAGATCAGCGCCGTGTCCGACCATGTCGCGAACGAAGTCCAGGCCGTCCATGGATCCCGAACCGTCCGGCCGCGGGTTGTTGTCGCCGGCCCCGGGCTTGCGCACACGCGCCAGCATGTGGAGCGCCGTGTACCCGGAATGGGCCGCGTTCGGGTCGGCGCCAGCGTCGAGAAGCCGTGCGGCCAGCTCGAAGTGGCCGTTGGTCACCGCGACCAGAAGCGGCGTCGATCCGGGGCGGACGGAGCGGCCGCCCGGCAGCGGACGGCCCCGCTTGACCGCCTTGCCTGGCGTCGGCGCGTTCACGTCGACACCCGCCCGGAGCAGCGCCTCCATCACGTCGATCCGTCCTTCGCGCACGGCGAACAGGAGCGGCGTGAAGCCGGAGTCCAGGGTCGCGTTGGGCTCCGCGCCGACCTCGAGCAGCAGTTCGACGACCTCCAGGTTGCCCTCGGCGGCCGCCCACATGAGCGCCGTCTGGCCCCGCTGGGGTTCGCGGAAGTGGACGTCGGCGCCGGCCTCGTAGAGCGCTTCGACCACCTCGATCCGGCCGGTCCGCGCCGCGGTCATGAAGACCGTCTCGCCGCCCGCGAGCACCGCGTTGGGGTCGGCTCCCGCGGCCAGTAGCGCTTCGACGATCTCGAAGTTGCCGTTGGCGCAGGCCAGGGACAGCGGGATGACGCCGTAGCGGTTCGCGGCGGAGGCGTCGGCGCCGGCGTCGAGCAGGCGGCGGACGAGGTCGCCGTGGTCGTGGTAAACGGCCCAGTGGAGGGCGGTCATGCCGTCGACCTGGGCTGCGTTGATGGCGTCGGAAGCCGGGGACGCCGCGAGGAGACGCTCGATCGCGGCGGCGTCGAGGTGTTCGGTCGCGTCGGCGAGGGGAGCGTTGGTGGTGGCGGCCGCGGCCGGCACCGCAAGAAGGAACGCTAGGGCGAGGCTACGCAATCTCTCCCCCTCAGCCCGCCAGGTGGACCGGTTCGGCCAACGTGTCGATCCGGCCGGTGCTGTCGGCGAAGGAGTCGAGGCGGACGCCGACGCTGTCGAGCAGGGTCAGGTGCAGGTTGGCCATCGGAGCGGGTTCGTCGTAGACGATGTGCTGGCCGCCGCGGACGGTTCCTCCTCCGCCGCCGGCGACGACGATCGGCAGGTTCACGTGGTCGTGGACGTTCGGGTTG
>WTGL01000300.1:1240-1790 GCA_011523565.1 Acidobacteriota bacterium
CAGGAAGTAGGCGAACAGCGAGACGTGGAACTGGTTGATCTTCGCCAGCTTCGCGACCTTCTCGGGATCGTTGCCGTGATGGGAGGTCGGATGGTGCGGATCCGGCACGCCGATCTCGGGATAGGTCCGGTTGCTCGACTCGCGCGCGAGCTGGAAGGTGATGACCCGGGTCACATCGGCCTGCAGCGCCAGCACCTGGAGGTCGAACATCAGGCGGGCGTGGTCGGCGTACGCGGCGGGCACGCCGGCAGGGCGGTCGACATCGGGCAGAGCGCCTTCGTCGGACTGGGCTTCCGCCTTCTGGATCCGCCGCTCGACTTCGCGCACCGAGTCGAGATACTCGCTGACCTTGACCCGGTCGCCGGGGCCGAGCATGCCCTGAAGCCGGGTGATGTCCTCGTGCACCCAGTCGAGCAGGCTGGCCTTGCGCTTCAGCCCCTCGCGCCGTTCGGTTGCCGTGCCGCCCTCGCCGAACAGCCGCTCGAACACGATCCGGGGATGGGCCTCGGCCGGCAGCGGCGTCGTCGGCGACGACCAGGAGAGGTTGTTC
>WTGL01000300.1:1800-2221 GCA_011523565.1 Acidobacteriota bacterium
CTGGCCGACCATGTCCATCAGGTCCATCGCCAGTTCGAGCGAAGGCAACTGGGTTTCCTGGCCGATCTGCTGCGCCGCGATCTGATCGACCGTCGTGCCGAGGTAGTAGTCCGTGCTCTCGGTCCACTTCGCCTTCGCCGCGCTCAGGAATGCCGCGTTCGAGGTCGCGTGTGTCCCCGGATAGGCGTTCTTGAGTTCCAGGTTGCTGATCACCGAGATCTGCTTCCTGAAGCCCTCCAGCGGACTCAGCGACGGCGATAGTTCACCCAGCGCCCCGCTGCCACCGGCCGGACGCCAGCGCGTGATGTCGGAACCCATCGGGATGTAGACGAAACCCAGCCGCCGCACCGGCTTGGCCGCCGTCTTGGCCCAGGCGGTCATCGACGGCACCATCGCGTCGAGCAGGGGCAGGGCGATCGCC
>WTGL01000270.1 GCA_011523565.1 Acidobacteriota bacterium
GCTCCGATCAGGATCACGCCTCCGATGGCCCAGCCGGTTCTTTGACTCATCTGCCGGGATTCTGCCTTATTCCGCAGCCGCCTTGCACGACGTGACCGCAGATGAGACGGATGTTGTCCACCTGGAGGCGCGCGAAGCTCGTCGGTTCGAGTGCGAACAAGCTCCTGACCCGGCCGAGGTCGACGGGGCGTCCGCCGGGCCGGGCGGGGCTCCGGACGATGTCGGCGATCTGGACGGTGACGGTCGTCCACTCGTCCTTGGTGAGCGTTGCGAGCGGCAGGTCGACGGTGCCGGCGTCGAGGGAGCCGCTGTCGAGCTGGACCTTCAGGCTGCCCGCCGCATCCGTGCCGTCGCCGAACACGTAGAGGTCGAACTGCAGCTCGCCGGCGAAGTCCCCGGATTCGGAGGCGCCGCCCATGCCGAAGAGCGTCAGCCGATCGTCGCCTGCCGGGAGGATCGAGAAGCTGCCGCCGCCCGATGTCGCGACATCGATCACGTTCCCGCGGCCGGCGTGGGCGACTTCCGCGATGGCAAGCGCTCCGTCCGCGTCGTCGACGGCGAGGTCGAGCGTCACTTCGTCCTCCCCGCCCGGGAGGCGGAGCGGTCCCGCGGAGTCCACGTAGAGGTCGTTGGCGGCCCGGTAGACGTCCGCCGGTTCGGGCGGCGTGACCGCGGCGGACGTTCGGTCCAGGAGACCGGCGCATCCGACGCCGGTCGAGACGTTGATGCCGCATTCGTACACGCGGACGTAGTCGACCTTGAGTTCGCCGGGAAGCGCGCCGGCCACAGGCTCGCCAGGGAGGTTGCCGCCGACCGCGAGGTTCAGCAACAGGTGGAACGGGCGGTCGAACGGCGCCGCGGCGCCGCCGGCCACGTATGCCTTCGCCTCGGCGTCCCTGTAGTAGTTCCAGTACCTGTTTCGCCGGACCGTGTAGAAGTGCTCGCCGTCCACGAACCAGCGGATCTCCTCCTCGTCCCACTCGGCGGCGTAGACGTGGAAGCCGTCCGCGGGATCGATACCCGGGTACCTCTTGTGATCGAAGGTGTTGAGCGGCCAGGCCATCCCGTAGTGGAGCGCGGCCTGCGCGAAGGGGCCCGGATCGCGTGAGAAGACCTCCAGGATGTCGATCTCGCCGCCGGCGGCCCAGCCGCCGTAGGCGGAGTCGGTGGGCAGCATCCAGAAGGCGGACCAGAGGCCCTGGCCGCCGGGGGCCTGGATGCGCGCCTCGATGCGCCCATAAGTCGTGTCCAGCTTGCCGGCGGTGTTGATGCGCCCGGAGGTGTACGCGTGACCGTCCCCCGCGTCCTCTTCGCGAGCCGTGATGATCAGGACGCCGTCCGACACGGAGATGTTGGCGGCCTGGTAGCTCTGCAGCTCGTTGTTGCCCCAGCCGGGTATCCCTTCGGCCGTGCCGTCGCCCGTCTGGATGTTCCACCTGGAAGCATCCAGGGCCGCGCCGTCGAACTCGTCGGACCAGACGAGTACCCAGCCCTCGCCATCCTCGCCGGATTGGACGTCGCCGCAGCCGACGAGGGTTAGCGTGGCCAGCAGCACGCACTCGATCGTCAGGTACCGCATGGCCGTGCGCCTGGTCGTCACTCCGGCTGCGCGCTTGTCGTCCGCACCTCCATCCCGTCCGTCCCGACCTGGATTCCGCCGACGATTGCGGCATCGGCCGGCCTAAGGGCGCCGGTGACGTACACCTCGTCGTCTGCCCGCTGCAGGACCGTGACCGGCACGATCGTCACCTTCTCGTCGCGCACCACCCAGACTTCGTTGCCGGGCCTGAGCGCCGGCCGCCTGATCCTGAAGTAGTCGTCCGGCGCGATCCCCTCGAGTTCCACGTCGACGAACTTGCCGACCAGCAGCGGCGGTCCGCCGGCGTCGGGGTCCGCGTCGCCGTCCTCGCGATCGCCGTTGTCCGACGCGCCGCTGCCGTAGGGCTCCGGAACCCGCACGATCACGTCGAGGGTGCGGGTCTGTTCGTCCAGCGCGCCTTCGACCCGGTCCACGTATCCGTCCCAGGCGTAGCGCCGGCCGCCGTAGTCCGCGACTACCCGGGCCACCACCTCCCGATTCCCGTCGCCGGCCCGCAGATCCCACAGGCCGGGAACGAGCGCCGCTTCCCGGTCGGAGAGCGGGACGACGACTTCGACGGCGTCGGACGCATAGAGCCGCGCCACTCCCCGGCCCGCGGCCACGAACTGGCC
>WTGL01000045.1 GCA_011523565.1 Acidobacteriota bacterium
GGACATGATCGCCGGGACCACGCGCGCCATGAAGCCGTCGCTGAGCCGGATGGTCGAGGACCGGAGCGGCGACGGTTCCACCTCGCCAAGGAACCGCACGCTAGATTCGTTGCCGAGTTCATCGCGCGCCACCAGCCGGAACGGAGATGGATCGGCGCTGTCGTAAGGAACGCCGAAGAGCACGAAACGCTCCTGGGGACCGGCGCCGGGAAGCGGATGGCTCGGGAACCGGTACGGACCGACCTCGACTCCGCTGTCTACGGCGCTGTCGCCGACGAGGTACCGCAGAACACCGCTGCCCGACTGGGTGGGCGTCGCCGTCACCCGCACCGAGCTCAGTTCCGGCGGCCGGAACCGGACCGGCAGCGTGAGTTCGGCCACCCTGGGCCTGGGCCGGCGCAGCAGGGTCCCTGGGCGCTCAACCGTGACTCTAACGGTGGCCTCGCCCTCAACCAGGCCCGGCGTCGCCTCCCTGCCCACCGCGACCTCCAGCGTCGCTTCGGCGACCGCCTCACCGCCGAGCGAGAACGGTCCCGGCGGCCGGTGGGTCCTCTCTTCGAGCAGCACCGGCTCCTCGCCCTGAATCAGTTCCACCCGGATCGAACCGAGTCCCCGGCCGCCGGCCTCCGCCACCGAGGTCACGACCGTCCTGGGGCCGATTCCAGGCACGTCGGACCTGATCGTCACGACGGGTTCCGGCCCGATGCGAATCCACAGCAGCGCGCCGGCGGCAACCAGGGCCGCGACGAGGATCGCCGCGATCGCCGCCCAGGGCGGCCGGCCTCGCCGCCGCGGTTCCAGGCGAACGGCTTCCCTTCCCGTAAGCGCCAAGACCCGCGGCCCGTCAGCCGACCTGAATCAGCTCGACCCAGTTTCCGTCCGGGTCCTCGATCATCGAGATCTTGATGCCGGGACGAATCTCCCGAGGCGAGATGACGACCTTGCGGCCCGCCTCCTCCGCCTGGGCGGTCGCCTCGTCCAGGTTCGAGACCGACAGCGTCCAGTACCGGTAGCCCGTCGCTCCTCCGATGCCTCCCGGCGGCGCTTCGGCCTCCGGCTGTCTCGACAGCGACAGGAGCTTGATCAGGCTCGTGCCGCAGAGCAGGCGGTGCATCGTGCCGCCCGGCATCGGCATCTCGCCCTGGTCTTCCAGACCCAGGATGTCGCGGTAGAAGTGAAGCGCCGCGTCCGCGTCACGCACCACGATGCCGAGATCGATCGAGTCCTTCGTCAGTTGCACGCCCAAACCAGCCTCCTCTTCGTCGTCGTGGCGGCGGATGTTATCCGGCTGCAACGGGAGGGGAAGGAGGCGTCTGGGACCGAATCACCGGGACTCGCTCTCCTTCTGCCGGGCAACAACAGCGCGAAACAGCAGGAACAGACCGATCGCCATGACGGCGACGGGCCAGAAGTCGAGAATCTGATCCGCCCACTCCCACTCCGGAAAACCGGCGATGACGAGCACGGCGCCGGGAATCAGCGGCCACCAACGGTTCACCCGTTCGTAGAGAAGGGAAACGACGTAGATCAGGAGGAACCCGACCCCGAGGCCGAAGAGAGCGCTCTCAGCGTAGACGAACGAACTCGAGTACAGATCCTCGTACGCCAGGCCGGAACCGAGTCCGATCAGGATCCCGCCCGGGACCAGCAGTCCGAACGCCTTCCTGTAGAAGTAGCCCGCTGCGAAGACCCCGCCGACCAGGATCAGAAACAGATGATCGGGCGAACCGCCCGTTCGCTCGAGCGCCAGCAAGGCGGCGCCCAGGACGATCAGGGCCACACCCGCGGCAACCTGGCCTGCCACCGTCGGCCCGGAGTCCTCCGCCGGTGCCGGTGGCGGCTCGGGCGGTCCGCCGGACGTCGATGCCGTTGATTCGGCCTCGGAGCCCGCGGACGGAGCGCCGGTGTCGTCGTTCATCTCTTCAGGTGCCATTTCGTCCCTCCCTCATAGCCACAACAAGGTGAGCCGCAACAAGAGCGCTCCAAACACTCTACGCGGCCCGCGACCGCCAGGTTCCATCAAGTTCACTACGGCGGCTCCCGCCAGCCGCGACTGGTACGCTTTGCCGGATGCCGGTCTTCGAACGGGGCGACGTCCGAATCCAGTGGTGGGAAGCCGGTTCCGGCTACCCCGTCCTCCTGTTCGCGCCCGGCGGCATGCGCTCCGCCGCCGACATCTGGGGAACGAGCCCGTTCGATCCGCGCAAGGCGCTCTCGGAGTCGTTCCGGGTCATCTCGATGGACCAGCGCAACGCCGGCGGATCGACGGCTCCGGTGACTGCGGCGGATGGCTGGAACTCGTACGCGGACGATCACCTGGCGCTGCTCGATCACCTCGGCATCGAACGCTGCCACCTGATGGGAGGCTGCATCGGCTCCTCGTACTGCCTGGGGGTGCTCCGGGCCGACGCCTCCCGGGTCAACGCCGCGGTGCTTCAGAATCCGATCGGTCGTCACGAGAACCAGGATCTGTTCTACGCCATGTTCGACACCTGGGCCGAAGTGCTCCTCGAGCAGCGCGACGACGTGAACGCGGCGGACCTTCCCCCGTTCCGGGAGCGCATGTACGGCGGGGACTTCACGTTCAACGTCGACCGCGACTTCGTCGCCGGCATCCGGACGCCGCTTCTGATCCTCGCCGGAGACGACGCGTACCATCCCCGGCCGATCGCCGAGGAGATCGCTGCCCTGGCGCCGAGAGGCGAGTTGATCCTCGAGTGGAAGAGCGAAGAGGCGGCGACGGCGGCGGCCGCGGGCGTCAGGGACTTCCTCCAACGACACACGCCCCAGAAGGCCGGGTGACGTCATGATCGGAGCAACTCTCTTCGGCCTGTTTCTGGCCCTGGGCGCTCCGCCGCAGCCTGCAGCAGCCGCATCCGAAGCCATGCAGGACCCTCCGGTCGGCCGCGGCGTCGGCGACCTGGCCGATGTGGTCGAGGTCACCGTGGTCAACGTGGACGTCGTCGCCACTGGCCGCAACGGGCGGCCGGCCCGCGATTTGACGCGCCAGAACTTCCGCGTCTTCGACAACAACCAGCCCGTCGACATCGAGTACTTCGGCCGCGCCGGCGGCGGTGGCGAACCGGCCGGCGCGGGCCTGCTCCGCGAACCGCTGTCGATTGCCTTCTTCTTCGACAACACCCACCTCTCCGTCGCCAGCCGCTCCGCGGTCCTCGAGCAGATCAAGGAGTTCGCCCGCGGCCAACTTGAAGCGGGCGACGAGAACGCCCCGGTCTTCGCCATGGTCGTCGCATTCGACGGCGAGCTGCGGATGCTCATGGACCTGACGACCGACTACTTCGCCCTGGCCCAGGGGCTGAACCGGGCCGAAGCCGCCCACCAGGTCTACACGGAGGCCAGCAACCTGAAGCGGCGATCCCAGGAGAGCTTCCTCCAGTTGATGGATCAACTGAACTCCGACGCCCGCCGCTCCGCCGGCGGCATCGGCGCCCTGCGGACAACGCTCGCCGAGATGCTCGCTTACGCCCGAGTCCTGCACGAGGACAGCGCCCGAACCGCCGACGCGATCGAGGAGGTGGTCGAAGGCCTCGCCCTCGTCCCCGGCCGCAAGGCCTTCTTCCTGATCAGCGACGGCTTTCCCTCCCGGCCTTTCGACCGCCTCCTGCAGCACGTCCAGAAGCGGGTCGCGGGCCGGCGCGAGGAGACCGGCGTCGACATGATGCAGACCCGCCTCATCGACGCCCCGGAAGGCTTCGACGCACCGAACAACCTGTACACACGGAACTCGAACATCCAGGGCACCGCGGCGCTGACGACCACCTCCTTCCAGCAGCGACTGTCCAACTTCGACCTCAGTTCCCGCTTCTCCGAGCTCGCCGCCCGGGCCAACTCGTATCGCGTCTCGTTCTACGCCTTCAAGCCTCCTGAAACCGAGGTGGCGGCGGCAACGCTCTCCGAGCGGGTGGCCGACCAGCAGAAGCTGACCTACCTGTCCGACCTGCGGGGCGTGCTTCATCAACTCGCCGACGACACGGGCGGCCGGTCCTGGGTATCGGGGCGCAACGTCGGTGCCTTCTTCGAGCAGGCGGCCGAGGACCTGGGCTCGTACTACTCACTCGGCTACGTGCTGGATGAGTTCGTCGAGGGTTCGATCCACGACATCGAGGTCAAGCCGAGACCGCGGCACCTGCGGCTGAGGCATCGGACGAGCTACGTCGCCCGCTCGCTGCGCGAGCGAATCGCCGAGCGCACGGTAGGGGCCCTGCTGCTGGGCTGGACGGAGAACCCGCACGCGCTGCACATCGACAGCATCGAATGGGATACGGGCGGCGGCGGCTACTACGACGTCGACTTCACGGTGTCGGTACCACTGGGCAAGCTGGCGATGATCGAGCAGGGCGACAACCGCACCGACCAGGTGCGGGTCGTCGCCGCGGTGTTGACGGAGGATGGAGAGCAGCTGACCCCCAGCCACATCATCCTGCCCCTGACCATTCCCGCCCGGGAATGGGCGCAGGCGAAGGACCAGTTCTTCGCCGTCAGTTTCGAATACGCGATCCCACGCGGCCACCACCGCGTTGCCGTCGGTCTCTGGGACGAGAACGGCGGCAACGGTTCGTTCATCCGCCGCGAGTTCGACGTCCGCTGACAGGTCAGGAGAACACCGTGAAGAGCGCCAGCACGACGGGCGGCGGTCCGATGACCGATGCCGCCCACCACCGCACCGCGGCCGAACTGGAGAGCGGCTTCGACCACGTTCTGGCCTCACCCGGCGACCGCGGCACGCTCGAGATGATCGTCCGGCGCCCGGGAGTGAACCACCGCGAAACGGTCGAAGAGGGGCGACTCACGTTCGAGGCGGGCCTGGAGGGCGACACCTGGGACCGCCGCCAGGGCTACGTCACCGAGGACGGCTCCCCCGATCCGGATGCGCAACTGACGCTGACGAACTCCCGCTTCGCCAACCTCATCGCGGGCAGCCGCGACCGCTGGCCCCTGGCCGGCGACCAGCTCTACGTCGACCTCGACCTCGGCGCCGAGAATCTGCCGCCCGGCAGCAAACTCCGCCTCGGCGAAGCGGTCATCGAGATCACGGCGCTCCCCCACACCGGCTGCAAGAAGTACGCGCAGCGCTTCGGCGCGGAGGCACTCAAGTTCACGGCCCAACCGGATGGCAGGCGACGCAATCTCCGCGGCATCTACGCGCGGGTCGTCGTGCCGGGAATCGTCCGGGTGGGCGACATCGCCCGCAAGGTCAGCTGATCCCATGGCGATCACCAGGGGCATCCGTCAGCTCGTCGCGGAGGCCGATGCCGCGATCGACACCGTGACGGTTGACGAAGCCCGGGAGCGTAAGGCTCAGGGCGCCGTCATCGTCGACTTGCGGGACATCCGCGAAAGGGCGCGCGAGGGCTTCATTCCGGGCTCCTTCCACGCTCCGCGGGGCATGATCGAGTTCTGGGTCGATCCCGAAAGCCCCTATTTCAAGGATGTCTTCGGAAGCGGCCGGGAGTTCATCTTCCACTGTGCGAGCGGCTGGCGTTCGGCGCTCGCCACCAAGGCCGTCCAGGACATGGGTCTTGAACCGGTCAGCCACATCGGCGGCGGCTTCACAGCATGGAAGAAGGCGCAGGCCCCCGTATCGAAGACCGGCGACGGCCGCGAGCCACGGTGAGAACCGAGGCGCGGGCACCGGCACCCGTTCGCCGCCCACGACGGCGCTTGACAGCGACCCGCCGGTTCCTTAGCCTCTCGGCCCTTCGATCTCGGTCACCCGAATCCGCTTCTCCGACTCGACCACACGCAGCGATGCTCATCCACCTCGGCCCTCGCTCTGTTTCGACCGTGTCCTGCCTCAAGACGGACGCAGTGGGCGCGAAGCGCACGGCGCATGCTTCCGGGTGACCTGGTAGATCGAGAACCAACCTTCTCTTGACGGCCGGCCATCCAGAAGGATGAGCCGGCCTTTTTCTTGGAAACTCCGCCTTCTGAGCCTTTCCCCGCCAACTGAGGAGAACCCGCGATGGAACTAGCGACCGTAACCGCTCACTCCGAGTGCCCCGAGTGCTTCGACCAGATCCAGCTTGAGGCCGTGATGCAGAACGAGATCGTCCAGTGCTCGGGCTGCGGCGTTGACCTGGAGGTCCTGGAACTCGAACCCCTGACCCTCGAACTGGCGCCGGAAGAGGAAGAGGACTGGGGCGAGTAGGCGGCAGGCGATGCGTATCGGAGTCCTGTACAGCCGGGTTCGGCCCGAAGAGAAGCTCCTGTTCCGGGAGCTGGAACGCCGGTGTGCCGACGTCGAGCTGATCGACGACCGAAGGGTGGTCCTCTCGTTCGGCGGCGCGAGCGCGCTGGAACCGGCTTTCGACTTCGATGTCGTCTTCGACCGTTCGCTCAGCCACAGCCGGGCCCTGGTCCACCTGAAGGTGCTGGCCGACCGCGGAATACCGACCGTGAACCGGATCGAGGTCGCCCTGAACTGCGGCGACAAGGTGCGGACCTCGAGCCTGCTGCAGGCCGCGGGCGTGCCGACGCCGGACACACGGGTCGCCTCGACACCGCAGGCGGCGCTCTCGGCCATCGAGGAACTCGGTTACCCGGTCGTGCTCAAGCCGGCCGTCGGCTCCTGGGGACGGCTGATCGCCCGCATCAACGATCGCGACGCGGCAGAGGCGCTGCTCGAGCACAAGAGCACCCTCGGCTCCTACCAGCACTCGATCTTCTATCTGCAGCGGTACGTCGACAAGCCGGAACGCGACATCCGCGCCTTCGTCGCCGGCGGCGAGACGATCTGCGCCATCTACCGTCAGGCGCCTCACTGGATCACGAACACCGCACGTGGCGCCAGGACCGCGAACTGTCCGGTGACGCCCGACCTGGCGAGCCTCTGCCGGCAGGCAGCGGACGCGGTCGGCGGCGGACTGGTGGCCGTCGACCTGGTCGAGGACAGGCATCGCGGGCTGCTGGTGCTGGAGGTCAACCACACGATGGAGTTCCGCAACTCGATCGAACCGACCGGCGTCGACATCCCCGCGCGGATGATCGACTTCGTCGAGCGGGTGGGCGCCGAAGGACGGGACCGCCTGGAGGGAACATGACCGTGCGCGCCAGCATCGTCGGCGGATCCGGCTACGCCGGCGGCGAGCTGCTGCGTCTGTTGCTCGGTCATCCCGGGTTCGAGGTCGCCCAGATCACCTCCCGGCGGCTGGCCGGCTCCTTCGTCCACTTCACGCACCCGAATCTGCGGGGCAGCACGGACCTTCGCTACTGCACCCTCGACGAACTGGAACGATGCAACCTGCTCTTCCTCTGCCTGCCGCACGGCAGCGCGGCCGCGGACGTCGACCTCTACTCCCGGCTGGCCCCGCGGATCGTCGACCTGTCGGCCGACTTCCGGCTCCGCTCGTCTCCGGTCTACACGGACTGGTACGGTGCCGAACACCCTGCGCCCGATTGGCTCGATCGCTTCGTGTACGGCCTGCCGGAACTCGACCGCGAGGCGGTCGCCGGCGCGACGAACATCAGCGGCGTCGGCTGCAACGCCACGGCCACCCTGCTCGGCCTGCTGCCGCTGCTCGAACCTGAACCCCTCGAGCAAGGTCTCGTCGACTGGAGCCGGGGCGTCGTTACTGAACTCAAGGTCGGCAGCAGCGAGGCCGGCGCGTCGTCGTCGAGCGCCTCCCACCACCCCGAGCGGTCCGGAGTGGTGCGCAGTTTCCGCCCAACCGGCCACCGCCACACCGCGGAGGTCGAACAGGCGCTGGGGATGCGCGGTATCACGGCCGCCGGCCGCGTCCACCTGTCGGTGACCTCGGTGGAGATGGTGCGCGGCGTTCTGGCCACGAGCCACGTGTTCCTGAACCAGCCCGAAAGCGGCAAACCCACGGATCGCGAGCTGTTCCGCGTCTACCGATCCTTCTGCGGGCGCCATCCGTTCGTTCGCCTGGTCAAGGACCGGCGCGGCATCCACCGCTACCCCGAACCGAAGATCCTGGCCGGCAGCAACCACGCCGAGGTCGGTTTCGATCTCGATCCCCGCACCGGACGCCTGGTCGTCATCTGCGCCATCGACAACCTGATGAAGGGAGCCGCCGGCAACGCGGTCCAGTGCGCGAACCTGATGTGCGGATTCCCCGAAGCCGAGGGGCTGTCCTTCCCCGGCCTTCACCCGGTGTAACGGCCCATGCCCGCATCGCGCCCGACTAACGCTGCCGCCGGCCTTCGCCAGACCGGCGAGGAGACGCTCGTGGTCAAGGCGGGAGGTGGCAAGTCGCTCGACCTCGAAGCGATCGCCGGCGACATCGCCGAGTTGTCGACTTCCGGCCTGCGGATCGTTCTCGTTCACGGCGGCGCGGAGACGACGAACGACGTCGCCGAGCAGTTGGGGCATCCGCCCCGGTTCGTGACCAGCGAGAGCGGCTACAGCAGCCGCCGCACGGACCGGCGTACGCTCGAGATCTTCGAGATGGTCTACTGCGGACTGCTGAACAAGCGCTGGGTGGAGCTGCTGCAGCGCCGCGGCATCCCCGCGGTCGGACTCTCCGGCCTCGACGGCCGCCTGTTCGAGGGCCGGCGCAAGGACAAGCTGCGCATCCGGGTCGGCGCCCGCCGGATGGTGCTACGCGACGACTGGACCGGCACGGTCGACCAGGTCAACGCGGACCTGCTCCGCCTGCTGCTGGAAGCCGGCTACCTGCCCGTGCTGACGCCGCCGGGTTCGTCCTACGACGGCGAGGCGGTCAACGTCGACGGCGACCGCGCGGCCGCCGCGGTGGCCGCGGCTCTGGGCGCGAGAGTGTTGGTCTATCTGTCCGGAACCCCGGGCCTGCTCGCCGACTTCCCCGACGAGGCCTCCCTGATCGCCCGCCACGACGTCGCTCGCGCCGACCTGGCCGGGCCGGAAGCGCACGCCGGGCTCGAACCCCTGATGGCGGCCGCCCAGGACCGGATGAAGAAGAAGGTACTGGGCGCCGCCGAGGCCCTGCGCGGAGGACTGGAGCGGGTGATTCTCGCCGACGGCCGCATCGAACGTCCGGTCCGGGCGGCCCTCGAGGGCGCCGGTACTCACGTGGTGGCCGGCGGCGCCGGTCCGGGGGAGGATGCGTCATGAAGTCCCTTTTCCCGCAGAACGTCGCGGCGGTCGAGAACCGCCGGCTCGGCACCTGGGCGCCGCGGAAACCGACTCCACCCATCGTGGGCGGCGAGGGTTGCGAACTGATCGCCGAGAGCGGCGACCGCTATCTCGACCTGACCGCCGGCTACGGCGTCTGCTGTCTCGGCTACAACCATCCGGCGCTGGTCGAAGCACTCACCGCCCAGGCGGAGCGGCTCACCTACTGCCCGATGAACATCTCCAGCCAGAACCGGGCCGAGTACCTCGAGGCGCTGGCCGGCGTGCTGCCTGAACCTCTCGACCGGGTCTTCCTGTGCAACAGCGGCACCGAGGCGGTGGAGGGCGCGCTCAAGTTCGCCGCCCTGGTCACCGGGCGCAGCCGCACGGTCGCGCTGCGCGACAGTTTCCACGGCCGCACCCTGGGCGCCCAGGCGACGATGTGGAACCCGGCCGCCCGCAGGCTCTACAGCGGTCTGCTGCACGAGAACGTGTTCGTCCGGCCGGATCCTGAGGCGATCGAGGATGCGGTCGACGACGACACCGCGGCGCTCATCCTCGAACCGGTCCAGGGCGAGGGCGGAGTCAACGTGCTGGGCGAAGAGGTGCTGCTGACAGCACGCCGGGCCTGCGACCGGCACGGAGCGCTGCTCATCGTGGACGAGGTGCAGACCGGCTTCGGGCGCTGCGGCGCCTGGTTCGCTCACCGCGCGACACCCGGACTCGAAGCCGATCTGATGCCGCTCGCCAAGGCGATCGGCGGCGGTTTTCCGCTCGGAGCGATCGCCTACGGAGAGCGGGTCGCGGCCGCTCTTCGGCCCGGCTGCCACGGCTCGACCTACAGCGGCAATCCGCTCGCCTGTGCCGCCGGCCTGGCCGTCATCGAGACGCTGCGCGCGCTCGACCTGCCCGCGAGGGCGGCCAGAGTCGGCGCACGCTTCCTGGCAACGCTGGGCGAGCGCCTGGCCTCCAACCCGCTGGTGCGGGAGGTGCGCGGCCGGGGCCTGATGCTGGGCGTCGTCCTGCGCCGGCGGGCCGGACGCCATCTCGCCCGCCTGACCTCGGAACACCGGATCCTGGCGCTGCCGGCCGGACCGAACGTGATCCGCCTGCTGCCGCCACTGATCGTGAGCACGGCCGAACTGGACCGCGCCGCCGACGCGCTTAACGCGGTGCTCGGCGAGGAATGACGATGCCAGGGAAACCGCCGCTGCCGCCGCCACTACCGAATGCGAGCGGCCCATGATGGACGAGGGCATCTCCGGCCGGCGCGACCCGGCTCGCGACCGGACCGAGATCGAACTCGTGCGAGGCCTGGTCTCGGTGCCGTCGCTCTCCCGGCATGAGGCCGCCGCAAGCGGCTGGCTGGCTGCCGAGATGGAGGCTCGCGGCCTGGAGCGCTGCCAGGTCGACGGGGCTCTGAACGCGGTCGGCGAGCTCGGAGAGCCAGGTGCGTCCCGCCTCGTGGTCCTGCTCGGGCACATCGACACCGTGCCGGGGAACATCCCGGTCCGGATCGAGGACGACGGATCGCGCCACGGCATCCTTCACGGCCGCGGTTCGGTCGACGCGAAGGGGCCGCTCGCGTCCTTCGTGGCGGCGGCGGCGCGCCTGGGCGGCGACTGGGCCCGCGCGCACGACGTGCGGTTGATCGTCGCGGGGGCGACCGAGGAGGAGGCGGCCAGCTCCCGGGGAGCACACCACCTTCTCGGGCGGCTCAACGGCCGCGACGAGCCGACACCCGACTTCTGCATCGTCGGTGAACCCAGCCACTGGCACCGGGTGACGCTCGGCTACAAGGGTCGGTTGTTGATCGATCTCCTGGCCCGCCGCCCCAGCAGTCACACGGCCGGCCCGGAAGCCGGCGTCGGCATCACTGCCTTCGACCTCTGGCGACAACTGGAGGCCACGGCCGAACGAAGCGGCGGCGGGTCCTCCTTCGAGCGGGTGCTGCCCAGCCTCCGCTCGATCAACACGACGAGCGACGGCCTCTACGACACGGTCCGCGCCGACTACGGACTCAGGCTGCCCGTCGACTTCGATGTCGCCGCCCTGGTGGACGAACTGACGGACTGGTTCCGCGACGCCGCGGCGGACATCCGCGGGCCGCTGTTCTCGGACCTCGATCCAGAGCACGCCACCGGCACGATCCGTTGCGAGCAGGGGCACGCCGGCCTCGAACTCAGCCTGCGCGGGTACGAAGTCGGAGTCCGCGCCGACCGCCGTTCCCCGCTCGTGCGGGCCTTCCTCAGCGCCATCCGAACCGTCGGCGGGCCGAAGATTGCACCAAAGTTCGTCGTCAAGACGGGCACCTGCGACATGAACATCGTCTGGCCCGTGTGGCGCTGTCCCATCGTCGCCTACGGTCCGGGAGACAGTACACTCGACCACACTCCGAACGAGCACCTGGAACTGGATGAGTACCTGCTGGCGGTCGATACCGTGGAACTTGCGCTGAGGAACCTGGCTGCCGCACCCGCTGGCGCCGCCTGCTGACCGCGTGGCTTCCCGCCCACCACGGGTCGACCGCATCGCCTTCGGTGTCAGCGCCGGACTGATCGCCCTCGTCTGCATTCCGCTCGCGCTGTCGCCCCAGACCGGCGGCGCCCTGGTCGTCCGCGCCTACGAGTCCCTGACCGATCGCTTCGGGCTCCTCTACCAGTGGGCGACGCTCCTGGTCACGGTGTTCCTGCTCTGGCTGGCTTTCAGCCGCTACGGCGCGCGACGGCTCGGAGACGAAGACAGCCGGCCGGACTTCAACATCTTCAGTTGGATGGCCATGCTGTTCTGTGCCGGCATCGGCGCCGGACTCCTCTACTGGTCGACCATCGAGTGGGTCACCTACCTCGACGCGCCGCCCTTCGGCCTGACCCCCAACTCCACCGAAGCGGTCGAATGGGCGGCGACCTACGGCATCTTCCACTGGGGCATCTCGGCCTGGGCGCTCTACTGCTTTCCGGCGGTTGCGATCGCCATTCCCTACTACCGCCAGCACGCCCCCGCGCTGCGCCTGAGCACGGGACTGCACGCGCTGATCGGCCGCGAGGGATACGACCGCCCGCCTGCCCGCATCGTCGACGTTCTGTTCATCCTGGCGCTGGTCGGCGGCACGGGGACATCGCTCGGCCTCGGCACCCCGATGGTTGCCGCCTGCATCAGCGAGGTGTTCGGCATCGAGCAGAGCTTCGGGCTGCAGGTGGGGATCCTGTTCGTCTGCGTCACCCTGTTCGCGGTCAGCGTCTACCTCGGACTCGAGCGGGGCATCAAGCCCCTCTCCGACGGCTCCGTCATCGCGGCGATCGTCCTGCTGGCCTTCGTGCTGATGGTTGGCCCGACCAACTTCCTGCTCCGCACCGGCACGAACTCGATCGGCCTGATGCTCGAGAACTTCATCCGGCTCAACACCTGGACGGACCCCGTGGCGAGGACGGGCTTCATCGAGGACATGACCGTCTTCTACTGGGCGTGGTGGATCGCCTACGGACCCTTCATGGGCCTGTTCGTGACCCGCATCTCACGCGGCCGGACGGTGCGGCAGCTCATCTTCGGCATGCTGATCCTGGGCACGCTCGGCTGCGCCGTCTTCTACGGCATCTTCGGCAACTACAGCATGCACCTGGACCTGTCGGGCGCTCTGCCGGTACGCGAGATCGCCGCGGCGTCGGGCAACGAGAACGCGATCGCCCAGACGATCGGCTTCCTGCCGCTCGGCACCGCGGTGCTGGCGATCTTCGCGCTCGTGGCGATCGTCTTCATCGCCACGACCTACGACTCCGCTTCGTACTGCCTGGCCGCCTCGGCGACCCGCAACCTGACTGAAGGCACTCATCCGGCTCGCTGGCACCGCCTGTTCTGGGCGGTCGCCGTCGGCGTGCTGCCGATCACGCTGATGTTCATCGGCCAGGAAGGGGGTAACGATCAACTGCGCGTGATCCAGTCCGCGACCCTGGTCGTTTCGCTGCCGCTCCTGGTCGTGGGCGTGCTGATGGCGATCTCGCTGCTGCGGTCGCTGCGGCTGGACGACGAATCCGCACACGACCCCTGACGCCGGGCGGATCGTCCCCGGAGCCGGTCAGTGGTCGCCGCCGGCCTCCATCGCCGACCTGAGTTCTCCGATGGCGCTCTCCATCGCGTCGAGCGCGCTCTCCCAATCCCCCCAGTGGAACGCATGTCCGGCCTCGATCGCTTCGTCCCAGTGGGCGTTGATTGCATACAGCGCGTCGGCCGCCTCGTGGCGTTGTGCCGGGTTTCGGAGCCGCAGGACGCCGCGGCTGACCTCGCTCCGCTGCCGCCCCAGACTCCGCAACCGCGCCAGGTTGCGGCCGCCCCGCGCCAGCGCCTCCTGGCCTTCTTCGCCGGGGAAGCCGACCACCTCGTGGTCTGCGCCGGGACCATGACATCGATTGCAGCGCGCCTGCAGACCGCCCTCGACTCCCAACGACTGGGCCGCCACGCTTCCGTGACAGGTCCTGCAGGTCGGAGCGGCGTGGACCCTGCGTTCGAGCAGCGCGAAGTGGGCGCTCTGCTGCAGCGCCCTGTACTCGGCATCGTGGCATCGGCCGCAGGTCTGGGGAAGATTCCAGTGGTTCGTGGGGCTGTCTCGGTGGGCGCTGTTCAGTACCCCCTTGTGCGCGCGCAACTTGACGAAGGTCGACGTATTGCCGCCATGGCAGTTGGCGCAGGAAACGCCGGCAGCAGCATGCGCCGAGTTCCGCCACTGACGCAGATGGAACTCCTCCGTTTCCTCGAGTTCCTGCGCCGCGTGGCATTCCACGCAGGGATCCTGCGCCCAGACGCCGCATGCGCACGCGGCCATCGCGAGCAGGAGAAGCACGGAGCGAACAGGACCCATGCCCGTCAGCCTACCAACGCGGAGCGTCTGAGCCTTCGGAGCGGCCTTCAATCCCACCGGAACTCGGGCTGCAGCAACACCTCGCGCTCGCCGGCCTGGGGGGTGCCGGGTAGTTCCAGCCGGTAGTAGTTCAACGGAATCGCGCCGTACCAGTAGGTGTGGCGTGCGATACGACGCGGCCGCTCGAGGACGACGCGAATCGCTTCACCCCCGTCCGTCTCGACCGGGATGAGGTCCACGGTCAGGCCGGCCAGGGGTACCGGCGACCCGATCAGCATCTCGCCATCCGTTCCCGGCCGATGGCGAATACCCCCCTGTCCGTGCGGCCGGACGCCGGCCCCGACCAGCCGCACGCGAAGATCGCCGTGCTGGACCTCCACCGGCGCCGAACTCAGGTGGATCTGGGACGTCTCGAGAGGCAGGAGTCGTTTCGCGACCGGGGAGACGTAGCGCAACTGGCGCGCGCCGGTATCGGGGTCGATCGCGACCGGAAAGGAAGCCGCCGAGCGCCACAGGGGCGCCACGAAGAGGGCAGCGACCAGGGACGAGGCAACGAGCCAGCGCCGCGGCGGCGGCCGTTCGACCAGGAACCAGCACACCGGATAGAGCGGCAGGAACCAGCGGTTCGCGATCGCACCGGCGCCCCCGTAGAAGTTGTGCGGGCTCTTGACAAGGAACGCGGCGAGGCCGAGGGCGATCGCCACGAGCAGCCAGCGGCGCCGGGAACCCGGCCGGAGACAGGCGCAGGCGAGAACCAGGGGAAGGAAGTAGGGGACGATGCCGATGCTCCTGCCGAGGAAGGCGTAGACCACGTTGTGTCCGAGCAACGCGGCGTCGAAGGAGGGCAGCAGAAAGTCCTCCCGAACCCACGAGGCGTCCCCGCGCGCGGCCAGCAACTCCGGCCAACCCTCCCGGTCGAAGTCGATGTCGGGATAGCCGGTGGCGCTGCTGAACCCCTGCCGTTCGCCGACGTACGGGCTCCACGCGCCGCCACTGGCCGAATGGAACCAGGCCGAGCCGGCGAGTAGAACGATCGCCGAGCCGAGGACGATGGCAGCCGACCTGCGCCCCCAGGACCGGCGCAGTGTCGGCGCGGCCGCCAGAAGCACCGCCGCCAGGATGGCCAGGTAGAACGGTCGCCCGGCCCCGGCCACCGCCAGCAGGGCGCCCCCCGCCGCCAGCCGCCAGGGTGAAGGCCGTACGCCCTCGAACCACGGGTCGAGGCAACAGAGCCCCAACGCCGTCGCGGCAAGGTAGAACAGGTCGGCATGGACCCAGAACACGTGGCCGAAGGTGACCGAGAAGAAGAGCAGGAACGCGGCCACCAGCGGTCCGTCGGCGCCGACGCGCTGGAGCAGCAGGCACTCGAGCAGGAGGGCGGCGAAGATGAGCAACACCAGGTTCGCCACGATCGGCCCCCGCTCCGGCGCGAGGCGCACGAAGGGCGCGAGGTAGACCGAGTAGAAGACGGGCTTCGCGTACACCAGGGTGGCGCCGCGGTCCGTGCTCTGGAGGATCAGGGGGTCCGGGACCTTGCCCGTCGTGTCCAGGTAGCGCCGGTAGTCCGATGCTTCGTACCGGCGATCGAAGTCGAAGGCCAGACTCTGCGCCTGCATCGAGTAGACGCCTTCGTCACCCACGGTGTACGGCCAGTCCCGCGGGTCGAAGACGGCGACGGCCGTCGTCAGGACCAGGACCAGCGTCCATAGCACGGCCCGTTGCCAGGTCAGCCGCCTGCATGCCGGCCAGCCCCGCCGGCGTTTCCCCGGGACGCTCATACTCTCCGGGGGACGGTAGCAGCCGCCTGCGAGAAGCCCCCGAACGCGTGTTTCAGCCACGGGGAATCGGACAACGTGCGGCGCTGTTCGGTCCAAACGACCCCTAACTGCACCCGAACGGCCTCCCTGATGTAGTCTTCGGGAACGGTCGACGCGAACTGGAACCCATAGGAGTGTCTCGTGAAGAAACCCCGAACCGGTCTTTCCACCCTGTTGCCCCTCGTCGCCATCTTGTTCTTGCTTTGCCTGGGCGCTCCGCTCCTGGCACAAGACGCAGAAGAGCAGGACGAAGGCGAAGCGGCTGAAGAAACACCCGAATTCGGCGAGGCGATCGTCGTCGTCGGCACCCGGACGGAGGGACGCACCGTCACCGCATCGCCCGTGCCGGTCGACGTCATTCCCGAGACCGAGCTGGTCAGCCAGGGAAACAACGACCTGACGAACCGGATCCGCACCGTCGTCCCGTCCTACAACGTCGGCACCCAGCCGATCAGCGACGCGGCCACCCTGATTCGGCCAGCCAACCTCCGCGGCCTGGCGCCGGACCACACGCTCGTCCTCGTCAACGGCAAGCGCCGCCACCGCGCCGCCGTCATCGCCTGGCTGGGCAACGGCATCTCCGACGGCTCCCAGGGGCCGGACATTTCCGTCATCCCGG
>WTGL01000060.1 GCA_011523565.1 Acidobacteriota bacterium
GCCGACCGGTATCTCCTCGGCCTGGCGCAGGCCGCGGCCGTAGATCACCGGCCGTTCGCTGCGGCGAGGCCGGCGTAGCCGTTCAAGCCGCACCCGGAAGTCGCCTCGAGCGAACGCGCCGGCGCCGGCCACACGGCGGTCCGGATCGAGCAGAGCGTTCACGTTGACGCCGCGCCCGCGGGCGTAGCGGCCGTAGTCCACATGGCCGCCGCCGACCGGCACGCCGATGGAGCCCGGCCGCACCGTCGGCAGCACGATCGCCGGCAGTTCGATCTCCGCCGCGGTTCCGGTCAACCGCACGATGTCGCCTGTGTGGATGCCCAGCCGGTCCGCCTCGGCAGTTGCCACCTCTACCCACGACCCCCACATCACGGTGGACAGCGGGTCCGGCAACTCCTGCAGCCACGGCCGGTTGGCGCCGCGGCCATCGCCCAGCTTCAACGACTCGAAGGGAATCAGCGTGAAGGACTCAACGCCCGCCGGAGCGACCGGCGCCGGCAACGAGGCCGGATCGACGACCCCGACCGGAGCGTCGTCCCCGGCGACCGGAACCGGCGCGCGCCTCATCTCCTCGGTGCCGACCAGGCCGCCGGCGTCCGTCGTCCGGCGCACGAATTGCCGGGCGTTCAGGGCGCCGGCGATCAGCGAGGCCGGCAAGGCGACCGGGTCGCTCGCATCGTCGCCGGCCGCCCTCGTCGCCGCGAAGGCGTCGCTCAGCGCCGACTCGACCGCCTCCTGGAAGCCGGGCCAGGGCAGCTCACTGTCCGCCGCCGCCGCGAGCGCCAAAGCCACATCGCCGGGATGCCGCGCCTCGCCGCGCGGCGCCACGGTCGGCGAAGCGATGAGCAGGGCCGGAACGCCGCGCACCGGGTCCGGCTCCACCGCCTGGAAGCGCTCCAGGTCCGTCTGGACCGGCAGCACGAGATCGGCCCGCGACGTGGTGTCGTCGAAGAAAGCGGAGAGAGCGATCACCGTGCCGGCACCCTCGAACGCGGCCCCGAGCCCCGGCATCCCATGGAGCGGATCGGCCTCCGACACGACCAGCACACCCGATCCGTCTTCCCCATCCAGGCGGTCCGCCAGCGCCGCCGGCGACAACGCCGCAGCGGTGTCGCCGGCCAGCCGGTCCTCGAAACCGAAGTCCGCGCCGGCGAAGACGCCGCCCTCGCGGCCCACCGCACCCAGCAGCAGGTTGAGCGCCAGCGCGGCGGCGCCCGCGGCAACGCCGTTCTCGCGCTCGAGCGCCGATCCGCCGACCATCACCACCGGCCGGCGGGCGCGAGAGAGCTCGGCGGCGAGCCGCTCGATCCGGCCGGCATCGATACCGCAGCGCCCGGCAGTCGCCGCGAGGTCGGGCGGCGCTTCGGGATAGAGCGCCTCGTAAGCCGTCCGCTCTTCCTCCCCGACCCTTCCCGATCCGAGCAGGAGTCCGGCGAGCCCGCGCGCGAGGAACCCCTCGCTGCCCGGCCGCACCGGCAGCCAGTCGTCGGCGTTGGCGGCGGTCAGGGAGTGCCGCGCTTCGACCTGCACCAGCTTGCCGCGCCGGTCGGCCGTGAGTTCGGCCCAGGCGGCACCGAAGTGGACGGGGCTACGCCAGCGGTCGAGGAAGGGAGCGCCAACAGAGACGACATAGTCGGACCGCGCCAGGTCGTAGGCCGGCCGAGTCGATTCGATCTTCTTCGCCAGCCGGTCGACCGTCCGCACTTCGATCTCACAGCCGGCGCCGCACTGCTCGCAGATCGAGCGCCGCCATACGGAGGCGCCGGGCAGAGCCGTGCTCCGCCGCACCGGTGACTCGATCAGCTCCTGGTCACGCCGCCGACAGCCCTGGAGCACCGCCACCCCAGCCGCGGCGTAGACCTTGAAGAAATCCCGCCGCCCGATCGTCACCCGGGGTTCGCCACCCTTGCCGCTGCTCATCCCATCCTCACCGATGGCAAGCCAGACAGTCGTCACTGGCCTCGTTCTCGCGGTGGCACTCCACGCACCAGCCCATGTCGGCCACATTGCGCACCGGCTCGGCCACCGTCATCGAAGCCACGTCGCCGTGGCAGGCCAGGCACTCGATCCCCGCCCGGGCATGGGCCCGATGATTGAAGTGCACCATCGCCGAGTCCGGGATCACATTCACCTTCGCCCACAGGATCGGCTCCCGGTTCTCATTCGCGAGCATCACCTTCTGG
>WTGL01000043.1 GCA_011523565.1 Acidobacteriota bacterium
CCAGGGCCATCCCACGCTAGAGATGACGCGGTGAATCGTCGTGGTATCGCGGGGGCATCCTGCGGACGCTGGCTTTTTGGCGCGTTCTGCGTCAAGCTGGAGGCATGACAGCGGCGGCCCCTGAGATTTTCACGAGCACACCGAACGGGTTCTTCCTCCGCGAGGCCACCGTCCGCTTGGCGCGTCCCGACGAACGGGAACGGTGGGACGAGCAGGTCGACCGCCACCACTACCTCGGCTTCAAGCGGTTTGCCGGCCGGGGACTGCGCTACGTCGTCGAGTGGCGCGAGCGGTGGCTCGCGCTCGCCGGCTGGCAGTCGGGCGCGTTCAAGAGCCGCCATCGGGACCGCTGGGTCGGCTGGTCGGGAGAACTGCGCTACCAGCGGCTCCATCTGCTGGCCAACAACACCCGGTTCGTCATCCTGAGCCCGCCCGGGGTCTTTCCGCATCTCGGTTCCTGGGCGCTGGCCCGGATGACGCGGCGGCTCAGCGCGGACTGGCAGGCGCAGTACGGCCATCCCCTGCTGGTCGCCGAGAGCTTCGTCGACCCGGCCCGGTTTGCCGGTGCCTGCTACCAGGCCGCGAACTGGCAGTTTCTCGGTCACACCCGCGGGTATGCGCGCCACAACGGCCAATACACGCAACCGCACGGGAGGCCCAAGCGGCTCTACGTCTACCCCCTGCGGCGCGACGCCTGCGAGCGGTTGCGCGACCCCGGTCCGCTGCCCGCCGACTGGGAGCCGAAGGGGCCGACGGCGCAGGCGCCGACCCGCTTGCGCTCGCTCTACGAGGAACTCGACGCGGTCCAGGACTTCCGGCGCGCCCAGGGACGCAAGCACACCGTCGCCTCGGTGCTCGCCGTCTACATCCTGGCCCGACTCGCGAACCTCCGCGGTCCGGTCGCCGCCGCCGAGTACGCGCAGCAGCTCAGTCAGTCGGAACTGAAGGCCATCGGCGCCTGGAAGTCCCCCCGGACCGGCCGCTACGTGCCGGTCTCCAAGTCCACCCTGCACCGGGTGATCGGTTCGGTCGACCCCGAACAGATCGAGGCGGTGCTACAGCGGTTTGCGATGCCCCGGCTGGCACTCGGACAGGCGATCGCGATCGACGGCAAACGCATTCGCGGCGCCAACCGCCACGCCGACACCCGCTACGAAACCGCGACCCTGGTCGCCCACGACACCCGGCTGCCGGTCGCCACCCTCGGCTTCCACGAGGAGGGCGGCGAGACCGCGGCCGTGCGCGCCCTGCTCGAGCAGGTGCCGGTCGCCGGGCGCCTGCTCACCGTCGATGCGCTCTACACCACGCGCGAGACCGCCCGCCTCATCGTCACCACCCACGCCGCCGACTATCTGATGACCGTCAAGAAGAACGCCCCCGAAACCCACCAGCTCCTCAGCACCATCGACTGGGAGCGGGACGCGACCGGACACTTCCAGGAACCGAGCTGCAAGGCGCACGGGCGCATCGAGCAACGCGCCATTGCCGTCCTGACCCCGCCCCGACACCTCCTCAACTACCCCCACGTCGCCCAGGTCTTCCGCATCACCCGCCAGCGGATCGACGCGCGGCAGGGACGCGACCGCACCACCACCACCGAGCACGTCTACGGCTTCACCTCGGTGCCCGCCCAGCGCGCAACACCGCAGCAACTGCTCGCCTGGAACCGAGGCCACTGGGCCGTCGAAGTCAACCATCACATCCGCGACACCACCTTCGCCGAAGACGCCTGCCTCGCCCGCACCCGGTTCGCCCCCGTCAACAACGCCATCTGCACCAACATCGCGCTCGCAATCATCCTGCACCGTACCGGCTTCGACAGCATCGCCGCCGCCACCCGGCACTTCGCCTTCCGCCACCAAGCGGCCCTCGACGCTCTCCTGCAACCCTGAACCCACGTCCGACGTCCGTCCTCCAGGACCCGTCTGCCCGCCTCGTCGGCCTCCCGACCGCTGAACCCTCGCCACAGAGCGCCGATCCATCCCGGGAGTCAACAGCACGGTCAGCAGCTACGCATCAACGAGATCGGAACCCCTGCCCCCATCGCCTCGACCATCGACAGGGCCGCAGATGCGCCCGAGCGTGGGATAGTCCTGCTTCTCCGCCCGCTTCCTCTGGACATTCGCGCGGCGTTCTGGTAGCGTGCCGTGGGAAGGAGGAGGAAGC
>WTGL01000193.1:0-484 GCA_011523565.1 Acidobacteriota bacterium
GATCTCCATCAGCCGGTTGAGCGGCGCGTCCAGGTTCGTGCGCACGAACAGCCGGCCATCGCTGTAATGGGTGTTGAAGCGGGCCTCCATGCCTTCGACGATCGGCGTCACCTGCCAGGTTCCGATCTCGACCCGGTACAGGTCGCTCCGGGCCCAACCGTGCTGGACTCCGACGAGGAGCTTCTCCTCGTCTAGCTGCTCAGCGCGAACGAAGGCCCGCGGCCCGATGCCCTCACCGAACACGAGAGCGTCCTCCGCCCGTTCGGTGCCGAACCGGTGGAAGCGGACACGCGATCCCTCGACGCGGTCGCGGACGGTGTAGTAGATGCCGCTGCCGTCCTTCGCGAAGAACGCCTGGTCGTTCAGCGCCCGGGGCATCTCGAAGTCGAGGTCGACGCTCGGTTCGAGGTCGCGCAGCCGGACCGTCGTCTCGTCCTCGCCGCCGATGCGGACGTTGTAGAGCAGGAGCTTCCCGTCTGGCGAA
>WTGL01000193.1:494-2155 GCA_011523565.1 Acidobacteriota bacterium
GTCGATGAATGCGCGGGTCTCCGGGCTGTCCTGGTCCTCCAGCCACCGGTAGGGATCCTCGAACTCGACGCCGTGGAGCGTCTCGGTGAACGGGATCTGCTCCGTATCCGGCGGCGGCGGGTAGTCCCCGCCGCAGGCGATGAAGCACAGGAGAAGCAGGCCTGCACAGAACAGGGACTGGGGCTTCGGGGAACCTGGGAAGCTTGGCATCATGGGCGGTACGACCTTTGGGGTTACGGTGGGTAGTTCACCTTACCTGCGGGAGATTCGACCATGAGACGCGCGCTCTTCCACGTCCTGTTCCTTCCGGTGGCCGGTCTCGGCCTGGCGCAGGTGCCCGCGACCGATCAGGTGTCCGAGCGGGCCCGGCTCTGGGAGGAACTCCTGGCTCGGATGGAGGCGGCCGGCATCGACCGCTACGCCGACCTGCCCTACGCCGCGATCGAGGGCGTGGACGCCGCGCGGCTTTCACTCGATGTCTACACCACTCCGGATATGGACAACGCGCCTGTCGTCCTGTTCGTCCACGGCGGAGGCTGGCAGCGCGGCTCCAAGAGGGCGGTGCTGCGGAAGCCCCTGGCGCTGGCCCCCGCCGGTTACGTCACCGTCTCGACGAACTACCGGTTCCGGCCTCACGTCTCCGTGGCCGCGCAGGCCGGGGACGTTGCCCGCGCCGTGGCCTGGATCCACGGCCACATCGGGCGCTACGGCGGCGACCCGGAGCGCATCGTGCTGATGGGACACTCGGCCGGCGCCCACCTAGTGGCTGTTGTCGGCACGAACGGCGGCTTCCTCGAAGCGGAGGGCGTGCCGATGAGCGTGCTGAAGGGAGTAGTTCCGCTCGACACCGGTCCCTACAATGTGCCGCTCCAGCTCGAACGCCTTCCCGAGGGCTCGACCTATGGCGACCTGATGCGATTCGTCTTCGGGGACGATCCCGCGCGGTGGGAAGCGGTGTCGCCCGTCGACCACGTCCGCAAGGGCGGCGCGATCCCGACGTTTCTCGTCTACCACGCTGACGGGCGGCGTGATGTGGACTACTAGGCGCGGCCGTTCGTCGAAACGCTTCAGGAGGCCGGCTTCGACGCCGAACTGGTGAACGGAGTCGGCAAGACCCACGGCACCCTGAACACTGATCTTGGCGCTTCCGGCGAAGCGATCACGGAGAAGCTGCTGAGCTTCCTCGAGCGGGTGACTAGCCGCTAGCGCCGACCTCGTTTTCGTTGACCAACAGCCGCGCGTCTGGCACAGTGATCAGAGTGAGCACTCCGCTCAAGCGTGTCGTCGCTGTCGTCGTCCTGCTCGGATGCCAGACGCCGGGTGCGTTCGTGTTCGCCGCCGGGTTGGACCTGGCGGCTCATCTCTTCGCGTCAGGGCACGAGCACGACACTGCTGACCTCGCCAGGTCGGCGACGCACGGGCACCACCACGACGACGAACTGGTGCCCGACCACGACCACGACGTCACGCTGGATGCCGAGGCCGACCTCTTGCGGCCCGCCACGTCGTCGTGGGCTGTGCTTGCCGCGCCGCTTTCGTCGTCGGTGACGCTCGCCGAGGGAACGCCCTACGAAGCGGCCTCGCGACGCGGACCGCCGGCGCCGCTTTTCCGGTCTCACTGCGCGCTGCTGCTCTGATCCGCGGCCTTAGGCCCGGGTGCG
>WTGL01000282.1 GCA_011523565.1 Acidobacteriota bacterium
CTTGTTGGGGACCTCTAGCCCGCCCATCGTCACGAAGCCGGCGTTCGACATGAAAAGGTCGATCGGGCCGATGTTCGCCTGCGTCGCCGCGACCAGATCGCGCACCGCGCCCTCGTCCGCCACGTCCAGTCCTACGCCCGTGCCGCCGATCGCCTCGGCGACTTCCTTGGCCCCCGCGTCGTCGAGGTCGGCGACGACGACGTGCCGCGCGCCCTCGCGGTGAAACGCTTCCGCGAGCGCCTTGCCGATTCCGGAGGCGCCGCCGGTAACGACCATGATCCTGTTCGCGATGTCCACTTGCGTTCTCCTTGTGCCGATTACCCGGGCGCCGTCTTTGGGCGGCCGGCGCACAATCCTACGACTTGCCCTGCATGGGATCTTGACTCACAGTGCCTTACCCAAGTAGCGTCTTCGGTAAGGAAGCTTGATGATCGTCAAGATTACGTCGAAACGCCAGGTCACGTTTCCGGCGCGAGTACTCGATGCCCTTGGGGTGGGGCCTGGAGACCGGCTGGAGCTAGTCGAAGGTTCAGATGGCTTTCGGCTGCGCCCGCGCCGGATCCACCGTGAGCGTCTGGCGCCGCTGCGCGGCAAGTTGAAGAAGGGGGTCGGCTCGTTCGACCTCGAGTCGTTCCGCTCGCGAGGGCATGACCCGGCGCTTCGGGATTGACACCTCGGTCCTGGTGCGTTTGCTCACCGGGGAGCCCAGAGAGGACTTCCTGGACTGCGTGGCCGGGTTGATCTCGCTGGTCGAGCAGGAGGGAAGCGAGATCTTCGCCTCGAACCAGGTGATCGGCGAGGCGTACGTCGCCGTTCAGCATCACTACCGGGTGCCGAAGTCGGAGGCCCGCGCCGGCTTGCTCGACGTGCTTCGCAGCGGTCTCGTCTCGCCCCTCAACAGGCGCGCGGTGTTCGACGCGCTGGAAGCAGCAGGCAGCCCAGGCCTGTTCGATCGTCTGATCGCCGATGATTACTCGCGTGCCGGGTTGGAGGTTCTGACCCTGGACCGCCAGATGGCGGACCTGGCCGGCGTGTCGCGTCTGAGCCTCCCCGCCCCCGGCGGCTGAGCACCGAGCGCGAAGGGTTCTTCCAAGTCAGGTTCGATGCCGAGGACGGATGGGGCGGCTACTCGGGCTGCAGCTCTATCAGGAAGCCGCCGCGGCGTTCGCCCGGCACCAGGTCGAGGGGTACGCCGAACCCGCCGTAGCCTTGCCGTTGGACCATCAGGGAGGTCGCCTCTCGAGGAGCGAACTCAAGCCGGTACTCGCCGTGGGCGTTGCTCTGGGTGAAGCCGGCCGGGATCCACTCCTCCTCGGCGCCCGGAGCGACCTCCGCTTCGGGGTCCACGACGATGGCGACCAGGTTGACGCCGGCGAGGGGTTCCCGGGTAGCGGCGTCGATGACGGTCCCGGCCAGCACTGCCGGTGGGTTCAGGTCGAAGAGGACATTCTGGTCGCCCTGGATTTCGATCTGCCGCGAGTGGGTGACGCCATTCGGTTCCGCGACCATCACCTTGAACGAACCGGCAGCCAAGCCTTCGATACGGAAACGGCCCTGCTGATCGATCCGTGCTGTGCGCGGCGGACCGTACCGCCTGGTGCCCTCGACGACGTAGACCTCGCCGCCGGCGAAGGGTCGCCCCTGGGACCGGATCTCGCCGGTCAGGGTGAAGCCGGGTTCGAAGTTCAACTCGACGAACGCTTCGCCCGGACCGGTCTCCAGGGTGACCGATCGCTCGACCCTGCGCCCGTCGCCTTCTTCGGCGCTGACGGTCCATCTCCCCGCTCCGAGAGCGTCCAGTTGAAAGCGGCCTTCGAGGTCGGGAGTCGTCATGCCGCCGAGGAGGCGTTCCTGGGCGGCCCTCACCGAGATGCCAGCGAGCGCTTCGGGCGGGCGGCCGGTGACGACGCCGCGCAAGGTGATGCCCCGGTGCAGCACGAAGTCGATGCCGGCGACCGACCCACCCTCGACGCGAACCGGGAAACGCCCGGACGTGGCTCGTGCGTAGCCGTCGGCGTGGGCCCGCAGGCTGTACCTGCCGTCGTCCAGGCCGCCGATTCGGTAGGTTCCGTCCTGGTCGGTGATGGCCTCGAGCGGGACCCCGGGAAGGTACCGTCGCCGGGCGTTGGCCTGTTCGTCCAGCGAGAGCGGCGGCTCGACCGGATGGGCCTCGACCCTTGCAAGCGTCACCGGCGAACCAGCAGCGGTAGTGACGGTTCCGGAGATCTCCCAGCCAAGTAGCAGCTTGAGATCGACCTCGTTCGTTCCAAGCTCGATCACGACTTCCGCCACACTGTCCCGGTAGTCCGGATGGCGGGCCACGATCCGGGCGGGACCCGAAGGAACGCGGTAGGCCTGGTAGCCGCCGCCGGCATCGGTTCGGGCGCTGTGGTGCGTTCCTGTCACCTGACCCGCCGGGTCGATCGGTTGAACGAGGATCTCCGCTCCGGCGACCGGCTCTCCGTAGCGGTCGGTCACCACGCCGGCGAGCAGGGCCTGGGCACGCAGACGGAGTTCGATCTCGCGTTCCTCGCCCGGCCGAAGCCGCACGGCGCCGACCTCTTCCGCCAACTGCTCGCCGGCGACGTCGATCGTCCAGGGTCCTGCTCCGAGAGCCTCGAAACGGAAGCGGCCGTCGCCGTCGGCCATCGCTTCGTGTTGGGTCAAAGCGGTACTCCACGCCGTCCGGCTGAAACCCGGACTGCGGTCGAGTCTCAACCAGACGTACGCGTTGGCGACGCCCTCGCCGTCCGCGTCGAGAACCCGGCCAACGAGTCTGGCCCCCTCGCCCAACTGGACCTCGATCAGTCCCCCAGCCTGCGGGCGCACCGCGGCCATCTCGAACCGCTCGTAGCCTTCGGCCTCGACCACGAGGTCGGCCGGTTCGGCGCGCAGGCCGCCGATGCGAAACGTGCCGTCCGCTTCCGTGACCGCGGTCCTGATCTCGGGGTCGTGAGGCCGGCGATGGTCGATGTTGTTCTGGTGGGCTTTGACCTGGGCGCCCCCTACCGGGCGGCGCTGGAAGTCACGCACGACGCCCTCGATCGCCGCGCCGACATCGAGTGTGAGGGTACCCACGTCCTTCGTCCCCTCGCCCGACGGCACCTCGAATGCCATCGCCCGGACACTGACGTGTTCCGGATGACTCGCGGTCAGTTCATGGCGTCCGGGTGGGGTGCCGGCGAACTCGAACCCACCGCGGGCGTCGGTCGTGCTGGTCCTCCTGGCGGCGATGTTCTGCGAGTAGCCGCCGCCTCCCGTCACCGCGACCGGTAGCAGGGCGACTTCAGCGCCCGCAATGGGAGTGCCACGCGTATCGGTGATGGCCCCCTGGACAAGCCGGCCCCGGGTGAGCACGACCCGAACGGGCTCCCGCGTCGAGCCCGCGGGCGCCGCCGGAATGGAGATGGTTGCAGGCGCGTAGCTGTTCGCCTCGGCGTGGAGACGGTAGGTGTGACCGGACGCGACACCGGAGACGAAGAACGTCCCATCGGCGGCCGAGGTCGCCGTCCAGGTTCCGGGGCCGATGCTCCAGCCGCCACTTTGACCGGTCGGTTCGATCCACAGGGAGGCGCCCGCGACCGGCCGGCCGGCCGCATCGACGACCTGACCGCCGAGGAGCGCCGCCGGCGCCAGCACAATATCGACGCCATCGGCGGACCCGATTCGCTCGGCCGTCACCATGGCGCTGGTCGCCTGGTAGCCGTCGGCGGCAATGCCGACCTGCGCCCGGCCCCGGTGGAGCCAGGTGCGCAGGACGAAGGCGCCGCCCGGGCCTGATCGCGTTTGCTCGCCGGGTCGGTGCCAGATCGCCGCACCGGGGACCGGACCTCCGGTGCTGGCGTCGGTGACACTGCCGGCGATCTCGGCCGGCGGCCTGAGCCGGACCTCGACGTGCGCGGGGGCGTCGGCGTCGCCGGCCTCCGGTCCCAGGGGAGCGGTCCAGGCCAGGGAATGATCCTCGGCAACCGCCTGGTAGATGAGGCTCTGGTCCGACGTGAGGCCCACCGTCGCTTCGCCGCGTTCGTCGGTCAACGCCAGAGGCACGTCCTGGCTCTCGCCGACGGTGACCACCGCGCGAGGCGCCGGCGTGCCGTGCGGATCCAGCACGCGGACGGTGACGCCGACTCCCGGCGTCAACTCGAAGGAACCGCCGCGGTTTCCGACTGGCCCTGCACGCAGGCGGAACCCAGGTGCCGAAACGAAGGCGTTCACCTCCGCGGTCGGCATCGAGAACGTGGCGACTCCGGAAGCGTCCGTGCGGGCGGCGGCGCGCCAGAAGCGCGGGTAGATCCGTTGCCGGGGCTGATTCCATCGCGGCCGCGCATCGCCCGCTTCGGCGCGTTCCGAACGCCATAGGGTGGGGTCGGCAACGACCAAGGCGCCTTCGACGGGTTGGCCCTCGAGGTCCTTGGCGGCGATCGTCAGCGTGTGCCAGCGGGGGACTTCGATGGGCGGCAGGACGATCGGCGCCGCCAGTGGCGCCAGGGTATGGGACACAGGCGCCACGGCGACGCCGCGGGACTCGGGCGCCGCGCTTTCTGGCAGAGCGGAGACGTCCAGCCGGTAGGGCCCCGTGGCCGGCGCGGTTAGCCTGAAGGTGCCGTCCGGACCGGATCGGGTCGAGTCCACGGCCGCGCTCACGCGGCCGGACTCGCCGAGATCGTCGAGCCGGCGCTCGTAGCGGCTCGGGTAGGGCCGCAATTCGAGATCCAGACCCGCGGCCGGCGCGCCCTCCTCGTCGACCAGGGTTCCCGTGACGGTCAGTGCGGGACCGGGCGGCGACTGGGCGTGCAGACGATCGGCGGTCAGTCCAGTCGAGAAACCAAGCGCCAGGCCCGCGCAAGCGGCGCCGAGCAGGATCTTCCGCATCGTGTCTTCTCCCCGGTTGTCGTAGCCCAAGCGCTACACGCACCACACTAGAGAGCCGAGCGGAAAGGGACCGGACACCAGATTGCGGATTCCGGCCATATTCGCTCAAGACCGGCCATTTTCGGCCTTCCGGGACCGCAACTCGAAGATCAGGCCCTGGCGGCGCTCCGCGGACGCCAGCTCGACGGGAACGATCAGTGTTTCGAAGCCTTCGCGCACGATCTGCAGATCGTAGGAGCCCGGGGCCGACCTCAGTTCGAACCTGCCATCCGCGTCGGTCAGCGTTGTACCGGCCATTCCCTGGCCCGAAAGCACCGCCGACTGGCCGATGGCGTCGGTGCCGGTCTGGACCGTAAGGAGGAACGCTCCAGCGAGCGGTCGTCCTTCGCTGTCGGTGACGACGCCGGTCAGCACCGCGGGCGATTCCAGGTCGAGGCGAAGCTCCTCGTCTTCCCGGAGCTCGACCTGGCGCTGGTAGACCGTGCCGGCGTTCACGCCGGCCGCCCCGGGGACGCGGATCAGCAGGTTGTAGACGCCGGGCTGCACACCCAGGAGTTCGAACCGCCCATCCCGGTCCAGGTCGGTCCAGCGCGGATAGATGTTGCCGCTGACGAGCGCGACGTTCCCGCCGCCCGGCGGCTGGCCGGCGACGGTCATCCAGCCGGTCAGATGCAGACCCTCCTCGAAGCTGAGTTCGACGGCCGCCTCGTCGCCCGGTGCGAGAGTGACGATCTGCTCTGCCCTCCGGCCGCCGAAGTCGTGGGCCGTCACGGTCCAGTCTCCCGGACCGAGACCGTCTATACGGAAGGCGCCGCTCGGGTCCTGTGTTGCCGTGCGGTAGTCCTCGTAGCCCTGTTGCACGCCGACGTCGAGTCCCGAGACCGGTTCACCGGCAATCCGCACTACGATCGCTGCCTCGGCAGGAAGCACCAGGTCCACGCCGGCAAGGGAGCCGCCCTCGACCTGCACTCGGTGGCCTGGGCCGCCCGCTCCATATCCATCGGCCCAGGCCCGCAGAATGTAGACGCCGGTGTCCAGGCCGGCCAATCGATAGTCGCCGTTGCGGTCGCTTGTGGCATGGGCGGATTGGTGCGCGCCGCCCCGCCGCCAGACCAGGTCGTCGGAAAACGGATCCTGCCCCGGCGCGGGTTGGAGTTCCGCGTCGATCTCGGCAAAGGCGACCGGAAGCCCGTCCTCGGACCGTAGCGTGCCGGTGATCTCGAGACCTGGCTGAAGCGTCAACGAGATTTCGTTCGACCCCGATTCGAGGCGGATCCCGCGCTGGATGACCCTGTACTCCGGATGGCTGGCGATGATCGTGGCGGCGCCAGCCGGGAGTCGACGGTGCTCGAAACGGCCACGTTGATCCGCTTCCGCCTGCCACGACGGTGCCGATCGCTGAGGCGACGCCCCGGCAGTTTCGCGGCTGCCCATGATCGTGATCTCGGCGTTCGCCACGGGTTCGCCGTCGTGGTTCGTGACGATGCCGGTGACCTCGGCGTCGGCAGTCGGCAGGACGAGTTCGATCTCTCGCACGACGCCCTCCTCCAGGCGGATGGGGCCGCTCTCGGCACGACTCGAACCTCCCTCCCGGGTGAAGGCGGACGCACTCCACGTGCCCGAACGCAGGAGGTCGAGGCGGAACCTGCCGTCGGCATCGGTTTCTGCCATCGCCGGGCTAAGCGAGCTGCGCCACACGTCGGGATCGAAGCTGTAGATCGTCACGAAAGCACCGGAGACCGCATCGCCGACCGCGTCGACCACGCGCCCGGTCAGCGTGGCGCCACGGCCAAGCTCGATCTCCAGCAGCTCGCCGCCGGGCTCTACTGCCTTCAGGCTGTAGGGCGCGAAGCCGTCCGCCTCCACGGCGACTTGAACCGGCAGCTCCCCCAGTCCTCCGATGCGGAAGCGCCCTTGGTCGTCCGTGGTTGCGTCCCGGGAACCGGCCTCGACCGGGCCCGGGACGGGACGATCGTCGAAGGCACTGACCCGCGCGCCGGCAACGGGCCGCCGATCGGGGCCGAAGACGAGGCCCTCGATTTGCTTTCCCGGCGTGAGCGTGAAGACACCGGTTTCGACGTCGCCTTCGCCGACGGGGATGGCGATGCTCATCGGCGCGCGACCCGTGAACTCCGCATGGTCGACCGTGAGTTGATAGCTGCCGGCGCCCACGGCCGGAAACTCGAAGACGCCCTCCGCGTCGCTGGTGGCGGTCAGGTTGGCGTCCCGGCTCACGTAGAGGCCGCCGCGGGCGTCGCGCATCGCCGGCACCATGGCGATGCTGGCTTCCGGCACGGGCCGTTCATCGGTGTCGACGACCCTGCCCCAGGTCCGGTGGCCGCGGCTGAGGACGATGTCGAGGGCTTCGTGGGCGCCGGGGGTCCCGGTGCCGGGCAGCTCGACGGAGTAGCGCACGAACCCCTGGGCTTCGACAGTGACCAGGTAGGAGGCTTGGCGGTCGAGACCGTCCAGCCGGAACGTCCCATCGGATTCCGCGATCGTCTGGTGATCCCGGCCGTAGGCACTCCGCCACTGATGGTAGGTGCCCGATCTCGCGGCGTACGTTCCGGCGTCCGCCGGGTTTATCCGGTCGACCAGCAGCCGCGCTTCGGCGACCGGGTGTCCGCTGGAGTCGGTGACCGTCCCGGTGATCGTGGCAGCCGGGTTCAGCACGCCGGAGATGATCTCACGAGGCGCGCCGGCCTGCTGCTGCGCATGCAAGGCACCGTCAGGCGGTTCGAGCAGCGCCGGCAGGCAGAGCAGCGCCGTGATCAAGGTGGCCGCGAACCGGCGCGCGCCGGGAGGCGGTTGGCGAGTACCGTGCCTGGTAGCTGCTCTCATGCGATCCGACCCGAGGTCCAGGAGGAGGAGGAGGAGGTAGTCGGTGAGGCGACCCGCGACCCAGTCTAACGCGCTGGAGTGATGCGGGATCCCTTGACGAAACGGCCCGGATCTGTTCGTCTTCACGAACGGTTCACAGAGGCGGCGAGCGAAGCCCCCAGGAGTGAGAGGAATGGCCCAGAAAAGAACGAGTCTCTTGGTTGCCTTGATCGTGACACTGATCGTGCCGCAGACGGCCCACGCCTACCTTGATCCGGCGTCGGGCAGCATGATCCTGCAGGCGGTCATCGGTGGCGTGGCAGCCGCGGCACTCGCCTTCAAGTACTACTGGCGGCGCATTCAGACGTTCTTCGGCTACGGCAGTACCGACGAGCCCGAGTCCGAGTAGTGCGGGCCGGGGCTGCGAGCGAGTCCCAGGCCGAGCCTTCGTCCTTCCGCGACCCGGCGGGGCAGGTGATCGAGGGCCGCGACGGCCGCATCTTCCGAAGCGTCGCGCCGGCTGCGGTGGAGGAGTACCGCTACGTGCGGGAGTGTGGGCTCGTCGATGCACTGGTGGTCGAGGGAGCACTGGTGGCGGCGGAAGAAGTAGACCCGGTCGAGGCCGGTGTGCTGCCGCCGCCCGGAGGTTTGGTTCTGGAGCATCCCCGGCTGTCCTTCATCTCCTATCCGTACGAGTGGCCCTTCTCGCTGCTGAAGGAGGCGGCGCTTCACCACCTGGAGATGCAGATCCGGCTTCTTGACAGGGGCATCTCGCTCTCCGACGCGAGCGCCTACAACGTGCAGTTCAAGGGCGCCAAGCCGGTGTTCATCGACTGGCTGTCGCTGCGGCGCTACCGCGAGGGCGAGTACTGGCAGGGTCATTCCCAGTTCTGCGAGCAGTTCCTCAACCCGCTGCTGCTGGCGGCGGAGCTCGGCATTCCCCACAACGCCTGGTACCGCGGGATGCAGGAGGGAATCCCGGCCCGCGAGCTGGCTTCCCTGCTGCCACGCCGGAAACGCTGGTCGCCGAGGATGCAGGCGCATGTCCTGCTGCCGCTTCGCTTCGAGCGCCGCGCGGGCTCGCGGAGCGAAGCGGCGAAGCGGACGGAGAGACGTCCGCTGCCCCGCAACGCGTACCGGGGTCTCCTCACCCAGCTCCGGCGCTGGATCAAGAGCCTGGTGCCCAAGGGCACGGACACGACTTGGAGCGACTATTCGCTGCTGACCAGCTACGACACGGGCGAAGCCTCGCGCAAGGCCGAATCCGTGCGCTCCTTCATCGCCGAGGCTCCGCCGGAACAGCTCTGGGATCTCGGCTGCAACACGGGCGAGTTCTCGGCGATTGCTCTGGAAGAGGGCGTTCGGGACGTGATTGGCTTCGATGCCGATTTCGGTGCCCTCGAAAGCGCCTGTGCGCGGGCGCAGTCCGATCGGCTGCGCTTTCTGCCGCTATACCAGGACCTGGCGAACCCGTCGCCGGACCAGGGCTGGTCCCAGGTGGAGAGGCGTTCGCTGGCGCGCCGCTCCCGGAGCGCGGGCGCCCTGGTGGCGCTGGCCGTCCTCCACCACCTGGCCATCGGCCGCAACGTGCCGCTGCCCCGGATCGCGGCCTGGCTCGTCTCCCTGGCGCCACGCGGACTGGTCGAGTTCGTGCCTCAGGGCGACCCGCGGGTCGACGATCTGCTCACCCTGCGTGGCGATCGCTTCGCCGACTACACGCCGGAGGCATGGGAGGCGGCGCTCGAACCGTACGCCGCGATCCGCCATGTGGAAGCCGTGTCGGCAAGCGGACGGAGGTTGTACACGTACGAGCGGAGGTGACTCCCGTACGGCGAACCGTCGTCGCCTGGCACAGTCGCCGCTCTAGCCCCTAGCGGAGACCGTCTGAAAACGGCAGCTCGATGACCGTTTCGGAGGGTCCCGGGTCGATGGTCAGCAGGTCTTCGGCGTAGCGGGTCGACTCGATGCCGCCGACGGTCGCGCGGACGGACCATTCGCCGGGTGTCAGGCCGTGGACGGCGAAGCGCCCCACGATTTCCAGCTCCGGCTCTCTGACTCCCTCCGGGCTGGCCAGTATGACCTTCACGCGGGCCAGGTCCGCCGGATGGAGACCGGTGACCGTGCCGATGACGGAGCCGCCCGGATCCAGCACGATGTCGATGCCGCCGACGGAGCGGTCATCGAGCACGATCGGCTCAGGCCGACCCGTTCGGGAGAAGCCGGGCGCCTGGGCTGTGACCAGGTAGCGACCCGGGGTCAGGCCGGCCAGGCGGAACCGGCCGGTTCCGGTCGTGACGGCTCTGGCGGCTTCGTAGCTGGCCGGTTGTTGGGTCACGGCTTCCGACCCCGGTTCGCCGGTTTCCGTCTGCAGCGCCCTCGCTTCGACATCCGCGAAGACGAGGAGGGTACCGTCGGGAGCCCGGATCGACCCTGCGATTTCCAGGCCGGGTTCGAGTTGAATCGCTACGTGGTTGTCGTTTGCCTCGATCAGGACCTCGATGAACGCGTCCGCGTACTTTGGATGGCTGACCGCGATGATCGTGTCGCCCGGATCGAGTGGAATGGTGACCACGCCGCTGGCGTCGGTGATCCTGAAGGTGTGGCCCTGTTCTCCCGGCCAGAAGTGGACGGTGGCGCCGGGTACGGGTCGGTCAACGGCATCGGTCACGGTGACAACGGTGGGCGCCAGGGAGTCACGGTTTTCGAGTGTCAACTCGAACTCGTGAAGTTCGCCCGGTTCAAGCAGGATCTCTTCGACCGCAACTTCTTCGCCAGCGCGTCCCGCCTGCACCGTCCAGGCGCCGCTCAGAAGGTCGTCGAAACGTAGGTGGCCATCGGTTCCGGCTTGTGCATCGCGGAACAGTCCGGTCGTGATTGGGCCAGATGTCTTCATCATCAGCTCGTCGCTGGGAAAGAGGAAGACGGAGGCATCGGCCGCGGGTTGTCCCTGCTGATCCATCACGAACAAGGCGAGTGAAGAGCGTTCCGGCAGTTCGACGAGGAGTGGCTCGCTCGCGTTCGGCCTCACGTCCTCGAGCGCCGCCACCGGCTCGCCACCGATCGCAAGAATCAGGTCGGTCGGTTCGGGAGCGAGACCGGTCAGGCGGAAGGTGCCCTGTTCATCCGTCGTCGCGGGCGGAATCTGTCCCCGCTCGAACCAGGGACCGTGATCGACGCTGACCGTGACGCCCGCGGCAGGCGATCCGCCGGCTTCGCTCACCGTCCCGAAGATCTCGGAACCGCGGGTCAGCGTGAACGTGCCGATGTCGACGATGTCGCCGGAATCGACGACGTCGATGCGCCGACCGTGGAGCTTCACGTAGTCCTCGTGCCAGATTCTCAGGCTGTACTGGCCTGATTCGACTCTCGGGAACTCGAACTCGCCGTCCGTGCCGGTCGTGACCATTTCGGCGGCGTCTTCCGCCTTGAGAAGCCAGGTGTGCTTCTGGTCCTTTCTTGGCCAGCGTAGTCGGACATGGGCTCCTTCGACGGGGCTGCCATTGGCGTCGACGACCTTGCCCCGAACCTGCTCGCCACGGGTCAGGACGATGCGCTCCGGATCGGCGCCCGCGCCGCGGTCTGACGGCGGGAGCAGGTGAACGCGCCGGGCATAGCCGGTAGCGTCGACCAACAGGTGGTACGCCCCGTCCGGTCGGGTGGAGTCGAGCGTGAACGCCCCGTTGGCTCCGGAGACGGCCGGGGAGTCCGGGTCCGCTCCGGCCGGCTCCGTTCGAATGTTGGCCTCGGCATGGATTTCGGCTCCCGCCACCGGTAGTCCAGAGTCGCTGACAAGCCAGCCCGTACGTGGTGGCGGATCGGCTGGCCGATCCACGCAGCCGCCGGCCGTGAACCAGGCGAAGGCGAAGAACAGACACGCGGGGCCGGGTGCGGCGCGAAGCTGTCGCCGCGGCCCGTCTCCTGCAAGTCGGCGAACTGTGAGCATTCGGAAGCTGTGCTCGCGGTGAGGCATCCCGGCGAGAAGGACGGCCGCTACAGGTTCGGAGCTTCGGAGGTTGCCGGCCGTAACCGGATCACGAGTCCTTCCTGTCGCTGACCGGCACTGGCGTTCAGTGGAATCTGGGTGTTGTCGTAGCCCTCTCGGGTCACCAGCAAGCGCTCGGCATTCGGGCGGAGCTTGAGTTCGAACTTGCCCCCGTCGACGGCGAATGAAAACGAGGCGTTGGCGACCAGGGACCCGGTGTCCCCGCCGCTGGCGAGCACGCTGACGGTGGCTGCGTCGGCGGCGATCAGCTGCGTAAAAGCGAGCGGCCGGCCGGTCTCGTCGTCGATGACGATCCCGGCGAGAGTGGCCAGAGCCGGCCCGAGTTCGATGCGGACACCTTCGAGATCCGTTTGCAGTTCGATCGATCGAAGTTCCATGGCGCTGAAGTCCGCCGCGCCGATGATGAGCTGGTTCGGACCGGGGCTGAGACCTTCCAGCACGAAGCGCCCCTGGTGGTCGGTGGTAGTGGACTGGCCGTTCCGTCCGTCGGGAGAAGAGGCCGCCAGCCGGGCGCCGGCCACAGGATCGCCGCCGTCCAACACCTCTCCGGCGAGGCGAAGGCCGCGTTCAAAGGGCAGTTCCACGAAGACTTCGGTCGTCCCCAGCTCGATGGTCGCGGAGCGCTCCACGCTCCGGGCCGACGCCAGGTCGCCCTTCCTCGCGGTGACCCTCCACGTTCCTGGACCGACGCCTTCGATCACGAAGTTGCCCGCGGCATCCGGCGTCGCCTCGCGCCGGCGGGTGTCCTGCCAGGCACTGACGTCCACCTGCGCTAGGTCGGACGGCGTCAGTCCGGTGACGACGCCCGCGATGGAGGCACCCGGTTCCAGCACGATCTCGATGCCACCGACGTTGGCGTCGGCAATCTCGATCGGCTGCTCCGGTCCGCCGTCCGCGTAACCGGGCGACCGCGCCGTGACGTGGTAGTGGCCGGGTTCGAGGCCTGTAATGCGGAACGCACCGTTGTTGTCCGAAACCGTGTTCGCCTGGTGGAAGTCCGAATCGATCGAGAACGCCGTTGTTGCCTCGATGGTGGCCAGAACCAGGGGGGAGCCGCCACCGGATCGAACCGAGCCGCTGATCTCCGCGCCGGGATGAAGTGCGATGCGCAGTTCGTTCGGGCCGGGCGAGAGCTGCACCGGACGCAACGCGTCCCGGAGTTGCTCGTGCTCGACCTTGACGTCGGCGTTGCCGGGAGAGATATCGACCTGGGTCCGTCCGCTGCCGTCGGTGCGGCCGTACCCCTGGAAGTCGGCCTCGCCTTCGGGTCGGACCTGTACCACAGCGTCGGCTACGGGTTCGCCGGGCACCGTCGTAACGAAGACCGTCAATTCGTCGCGTATACCCAGGATGAGTTCGATCTCGTGGTGATCGCCCGTAGCCAGCTCGATTCCGTCGACGTTCGCCGCTTCCTCCCGGTGGCTCGCCTCGGCCGACCAGGTGCCCGGTACGAGGTTGTCGAAGCGGAACCGACCCTCGGCGTCCGTTGAGGTCCGGGGGAACATGTCCTCCGACTCCCACAGGCGTGGGTCGCCGCCGGCACGGTAGTCCCGTTCGACCCGGAGTCTGATGCGTCCACCGGCAACGGCACTCCCGCCGTTGTCGATGACGCGGCCGTGGAGGGTGGCGCCGGGGACGAGTTCGATCCGTACCGGAGCTTCCCGGTTGGCGGGGACGCCCGGCCTGACCAGCAAGGGATAGCCGGTGGCCCGCACGGCGAGGTCGGAGAATTCGGAGGAGAGGCCCACGAGCCGAAAGCGGCCGTCGGCATCCGTTGTCGACTCCCGCTCCGCCGATCGCCCGGCCCGGTAACGGCCTCGCGCCCTGACCACGGCGCCGGCAACGGGTTGACCGTCCGAACCGGCGACGATGCCGTGGATTCTCTGGCCGGCCGTCAGGCTGAACTCGCCGAGGTTGAGTTCCGAGTCGCCTGCCGGGATGTCGATGTTCGAGGGCGAGCGCCCTGCGTACTCGGGGTGGGTGATCCGCATCTCGTACCTGCCCGGAGCCGCGGCCGGAAACGCGAACGTGCCGTTCCCATCGGTCGTCGTTGCGGTGGCTGGAGGGTCGAAACTCGACCGGAACTCGGATTCGTCCAGTGGCCAGAGCAACGCGACATGGGCCGCAGCCACCACGGCTCGCTGTTCGTCCACGACCGTGCCGACGACGCGACGGCCCCTCTGCAGCACGAGCTGGACCGGCTCGTTGCCCCGGCCCGATTCGAAGGGGGGTAGATCGACCAGAGTGTAGGCGTAGCCCGGGGCGTGTGCAGTCAGACGGTACGTGTAGCCGTAGGCTGCTTCCTCCACGCGGAATGTGCCGTCGGCGGCAGAGGTCGTAGGCGATGGATCAATCGGGTAGCCGGGGATCACCTCGCCGGCGCGCGGCGTAGCCCAGATCTTCGCTCCCGCTACGGGTGCGGCCGAACTGTCCGTGACCAGGCCATGAATCGGAACCGAAGGTTCCAGCCCGATCCTCACTTCCTCGAAACGCCCCGCACCGGAGACGGCGACTTCGGTCGTCGCGGATCGATAGTGCGTCGCCGCTACGACAAGGTGCATCCGTTGCCGTGAAGGCTGCCCGCTCAGGTCGAACGTGCCGGTCGGTCCGCTGGAGTCGCCGACACCAGGGGAGCCCCGGACCCAGACCGCGGCGCCCTGGATCGAGAGGCCCGAGGTCGTATCGACCACTCGACCGGGAATTCGGAGCGGGGCTTGGAGGCGCACGTCGACCGTGTTCTCCGTGGTGGCCGCGGCTGCGGACGTGGGCACCGGGATCTCGGCGAACGCGTGGTCCGCGCGTTCGAGTCCCCAGATCGGTTCCGTACCGTCGACAGGGCCGACGACCGTCTCGCCGTTCTCGTCGGTGACGGCCAGGGGCGCTCGCCGGCTTCCCGGTTGGCTGGCGGCGCGGACCAGGACTTCCGGCTCAGGTCGGCCTTCGGGGCCGCGGACGCGCAGTCGGATTCCGGTGGCGCGCTCCAAGCGGAACACGGCACGGCCCGATTGGGTCCTCGCTTCTCCCAGGCTGAAGCCCTTCGCGTGGACGGCGACGTTGGCTTCGGCCGTCGGCATCAGGAAGCGGGCGATCCCTTCCGCGTCGGTCCGGGACGCGCGACGGTGGTACGTGGGGTGGACCTGATGAGCCTGCAGTCGTGAGCGTCTCCCGCCGCGCGCCTCGTCACGCCTCTGGCGGAGCGCTCCGGTGTAGCCGGGCGATCTCCACGGGTCCGGATCCGCGATGATCAGGGCGCCCTCGAGGGGTTGGTCGTCCGCATCCAGCACGCGGACCGCGACGCGGTGGCGGTCCGGCACTTCGATCGGTTCGGCGATCTGGAACCCCTTGAGCGGCGTCAGTGCGCCGTGGACAAGGGGCGCGGTCCCGGCCGGCTGGTTTGCCGGCGCCCGGGGCCAGACCTCGATCCGGTAAGGCCCGGCCAAGGGCGCCGACAGCGAGTACGACCCGTCCGATCCGGACACCGTGCGGTCGACGGCCTCCGGCAGGGCGCCGGTTGCACCCAGCAAGTGGCGGCCGACCTCGTAGTCGCTCGGGTAGGGCCGGAGGACGATCTCGACGTCGGCGACCGGAGCGCCGCGCTCGTCGACGAGGGTGCCCGTCACGGTGTTGGGCCAGTCGGCTGGCTGAGCGGGAACGGGGTCGGCGCTGACCGTGGTGAGGCCGAGACACAGCAGCGCTCCGAGCACGCCCAACCGCGGCCTGTACTTGAGGGCAGTCATTCCGAAAGTGTAGGTGATGGGGCTCGCTTGCCCGAGCGACTGCCGGCCGGCTGAGCGCTGAGGATCCGCGGCAGGAGTCAGCCCGCGTTCGCTGCCTCGAACGCGGATGCGATGGCGAGGGTCCGCCGGTCCGCCCCCCGTGACGTGACGATCTGCAGGCCGACCGGGAGGCCCGAGGGACCGATCTCGCAGGGGACGGAGATGGCCGGACAGCCGGTCACGGTGATCGAGTAGCAGGAGGCCATCCAGTCGGTATAGCTCGTCATCGGCTGACCTTCGATCTCCGTGGGGTAGGGATGGTCGACATCGAAGGGCAGCACCTGGACTGTCGGCAGCAGCAGGGCGTCGTAACGCTCGAAGAATTCGACCACGCGGCAGTGGAGACGGGTGCGCTCCGCCTGGGCGGTCGCGATGTCCGGGCCAGTGAGCGCCAGGCCGCGTTCAATCTCCTCGATCACGGTGTCCTTCATCTGGTCGCGGTGCCCGGGGAACAGCGGCCCCAGCTTGTCGGCGAACAGGTTGGCGCGCAGGGTGC
>WTGL01000213.1:0-677 GCA_011523565.1 Acidobacteriota bacterium
AACGCCTCGATCGCCCACCAGCTCGAAGGCAAGCTGCTGCTCGCCTACGGCGCCTTGGACGACAACGTGCCGCCGGCGCTGACGCTGCAGGTCATCGAGGCGTTGACGAAGGCGAACCGGGACTACGACCTGATCGTCCTGCCCTCCGGCAACCACGGTTTCATGTCCGATCCGTACTTCCTTCGCCGCAGTTGGGACTACTTCGTGCGCCACCTCGCGGGCAAGGAGCCGCCCGCGGACTACCGCCTGTCGCCGCCGGGCTCGTGAAGCTCGTCCTCGGGCACAGCCCGATCTTGACTACGAAGCGGCTGGTGCTGGGCGCCGGCGCAATGCTCGTTCTCTGCGGAGGGCTGGCGTGCCAGTCTGGGGAACACACCGTCGGCGTCGTCTTGGAGACCGCTCTCGGCGAGATCGAGGTACGGGTCTTCCCCGACCGCGCGCCGATCTCGGCCAACAACTTCCTGGCCTGGGTCGAGGGCGGGCACTACGAGGACGCGGCCTTCTACCGCGTGACCCGCCCCGACAACACGACCGGACCGAGCCCGCACCAGGTGGTTCAAGGGGGACTTCTCGGTGAGGCCATGCGGAGGGGAGAGTCGTCACCTCCCGGGGACGGGCCGATACCGCCGATCGCCCATGAGACGACCGACACGACGGGCATCCTCAACGAGCGCGGC
>WTGL01000213.1:687-1533 GCA_011523565.1 Acidobacteriota bacterium
GTTCTCGCCGAGGAACTTGCGGATCGTCTCGTCGCTGTGGCCGCGGCGGACCAGCTCCTCGGTGATGGCGGGGACCTTGCCGATGTGCTCCAGACCCTCGGGCGCGAGTTCGAGGCCGTAGTGGTCGCTGCCCATGCCGATGTGGTCCGGGCCCATCACGTCGAGCGCGGTCTCGATGTCGTCGACGACCTCGGACAGGTTGCGGTGGGTGATGTGGATGAGTCCCAGCACGCCGCCGTTCTCGGCGATCGCCTCCAGCATCTTCCGGTCGCGCGGCAACTCAAGGCGCGTTCGAGGGAGCGTGCCTCCGCCGAGGCGCGACTCCGGGTCGCTGTTGGGAAACATGGTGGGCGTCGTGTGGGAGAGGATGACTGGACGGTCGACCCGGTCGAGGATCTCCCAGTAGCCGCGCTCGCCGATGTGGACCGCGGGTCCGCCCCCAGCGCCTCGCAGCCCTCGAAGGAGAAGACGAGCGCGACGTGGCCGTCCTGCTTGGCCTGGCGGATCTCGGCCACTGAGGTGGCGAGCACCAGGTCGTCGAGCCGCTCGACCTCGTGGTGCAGGTTCCAGGTCATCTCGAGCCCGCGGTGCAGCGGGTTGTTGAGCTGCTCGTCGTCGAGGTAGACCGCGCAGAGCTGCGAGGTGATGCCGCCTTCCCGCCAGCGCCGCAGGTCGTACTGGCCCATGCAGCCGAACCAGACGGTGTGCGCCGACATCCCGAACAGGGCGAAGGGGCCGATGTCGAATCCGAGCGGCGGCTGCCAGCCCTCGGAGTCGGGGAGTTCGATCCCTTGGTCGAGCTTCACCTTGCCGTCGCTGACGGGAATCAGGATGTCGCAGTGACCG
>WTGL01000213.1:1543-2126 GCA_011523565.1 Acidobacteriota bacterium
CAGCGCCAGGCCGCTGAGCAGGGTGGTCGCCGCGGCCTGCCGCTTGCCGTCCTCTCCGATCGTCGCGCCGACGACGTAGCCGCGCGGCGCCCGCGACTCGATGCCGGCCGGAACCACCGTGATCTGGAGCCCGAGCCCGCGCGCCGCCTCGAGCAGCGCGGGAGAGAAGTCGCCTTCGATGACCTGTGTGGTCGGCGAGCCCATCGGGCCGAAGGCCGGCAGATGCGGTGAGGGAGCGTCGATCGCCTGCTTGATGTCCATCTCCCAGTCGAGGAGGTTCAGGAGGACGCTGATCGTTTTCTGGTGCAGCCCGGAGCCGATGGAGGCGAGGGCGGCCACCGGCTTGCCGCCCCGCAGAACGATCATCGGCTCGGTCGGGTCCGGCAGCCGCTTGCCGGGGCCGGTCTCGGCGATCAGCGCCTGCTGGAAGGCCGCCGAGTCCGGGATCGAGATGCCGTCGACGAAGATCGCCGTGTCGCCCCAGGCCGCCGTGTTGATCGTGTGGACGACCGCGGCGACGTTGCCGTACGCGTCGATGGCGACGATGGCGTCCGAGTGCTTCGGATCGACCGGCGCGGGAACC
>WTGL01000154.1:0-724 GCA_011523565.1 Acidobacteriota bacterium
CCAGTTCGGGGTCGATCCGATCCTGACCGGCGTGGGCTGCGTGGCCCTGGTGGCCCTGGTCGCGTTCGGCGGCGTCGAACGGATCGGCGCGGTAACGGGACGCTTCGTGCCGGTCATGTGCGTTCTGTACCTGGGCATGGCGCTCTGTGTCCTGTTCGTGCGCTCGGACATCGCGGTGGAGGTGTTCGGCCGCATCTTCCGCGAGGCGTTCACCGGCACCGCGGCGGCGGGCGGCGCGATGGGCATCGGCTTTCAGCAGGCGATGATGATCGGGGTGCGCCGGGCCGCCTTCTCGAACGAGGCGGGTCTCGGCACGGCGCCGCTCGCGCACGGTGCGGCGAGGACGAACGAACCGGTACGAGAGGGACTGGTAGCGATGCTCGGTCCCTTCATTGACACGATCGTCGTCTGCTCTCTCACCGCCTTCGTCATCCTCTCCAGCGGGCTCGAAACGGTGGGCGACATCACCGGCGTGTCGCTGACCGCGGACGCGGTCCAGAGTGCCCTGGGTGCGCCGGGTCGCGCCCTGCTGGTGCTGATCGTGATGATGTTCGCGATCTCGACGATGGTCAGCTACTCGTACTACGGCAAGCGCTGCTTCGCCTACCTGTTCGGCGCGAAGCGGGACGGGCTCTACACCTGGTTCTACCTCCTGGGCATCTTCGTCGGCGCCTGGTGGAGCGCCAGCATGGTGATCAACATGATCGACACCGCCCTGGCCATG
>WTGL01000154.1:734-2944 GCA_011523565.1 Acidobacteriota bacterium
CGGCGACCGACTACTTCAACCGGCTGCGGGCGGAGCGAAGGGGTTCTTGAGCGCGTCAGCGCCCGCCGTGGAACGAGCGGCGGGCGCCGTTGCGATCTGTCTGGTACTGGCCGTAGCTCCGGTGCGGGCGACGGATCCTTGCGATGTCACCTTCGGGCCGGTAGCTCAGGAACGTCTCGGCGGCAGTCCTCTGACCTGGGACTTGCCGACCGTTGGGAAGTGGCGGGTGTCGAGACGCGAAGCAGGCGGCCGCATCCGAGAGGGCTGCGGTCTCGGCGTGGTCGAAGCGCCTCTGAGTGCGGTGCGGGACGTCATCGACGCGTCGGCGGACTTCGACGAGTTCATGCCGCGCATCCTCGAGTCCGAGGTCGAGCCGGTTTCGCCGGGCATCTACCTGAACCGGCAGGTCCTGGACATGCCGTTCCCGGTGGAGGATCGCCGCTACACCGTCCGCGTGGAAACCGGGGCCGTCGAGACGGGTGCGGGTACCGGATGGCAGGCTCGCTGGACGTACGTGGAGGGCTCCGGGAACGTGCGGGAGAGCAGCGGTTCCTGGACCTTGATTCCCCTGGACGCCGAAAGGACTGTCGTCGTGTACAGGCTGCTGACCGACCCCGGCGGTCGCCTCCCAGCCTGGATCGTGGACTTCACAGCGCCGCGCGCGCTACGCCGTGTGTTGGCTGCGGTACGGGAGCGGGTGCTCGGCCGGAAGTAGCTCGCCTTCCTCAGCCCTCGCCCAGTACGAGGACGACGTTCTGGCCGCCGAACCCGAAGGCGTTGACGAGCGCCACGCCGGTGGGGTGGACGCGGGCCCGGTTCGGAACGTAGTCCAGGTCGCAGTCCGGGTCCGGCCGTTCGAGGTTGATCGTCGGTGAGATGACGCCCTCCTGGATCGTCTTGACCGCGGCGAGAACGGACACCGCGCCGGCGGCGCCTAGCATGTGGCCGACCTGGGACTTGGTCGCGGTGACCGCGACGTCCTGGGCGCGGTCTCCGAGCGCGGCCTTGATCGCCAGCGTTTCGGCCACGTCGCCCAGAGGCGTCGCCGTGCCGTGGGCGAACACGGCGTCGACTCTTCCGGGATCCGTGGCGCTCGACTCGAGTGCCCGGCCCATCGCGGCCGCGGCTCCCGAGCCGTCGGGCCGGGGCGCCGTCAGGTGATGCGCGTCGGCGGTCACAGCGCCGCCGCGCACTTCGGCATAGACGCGAGCGCCCCGCTGCTCGGCATGTCGTTCCGTCTCCATCACGAACGCCGCGGCACCTTCGCCGAACACGAAGCCGTCCCGGTCGCTGTCGAAGGGACGGCTGGCGGCCCGCGGGTCGTCGTTGCGAGTCGACAGGGCCTGCAGTCGCGAGAACGTGGCGATGATCAGCGGCGTGATGCCCGCCTCCGTACCACCGGCGACGACGGCGTCGACTTCGCCTGATCTCAGCAGACGGTAAGCCTCGAGCAGGGCGTAGTTGCCGCTCGCGCAGGCCAGGGTCGAGGTCGTCGTTGGCCCGGTGATGCCGAGTTCGATCGAAATGAGACAGGACACGGCGTTCGGCATGACGTCCGTGACGAGAAACGGATTCGCCTGCTGCGGACCTCGTGCGACGAGTCGCCGTGTTCCGTTCTCCATGCTCGCCAGGCCGCCGCCGCCGGTGTTGAAGGTGATGCCGTAGCGATGTGCCGCTGCGGGATCGACCGCGAGATCGGCGTCCGCCACCGCCTGTTTGGCCGAGGCGACCGCGAAGTGTGTAGCGCGGGCGAGCCGGCGCGCCGCCTTGCTTTCGAGCCACTCCCTGGGCTCGAAGTCGCGTACCTCGCAGGCGATCTTCACCTTGAAGCCGTCGGTATCGAAGGCGGTGATCGGCCCGGCGCCCGAGTCGCCGGCCTTCATCCGACGCCAGAACGTGTCGACATCGTTGCCGACAGGGGTCACCGCGCCGAGCCCGGTGATCACGATCCGGCCGTTGTGCGTCGCGGGCATCGCGCGAGGATAGCGCCGCTCGCTGCGCTACGCTCCCCGTTCGCCACCCGCAAGAGGCCCTGAACAGGGAGTTCGAGTATGAGTCGAGAACCCGTCCTACGGTTCGCGTCGATTGCCGCGGCGTTCCTGGCTGCCGTCGGACCGGCCTTGCACGCACAGGCCGACGAGGACTTCATCCCCGTCACCGACGCGATGCTGGAGGATCCGGCCCCCGGCGACTGGCTGCACTGGCGCCGG
>WTGL01000154.1:2954-6709 GCA_011523565.1 Acidobacteriota bacterium
CTACGGCGGTCTGATCATCGACACCGCGAACGACGGCTACGTCTACGCGCTGGACGCGATGACCGGTGAACTGGTCTGGGAGACGCAGATCGTCGACTACGAGGCGGAGCCCGCGAGGCACTCGACCGGACCGATCATCGCCGCGGGCCGTGTGATCTCAGGGCGAAGCTGCCGTCCGCACCGGGGCCCCGAAGCCTGCTTCGTCGCCGCCCACGATGCCGTAACCGGCGAGGAGCTCTGGCGCCGGCCTCTGATTCCCGGACCGGGCGAGCCGGGCAACGAAACCTGGGGCGACCTGCCGTTCGAGAACCGGCACCATGTCGGATCCTGGATGGCGCCGAGCTACGACCCCGAACTCGAACTGCTGATCGTCGGCACGTCGGTCACCTCGCCGGCGCCGAAGTTCCTGCTCGGCGGCCACGAGAAGAAGCACCTGTACCACAACTCGACCCTGGCGCTGGAGATCGCGACCGGTGAGGTGCGGTGGTACTACCAGCACCTGAACGACCACTGGGACCTGGACCATCCCTTCGAACGGCTGCTGGTCGACACGAAGGTCGCGCCAGACGCGGAGGCCGTCGCGTGGCGCAATCCCCGGATCGAAGCGGGGGAGAAGCGGAAAGTGGTGACGGGGGTGCCGGGGAAGACCGGCCTGGTCTACACGCTCGACCGGGAGACCGGCGAGTTCCTGTGGGCACGCTCGACGGTGCCGCAGAACGTGATCGAGCGGATCGACGGCGAAACCGGCCTCGTGATCGAGAACTCCGAAGTGGTGTTCACCGAACTCGAACAGCAGCGGCTGATCTGTCCGTCGCTCCTCGGCGGCAAGGACTGGGAGGCCGGCGCCTACAGTCCGCTGACCAATGCGATGTACTACCCCCTCCGGAACCTCTGCTCCCAGATGACGACCCGGGTGGGCCGAGGCGCCATGCACTACGCGCTGGTCAACGAGACGCAGTTCGCGCCAGGAAAGGAAACGCTCGGCACCGTGTACGCGATCTCCGCCGAAACCGGCGAGACGCTTTGGCTCCACGAGCGCTTGCCGGTGACGATGTCCCTCGTCGCCACCGGAGGCGGCCTCGTCTTCGGCGGCGACGTGGGCGGCCGCTTCTGGGCACTCGACCAGGAAACCGGCGATGTGCTCTGGGAGATCAACCTGGGCTCCTCGGTGACCGGATTCCCGGTCAGCTATGAAGTCGACAGTCGCCAGTACGTGGCGGTCGGCACCGGTGCCGAAGGCGGCACGACGTCGACCTTCCGGAGGCTGACAGCGGAACTCCGTCCGAGTTCGAACAACACGCTGTTCGTGTTCGCGCTCCCCTAGGGGACCGACCAGCGGGCGGGGGCTGGTCCAGGCGGAGGTCGTTTGACGGGCTTGGCCTGGACCGGTCATCCCGCTTTTTCGTAGTAACATCAATTGTGCGGATCGAGTTTGACGCAGCGAAACGCTTAGCCACGCTCGGTGCTCGGGGCCTTGATATGGCTCGGGCCGGCGAAGTACTCGCGGGTGCGACGCTGACCGTCGAAGACGACCGGCAGGACTATGGAGAGAACCGCTTCATCACGATCGGGTTCCTCGACGCCAGGATGGTGGTTCTCGTCTGGACGCTTCGGGACGGTGCTTACCGGATCATCAGCATGAGGAAAGCCAATGACCGCGAACAGTCGCTCTACGGCCCCAGATTCTGAACAGGACGTCGCTCCCGACCTCTCGACGGGCGAGTGGCCGGAGAAGTTCGCGAAGGTCACGGTTCGCCGGGGCCGGCCGCCGAGCACCAATCCGAAGGTGTCGACGACCATCCGACTCTCGCGTGACGTCATCGACCACTTCAAGGCCGGCGGTCGCGGCTGGCAGACGCGGATCGATGCGGCACTTCGCGAGTGGATCAAGCGGGACGACGCGGCCTGACCCCAACGGGCGTTTGGGGAGGCCTACTAGGCCTTGAGCGGCTCAGAGGGATCGCGTGTGTACTTGGCGATCAACTGGTCGTGGACTGCCGTCCAAAGGTCGTCGTGGCCTTGAGATCTCCCGCGTTTGCCGGAGGTCCGTTCTTGAGCGTCCGTACCACTTGACGGATGTCGCTATGCCTGTACTCGTGCTCCCGACGCCTCCGGGCTTGGCGTTCCGTGGCATCTGCGATTACAGGCTGCCAGGGCTCCGCCTCTGGCATTTCTGCCAGGGCCTCGAGCGTTTCTTTTGCCGCGGCGCGGTTGATCTCAGGGGCCGGGCCGCGCTGCTAGGCTCTTGTGGTTCACAAACAGCGCGTACCAGGAGGTCGAGAATGAAGACCCCTACCCTCTCCCTGTGTGCAGCGATCAGCCTGCTGCTCGTGCCGTACCTCGTGGCCGAGGACATTCCACGCACGCCGAGCGGACGCCCGGACTTCTCCGGCAACTACGACGTCTCCTTCCTGACGCCGCTGGAGCGCGACACCCGGTTCGGCGACCGGCAGTACTTCACCGTAGAGGAGGCACAGGCGATCGCTGACGGCCTGGCTGCGGCCAACGCCCGCGATCAGGAAGTGCGCGACCCCAACCGGGGCGTGATCGCCGGCCGCTCGGAGGAGGGGTACCTTGGCGTCGGCGCCTACAACCTCTTCTGGCTCGATCGCGGTACGGCCGCCTTCAAGGTCGACGGCAAGTACCGGACCTCCGTGCTCACCGATCCGCCGAGCGGCCGTCTCCCGCCTCGAACCGAGGCGGGCCAGGCGCGTTTCGATGCGCTGCCGCCGTTCGGCTACGAGAACACGGGTACGGCCTGGTGGCTCGAGAACGGGGACGACCCCTACGACGGGCCGGAATCGCTCACCCCCGTCAACCGCTGCGTGTTCCACCAGAGCGCGACGATACCGATCGGCCCCAGGGCGTACAACAACGTGAAGACGATCGTCCAGACCGATACCCATGTCGCCATCGTGATCGAGTGGATGCACTGGGCCCGGATCATCCGCCTGGACGGAGAGCACCCTCCGGCCGACTACCGCTCCTACGCCGGCGATTCGGTTGGCCACTGGGATGGCGACACCCTGGTCATCGAGACGACGAACCTGCTCGGCGACTGGGGCTTCCACCGGGAGGGCGCCGATGTCGTCGAGCGGCTGAGCTTCCTCGACGCGGACAACCTGTTCTACGAGTACACGGTCAACGATCCGGAGTTCACCGCCCCCTACAGCGGCTCCTTGCCCTGGCCGCGCACCGACGCCCGGCTCTACGAGTTCGCCTGCCACGAGGGGAACTACTCCATGGGCAACACGCTCCGCGGCGCGCGGTACCTGGAGCAGCAGCACGTCGAGAAGCACGGCCGCCAGTAGCCCGCGGCGCGGCTTCGTTCGACGCCTGGGCCGGGGTTGACCCCATTCGCCTAAGGTGACAGGGTTCGCCTTCATTCCGTTCGGACAACCCGGCGTCTGCCGAAGAGGAGTATGGCCAACGTCATGAGACTCGGAACTAGCGTGTTTTGTCGATTCACCGTGGCTGCGGTCGCGGTTCTCGCCGTGGCGGTGGCGCCGCTCGCGGCCCAGGATTTCGAGCCGGAGCGCCTGTCGGACGGTCATCCGGATCTGAACGGCATCTGGCAGGCCCTGAACGAGGCCAATTGGGACCTCGAGCTGCACATGGCGCGCGCCGCGATGCAGTTGCGCGAGGGGCCGCACGGTCCGCTTCCCGCGGCCGAGGTCCTCAACTTTGGGGCGGTCGGCTCCGTGCCGCCGGGCATGGGCGTGATCAAGGGCGGCGGGAAGATCCCGTACACGGAC
>WTGL01000154.1:6719-11888 GCA_011523565.1 Acidobacteriota bacterium
GGAGAACATGGCGAACTGGTCCACGCGCGACCAGGAGGTCTTCTGCTACCTGCCTGGCGTGCCGCGGGCGACCTACATGCCGCAGCCGTTCCAGCTCTTCCACAGCGAGAACGCGGTCTTCATCGCCTACCAGTACGCCGGGGCGGTTCGTGACATCTACATGGAAGATCCGAAGCCTTCCCAGGTCGACAGCTGGATGGGGACGTCCTACGGCCGCTGGGAGGGCGACACCCTGGTCGTGGACGTCAGCGGGCTCCTGGCGAAGGACTGCGCGGAGCGCGAGGGCGACATGCCCGGCTGCGGCGGCTGGCTCGACCGCTCGGGCAACCACTACAGCAATCAGTTGCAGGTGGAGGAGCGCTACACGCTGGTCGGCCCGAACCACCTGCACTACGAGGCGACGCTCACGGACCCGATGACGTACACGGAGCCGTGGACGATCGAGATGCCCCTCTACCGGCGGATGGAGCCGAACGCCCGCCTGATGGACTTCCGCTGCGTGGAGTTCGTCGAGGAGTTGATGTACGGCGAGTATCGGCGGAACCCGCTGCCGCGGATGAAGCTGGTCGACTAGGGACCCCAGGACGGCTCCAGTGGGCCCTTCGCGGGCCCGCTGGACCGCACCAGAGCGAGATCCACCATGCGTGAATCAGGACTGAAGGCATCTCTGACCGTTGTCGTTCTGGTCGCAATGGCCGCTCCCGTGGTGGCGGCCGGTGACGGGGACGTTCCCCGCACCGCTTCGGGCCGCCCCGACTTCTCGGGTCACTACGATGTCGCCACCCTGACTCCGCTCGTGCGGCCGCAGGCGTTCGGCGACAAGCTGTTCATGAGCCGCGAAGAAGCCGAGAGCCGGGTGAAGCAGGCCGCCTTGTTCCGGGCGGCGACGTCTCAGGCCAGCGATCCAGACCGCGAAGCGCCTCCGGACGGCGGCGACGGTTCGCCGGGTGCGGCCGGCAACGTCGGCGGCTACAACTCGTTCTGGATCGACAACGGCACGGACGTGTTCGAGGTTGACGGCAAGTTCCGGACCTCGATCATCACGCACCCGAAGAACGGGCGCCATCCGCCGGTGACGGAGGCTGCGCGGGAGCGCTTCGCGGCGCGCCGAGGCTTCTTCCGGGCCAACACCGGGGAGGCGTGGTGGCTGGAGCGCGACGGGGTTGGACCGTACGACGATCCGGAGCTGCGGCCGCTGGCGGAGCGCTGCCTGCTCGGTTTCAGTTCCACCGCCGGACCGCCGATGCTGCCGGCGCTCTACAACAACCTGAAGCGGATCGTGCAGACCGAGGATCACCTGATGATCCTGGTCGAGATGGTCCACGATGCTCGCATCGTGCGCATTGGCGGAGAGCATCTACCGGCGACGGAGCGGCGGTGGTTGGGCGACTCGATCGGCTGGTGGGACGGCGACACCCTCCTCATCGACACAAGGAACTTCGGCGATCGCGTGGCACTGCGCTCGGCGACCCGGGACCTGCACACGATCGAGCGCTTCTCGCCGATCGACGAGGATCACGTCCTGTACCAGTTCACGGTCGAGGACCCGAACGTGTGGACCGAGTCGTGGAGCGGAGAATACGTCTGGCCTCGCACCGAAACGCTGCTCTACGAGTACGCCTGCCACGAAGGCAACTACGCGCTGGGCAACATCATGCGCGGCGCCCGCCTGCTGGAGCAGGAGGCCATGGCCAAGGCTGCCCACTCCAGCGGATCCGGAGAGTAAGTAGACTCCGCCGACCCTGCTAGAGTCGACGAACCGATCGAGAAACCTACGGACACACCCACTGACATCAACCTAGGAGTGAGAGACGTCCATGAGTAAGCGAGCCATGATCATCACGGGAGTCGGCTTTGTCGTCGCGGCCATCGCGGTGACGGTGCCCCTGGTAGCTCACCACGCTTTCGGCGCCGAGTTCGATCCCAACCGTCCCCTGCTGCTGAAGGGCCCGGTCGTCAAGGTCGAGTGGGTCAATCCGCACACCTGGATTCACATGGAGCACACCGAGGACGACGGCACGAAGCACGTCTGGATGGTCGAGGGCGGCACGCCCAACACCCTCCTGCGTCGCGGTCTTTCCCGGGACGACCTGCTTCCCGGCACGGTCATCATCGTCGACGGTTACCAGAGCAAGGATCGCTCACGGCGCGCGAATGGCCGTGACGTCACGTTCGAGGACGGCAGCAAAATCTTCATGGGCTCCTCGGGCACCGGCGCGCCGCGCGACGGCCGCGACCCGACCGAGCCACCTCGGTAGCTGGGAATCCAGCGAAAGGCGTCAAGCCGCTCACCGCGCGCCTCTTGGGCCGCGGTGAGTCGGTTCGCGTTTCGCTTCAGCCTTCCTGACGCCTCAGGCGCGCCGCGTGGCGCCTGAGGCGTTTTGCCGCTGGGGCGAGGGAAGAAGCGGCGGAGAACAGGCCGCCCAGCAGCAGGACGACCACGACGACGTCCCACAAGGGTCGCCGGTGGTAGAAGCCGGGAAAGTCGAGGCGATGGAGGCCGCGGTAGAGCCAGCGGTCGATCCGGCTCTGCCGCTGTTCGCGGTGGACGATCCGCCCGAGTGACGGACTGAGGTAGAGCCAGGTGGCGGCCGGGTCGTCGAAGCGCACTCGCAGGACGGGCAGCGGCAGGCGGCGATTCCGGCGGTCTTCGTAGTAGGCGTCGTATTCGTCGAGTTCGACCGCGTCGACGAGGTTCGATGCAGGCATCGCCGCTTTGGCCGCGGCAAGAAGTTCGGGACGGCTGAAGCGCCGCCCTGTTCCGCCATCGAGCGTGACGAGCCGGTGCTCGAAGGGCTGCACCACGGCCTGGAACGACAGGGGACCGGCGGCATATGCCGCCCCGCCGTAGCCGGCGCCGTTGCCCGACGACGGCGGACGGTAGGCGAGCACGAGTGGTTCACCCGCGAACTGGAGGAACTCGACTTCGCGCGGTCGGAAGCTGGTTGAAACGGACTCCAGGGCGGTCCGGATCGAGGGGAGATCCGGTAGGTCGACGGCGCTCCTTCCTCCCGCGACCGCGGAGTGCTGGGCCGAACCGGTCGTGCGCCCCGCCTGCCAGCCGAAGGGGTCCATCGACAGCGCGCCGCTCAGGACCCAGGTGAGGGCGGCGGCGCCGAAGACCAGACCGCTGTAGTGATGCCAGCGCATGATGCCCGTGTAGGGCGAGCGCTTCCGCCGGGTCAGACGGATCACGCCGACGGCGAGGCCGGAGAGGGTCAGGACGCAGCCGGCGGCGGACGCCCAGACGATCAACTGGTACCAGAGCGTCGAGTGGGAACGCAGCGGCGTGAAGTAGAACCAGTGGAACACCGCGCCGGCAGTGCCCCAGAAACGAGAGCCGGGCGTCGTTTCCATGACCACTTCGGCGGTGCGATCGGAGACGTAGAGCACGTCGCCGCCGGCATGGATGCGGTGGACGGGAAACAGGGGCCCGACCTGCAAGGTCCATTGGTCGGGGCGGATGAGAAGCCGGTCGTAGCCAGGTGGGGGCGGGGCGCCGCCAGCGACCGGTTGGCGCGCGAACTGCGCGGCAATCAGAGTTGCCTGATCCTCGGAGAGCTGCAGCATCTGGCTGCCGGTGTCCGCGTAGACCGCGGTCCAGCCGGCGGACGTGCGAAACCGGTAGATCGGTCGATCGCCGGCCATGCCGAGCCGAAGCTGGAGGATCTCCGCCGCGCCCGCCTCCAGGCGGGCCGCGGCCGCCGCGCGCCCCGGATCGACCGCCACGGCCTCCAGGTCGAGCGGCGGCAGGCGGTGCAGGCGATCACCGGGCTCGAGCGCGGGCATCCGCGCGTACATCATGACCAGCGCCGATGCGAACCACACCACGAACAGCAGGTTGCCGGCGATGCCGAGCCAGCGGTGGAGAAAGACGAGGGCACGCCGCACGCCGGTCATCCTCCGTGTAGTGGTGCTACTGGCGGAATCGGTTCGGGTCGTTGGCCCAGTACTGCGCGTGGCAGCCGGCGCAGGCGAAGTAGATCTGCTCGCCGATGTCGAAGATGCCCTGGACGTCCTGGGCGTTGGCCGCCTGCATCGCCGCGTCGCCGGCGTCGATCAGATCCCGGCTCCAGCCGACCCAGTCTTCGTCGTCCAGCCTGCGCCGGTCCATCATCAGCAGGTTGCCCGACTCGGCGATCGTGACGGCGGCGTTGCGGACGAGGATCCAGTCCTCGTCCGTCTCCGGCTGGATTTCGATCGTCTCCTCCGGAGTGATGATCGTGCCAGCCGATGCCCAGATGTGGTCTGCCGCCGGCTCCATGACCGAGGCCATCAGCAGCCGCGTGCCCGCGACCTCGCGAAAGGGCGGTCCCGTCTCCCCGCCACCGCAGGCACCGAGCGACAGGGCCGCGGCGGCGGCGACGGCGAACGGCGTGAGCGGCTTCCGGGCGACGGTCATGACGGTGGCGGAGTGTAGCGGAGTCGTTGTCCCGGGCGGTTCAGTCCACGCGCGTCTTCCAGACCTCTCCGTACGCGGTGAGCAGCACCGCCGTCGGCGCGGCCCAGTGGGTGCCGACGACCGTGATTCCGGTGTCGCTGAAGCGCTCGCAGAAGCTGCGCCGGGCCGCGATCGCGGCGTCGCGGTCGACATCGGCGATCGAACACCAGTCGGGGTGGGCGCACTGACACGGATGATGCATCACGTCGCCGGAGATGACGCCCTCCTGGCTGCCGGACGAGACGGCGATGCTGCAGTGACCGGGCGTGTGGCCCGAGGTGGGGAAGAACTGGAGTTCGGGATTGATCTCGTGGTCACAGTCGACGAGGTCGACGAGGCCGGCGTCGAACACGGGCGCCACGGAGTCGCCGAAGACGTCACCCCAGTTGACCTCGCCCTCGTCGCGCCAGTACTCGAACTCGGGCCGCGCCATGATGTAGCGGGCGTTGGGGAACGTGGGGACCCACGCGCCGTCGACCTTCATCGTGTTCCAGCCGACGTGGTCGATGTGGAGATGGGTGCAGACGACCAGGTCGACCTGCTCGCGAGGGAATCCGGCGTCGCGGATCTGGTGGAGGAACGGCCCGTCGAGCTCGTTCCAGGCCGGCAGGGCACGCTGCTTGTCGTTGCCGACGCAGGTGTCGACGACGATCCTGAGCCCCCGCGACTCGACCAGGAAGGCCTGGATGATCATCTTGAGCCGCTCGCCGCCGGGCGTCACGAAGTGC
>WTGL01000154.1:11898-15858 GCA_011523565.1 Acidobacteriota bacterium
GGCGTCCGGTAGCAGGAAGGAAGCCGGTACCGGGTAGTCGATCTCGATGATCGGAGTGATCGATACGTCGCCGATCTTGATGCCCATTCGCGGTCCTCTCCCGTTTCTGTCGTCCCGGTTCCGTGCCCCGAACCGTCAGCGGGTGAGCCAGGCGAACTTCTGCGGCTTCCGGGAGGCCTTGGGGTCGATCAGCACGTTGACGAGCGCCGGCCGGTCCGAGGCCAGCGCCTTGTCGAGCGTCGGGCCGAGATCCGCCACCTTCTCGACCAGAAAACCCTTGCCGCCGAAGGCCTCGATCACGCGCTCGTAGCGGGCTCCGAGGGTATAGGTGGTCGTCGGCAGCGGTTTGCCCGGAATGTACTCGCTGACTCCGCTGCCGATGCCGTTGTTGTTGATGACGACGAAGGTGATCGGCAGGTTGTAGCGGCAGGCCACCTCGACCTCCATGCCGGAGAAGCCGAACGCGGAGTCGCCCTGGACGCAGATCGTGCGCCGGTCCGGTAGTAGCCCATCGGCTCGCTGTCGTCCTCGAGCATCGCCTGCACCGCCGCCTGGTTCTCAGCTCCGCTCTCGCGCAGCTTGGCCAGCCACTCGTTGTCGGCCGACAGCGTGAAGGGCTCGGCATCGAGCGCCTCGTTCAACTGCGCGGTGACCGCCCGCGCGTCGCCGACCATGCCGACCTCAGCCGGCACGTTGGTGCCGATCTCTTCCGCGTTGAGGTCGATCTGGAGCACGCGCACGCCCTTCCTGAAGCGCGGCGGCAGCCCGAAGTGCAGGATCCAGTTGAGCCGGGCGCCGATCAGCAGGATGGCGTCCGCGTTCTGGAGCGCGAAGGAGCGCGCCGGCGAGATCAGGTGGGGATCGTCATCGGAGACCACGCCCTTGCCCATCGGCGTCGGCAGCACGGGGAGGTTCGTGCGCTGGACGAACTTGCGAACTTCCTGTTCCGCGCGGGCGTAGGCCGCGCCCTTGCCGACGATGACCAGCGGGGCCTTGGCGTTCCGCAGCAGGGCAACGGCGCGCTCGACTTCGCGCGGATCGGCCAAACTGGTCGGCGGTTCGGGACAGCGGGGCGGCTGCTCCACGTCATTCTCGTCCACCTGCGCGGTCAACACGTCGTTCGTCATGTTCAGGTAGGAGGCGCCGGGACGGCCGTAGATCGAGGTCCGAACCGCCTGTTCGACGTAGAACGGAGCCCGGTGAGCTACGTCGATCTCCGCGGAGTACTTCGAGAACGGACGCGCCGCCTCCACCTGGGGGCACTCCTGGAAGGCACCCTGGCCGTTCTGGTAGCGGTCGTTGGCGCCGCCGAGAAGCACCATCGGCCAGCAGTTCTTCTCCGCGTTGGCGAGACCGGCGATGCCGTGCACCATGCCCGGACCGGATACGGTCAGGCAGGCGCCGGGACGCCCGGTCAGGTAGCCGACCGCACCGGCCGCGTAGCTGGCGGCCTGCTCGTTGCGGAAGCCGAAGTACCGGATCCCCGCCTGCTGGGCGGCGTGGCCGATCCCGTAGACGGGGAAACCAACGATCCCGAACATGTAGTCGACGCCCTGCTGCTTCAGGCTCCGGGCGATCAGGGCGGCCCCGGTGACGGTCGTCATGTCGTGGTCTCCTGACCGTCGGTGGTGGGTGCAGGCTCTGCGCCCAGCACACCTTCCGCGCGCAGCCGGTCGATGTCGGTCTGTGTGAGGTTCAGTTCTTCGGCCAGGACGCTGTCCGTGTGCCGGCCCAGAAGCGGCGCCGCCTTGATCTCGACGTCACTGCCGCTGAGGTTCATGGGCGAGCCGAGGACTTTGACGGCCCCCCGGCTTTCGTGGTCGAGGGTGTGGACGAAGCCGCGCGCGAGGAGGTGCGGGTCGGAGAACAGGTCGAGTGTGTCGAGTACCGCACTGGCCGGTACACCGGCTTCGCCGAGAATCGACATTGCCTCGTGCTTGGTGTGCCTCGCGGTCCACTCGGCGACGATCTCGACCAGTTCGTCGCCGTTCTCGTTGCGCAGCCTGGGGGTGGTGAAGCGCGGATCGTCTCCCAGGTCGGTGCGTCCGAGGACCTCGCACAGGGACTCCCACATGCGGTTCGTGACCACCAGCATGTAGACGTAGTCGTTGGGACCGAAGGGCTTGCAGGGGTAGAGGTTCATCAGCGCGCCGCGCCCGGTGCCGCTGCGCGGTGCAGCCTGCCGGCCGAAGTCGCCGCCCATCGCGATGGCGGTGCGCATGAACCAGGTCACCCCCTCCTGCATCGAGATCTCGACCAGTTGACCCTTGCCCGTGCGCAGCTTGTGCGCGTAGGCTGCCGAAAGGGACAGGGCCATCAGCAATCCGGTTCCGCAGTCGCCGATCGTCGTGCCGGGGCGAAGCGGCGGCCCGTCCGTCTCGCCGGTGATCGACATCGCGCCGCCCGCGGCCTGGGCCACCGGGTCGAAGCACTTGAAGTCGCTGTAGGGGCCGCTGTTGCCGAACCCCTTGATCCGGCCGTAGATCACTTCCGGGTGGACCTCGCGGATGGCGTCGTAGTCGAGCCGGAGCTTCTCGACGACGCCGGGACCGAAGTTCTCGATCAGGATGTCGAAGCCGGGCAGAAGCCGCAGCAGCAGACCCCGTCCTTGTGTGGTGCCGAGGTTGATCGCGATGCTGCGCTTGTTGCTGTTCCAGTTGATGAAGTACTCGGAGTCCTGGTTCGCCCGGCCAAACAGACCGCGGCCTGGATCACCTGTCTCGGGGCGCTCCACCTTCACTACGTCGGCCCCCAACCAAGCCAGTGCCTGGGTACAGGACGTACCGGCTTCGTACTGCGTCAGATCGAGAATGCGCAGACCGTCGAGTGCTGGCATGGCTGGTCTCCTGGCTGTGCGTTGCGGGCGCATACGATAACCCGGTTTCCGTTGCCGGTTGAGGGCGGGCGATAGGCTCCGGCGGCACCAGCAGGAGGGGTCGTCGGATGCGGGCAGGAGAGCGGTTCGGCCATCGGCTTGGGCTAGCGGCACTCACGGTCGCTGGTTTCGGTCTGGCTCTCCCGTGCACGGCCGAGGACGCGGACGCCATGGTCGAATGGCCCGCTTTCGGAAACGGCCCGGACAACACGAAGTACTCGACGCTCGATCAGATCGACAACTCGAACTTCCACAAGCTCCAGGTGGCCTGGGAGTGGGAGTCCCCGTCGACCGCCGTCGCCGAGGCGAACCGGGCGGTCAAGTCGGGGCAGTTCAAGCCGGTCCCGATCATGCTCGACGGCGTGCTCTACGTCGCCACCGAGGTGGCCCAGGCGGCGGCCATCGACGCGGCCACCGGCGAGACCCTCTGGACCTACGATCCCGAGTCCTGGCGCACCGGCCGGCCGGCGAACGTCGGCTTCCAGCATCGCGGCGTCGCCGCGTGGCGCGGTTCGATCGAACAGGATGGCCGCAGTCGTGAAGAGATCCGGATCTTCCTGCCCACGCACGACCGCCGCCTGATCGCGCTCGACGGCATCACCGGGGAGCCCATTGGCAGTTTCGGGGCGGGCGGCCAGGTCGACCTGCTGGCTGAGCGGGGCATGGCGGACTTCGGACGCCGGGTCAATCCGCGCGCCATCACGCACAGCTCGCCGCCGGCGGTCGTCGGCGACACGGTCGTCGTCGGTTCCGTGGTCAGCGACGGCGCGATCCGGCAGGCGGCGCCGCCAGGCCACGTCCGCGGTTACGACGTCGGCACGGGTGAACTCAAGTGGATCTTCCACACCATCCCGCAGGAGGGCGAGTACGGCGTGGACACCTGGGAGAACGACTCCTGGAAGTACAGCGGCAACACGAACGTCTGGAACATGATGACGGTCGACGAGGAACTGGGCTACGTCTACCTGCCGGTTTCGACGCCGACGAACGACTTCTACGGCGGCCACCGGCTGGGAGGCAACCTGTTCGCGGAGAGCATCGTCTGCCTCGACGCCGCCACCGGCGAGCGCGTCTGGCACTTCCAG
>WTGL01000024.1 GCA_011523565.1 Acidobacteriota bacterium
CGCCGGGTCGACCCATTCACCGTTGATGTAGAACTGCAGCGCTTCCTTCATGGGGACTCTCTCCGCGTGTGTTGTTTGCCGGGACCGGTGAGTGTAGCCCGGATGGCGGCCGGAAAGCGGGCGAGCCCGGGAGTTCTCCTTCACTCGGTGGATACGCGCCGTGCCGCGCGCTCACCGCACCCGGCACCGACGGCGATCGCCCGGCTCAGGCCGATGCCGTGAAGTGCGTTGCCGGCGAGGTGAAAGCCCTCGATGGGCTCCAGGGCCGCTTCGATCCTGGCCACTCGCTGAGGGTGACCGGGGGCGTACTGCGGAATCGCGTGCGGCCAGCGGGCAACGCTCGTGTAGATCGGCGCGGCGTCGATGCCGGCCGTCCGGCGCAGCTCACGGCGTGTGAGGTCGATCAGTTCGTCGTCATCCAGCCCGGCTGCCTCCGGATCGACGCCGCCGCCGAACATCGAGCGGGTCAGGAACGTGCCGTCCGGGCTCCGCTCGCGGAAGGTCGCCGTCTCGTACTGGCAGCCGAGCATGCGGATGCCCTCACCGCGGGCGACGAGGAAGCCGTAGGCCGGCTCGACGTGGGCCGTGGCCTCGCTGTCGAAGGCTGTGTGGACGACGGCCATCGGGGGCGACTCGATCTGCCGGAGTTCGTCCGCCGCCGCCGCCGAGACGCCTTTGACGAGGTCGGCGGCGGCCGGGAGATCGGCCGCGACGACGACCGCATCGGCAGTGAGGTCGCGGTCGGACGAGGTAACGGTGAAGCCTCTGCCGCGACGCTCGATCGCGGTCACGCGCCGGTTGCAACGGACCTCGATCCCGGTCTGCGCGACAGCCGCCCGTGACAGGCTCTGGATGCCCTGAAGGAACGTCCGGTGACCGGGCGGCGGCGCGCCGCGCTTGCGGCCGGCGCGCATCGCCTTGAACAGCGATCCGTAGGCTTCTTCCATCGCGACGAGGCGCGGGAACGCCGCCGCGGCCGAGAGCTTCCGCGCTTCGCCGGCGAAGATGCCGAGGACGACGGGCGAGATCAGGCGGCGGGCGGCCTGCCGGCCCATGCGGCGGGCGGCGAAGTCGAAGAGCGACTCGTCCTCGTCCGCTGCGGAGCCGCTGCTCATCGAGTCCGTGCGCCCGGTGCGATCCGCACGGGTACGTCGGGCCGGCACGAGGGGTTCCATCGCCAGTCTCGCCAGGCCGAGCGGCCCCAGCAGACCGCTGCGGACGAAGGCGGCCGGATTGCGCGACAGCTCCCGCAATCTGCCGCCGCGGAAGATGTAGCGCCGATTCGCGGCCGGTTCCGGTGCCAGCACCTCGTCCTTGAGACCGCAGGCCGCGATCATCTCCCGCAGCACGGGCTGATCGTCGAGGAAACCCTGCGGGCCGGTCTCCATCAGATAGCCGCCGGCCTGCTCCGTGCGCGCCTTGCCGCCGACCTGGTCGTCCGCCTCGAGTACGACGATCTCCAGGGAAGCGCCCGCGCGATCCGCCTCGGCGGATGCCTTCCACGCGGCGGCAAGTCCGGAAGGCCCGCCGCCGACGACAACCAGACGGCCGGCCGCCGGCGGTTCGCTCAAGCGTCCTCCGCCTCGGCGTGGACGGCCTCAACCAGCGTCTGCACCGCTTCCAGCGGGGTTTCCGGCAGCACGCCATGGCCGAGGTTCACGATGTGGCCGCGGCGGGGCAGGCTGGCGAGCAGGTGCGCGGTCTCGCGCCGGATCGCCTCTTCGCCGGCAAGGAGAACGGTCGGATCCAGGTTGCCCTGCAGACAGAGGTCCGGCCGGTGCCGGCGCAGCGCTCCGAGGTCGGTTCGCCAGTCGACGCCAAGGACCTCGCAGGGCAGGCCGGCGTAGTCGTTCACCAACTGGGGTGCGGCATGGAGGAAGAGAATGCGGGGGACGCCTGCGTCGCCGAGCCGCCGGAGCAGTCGTTCGAGGTGCGGCCGCACCCGGCGGCGCCACTCGGCACGAGGGAAGAGACCGGCCCAGGAATCGAAGACCTGGACCGCGTCCGCGCCGGCCTGGTGCTGGGCGATGAGGTAACGGGCCGAAAGCCGGCCGAGCCGGTCGAGCAGGGCGTCGAAAGCCGCCGGCTGTTCGTAGGCGAACGCCCGCAGCCGGGGAAAGTCGCGCACGCCGCGGCCTTCGACCAGGTAGGCGGCGAGGGTGAGGGGCGCGCCCGCGAAGCCGAGCAGCGCCGTCGCCGGGTTCAGTTCGCGGCGGACCAGCCGCTGCGTCGCCGTGACCTCCGGCGCGATCTCGGTATCGTCGAGGCGGTCCGGGTCGGGCAGGGCCGCCACCGCCTCGGGATCGCGGATCGGTTCGGCGATCACCGGGCCGGGGTCGAAGCGGAAGCCGACTCCCAGGGCCGGCAGCGGCGACATGATGTCGGCGAACGTGATCGCGGCGTCGAGCGGGAAGCGGCGAAGCGGCATCAGAGTGACTTCGGCCGCCAGTTCGGGATTCCGCGACAGGCCGGCGAAGCCATGGCGTTCCTTGAGCGCCCGGTACTCCGGAAGGATGCGTCCCGCCTGGCGCATGATCCAGAGCGGTCGCCGCGGCGTGTCCTCGAGACGGAGCGTGCGCAGCAGCAGGTCGCTGTCCGCCTGGCCAGGGTCCTTGGGCGACGCGGCCGCCGGACGGGCCGTGGCCCCGGCGACGGCGGTCACCTGGCGCCGTCCGCCGCGCGGCGGCGTTCCAGCAGCTCGGGTGCCGCGGCGGCGAGGAAGGCGTCGACGCCGTCCTGGCCGATCTCGATCGCGACCGCGCGCAGGCCGACGACCGGGAGATGGCTCAGGCGCTTCGCCATGACGGCGGTCCATTCCCTGAGCGCCGCTCGCTCGCCCTCGGAGATGTCTTTCAGGTCGCCCTGCAACAGGCGGTCGAGGTTCGCGCCCAGCGAGTCCTGGTACTTCGCGCCGATGGCCCGGATGGCGCCGGCGACCGATCGGGTCGCCATCGCCTCGCGAAATGAGTCGAGTTCCTCGTCGATCAGGACCCGTGCCTCGGCGGTGCGGTCGCGCCGGTCGCGCAGCGTCTGCTGAGCCAGTTCGTTGATCTGGTCCATGCCGATCCGACGAAGACCGGCCGCGCGCGCGTCGTCGGGTGCGACATCGGCTGGAATCGCCATGTCGACGACCAGCGGCGCGGCCCCGAGCTGTGCTTCGCCGGCGCGGGCGAGGGCGAAGAGACAGGGGCGATCGACCACGGGTTCCGGCGCGCCGGTCGAGAAGAGCACTCCCGTCACCGCCGGCGGTCTGGCGCGGAACCCCTCCAGGCCCATCGTCTCGATGGCCGGGGCGGCGGACCGGGAGGAAACCGCCTCAGCCGTTCGTCTGGCGAGGTCCTCGGCCTTCCCGGCGGTGCGGTTGACGAGAATCAGGGGTACGCCCCGGCTGTGCAGGCGCTCGGTGCAGGTCTCGGTCATCGCCGCCACGCCGACCAGGGCGACCGGCCCGGCGGAATGGGCCGCGCGCTCGCTCAGCAGATCGGCCGCGATCTCGGACAGCGACGTGCGTCCGGCGCCGACGCCGGTCTCGCGGTGGACGCGTTTGCCGGCCCGGAGCGCGGATTCGATCACGCGCCTCAGGTCGGAGTCGACGGTCCCGGAGGCGGTCGCCTCCTCGAGCGCGTCGCGCAGTTGCCCGCGGATCTCGCGTTCACCCGGCTGGGCCGAGTCGAGGCCGGATGCGACGAGATACAGATGCTCGACGGCGCCTTCGCCCTCCCAGGTCCTGAAGACGCGTCGCGCCGCGCCGGCGCCAGCGACCAGGCGCAGCAACTCCCGGCGGCAGGAAGCGAGCGTGGTCCCCGGTTCGGCGGAGAAGATGAAGGCGACCCGGTTGCAGGTGGCGAGATAGACCAGCCCCTGAGAGCCGATTCTCTGCCTCAACCGACGCATCTCGGCCGCGCGACGGCTCGCCGGCAGCGTGTACTGAGCGATCTCCTCGGCGGAGGCGTAGCGCCAGGTCGCCGCGACGACGCAGCAGTTGTCCATCGGGCGATTCTGACTCAGTTCCGGGCGCGGATTGTCACAGGCGTGTCAGCTTCAGCGCCATTCGCGGGTGTTTCGGAGGATCAGATCCGTCAGGGCGTCCAGGTGATCGGGACGGTCGTTGAGGCAGGGAATGTAGCGAAGTCGTTCGCCTCCGGACTCCTCGAAGTAGCCGCGGTTCTCGACTTCGATCTCCTCGAGCGTCTCGATGCAGTCGGCGGAGAAGCCGGGGCAGGCGACATCGACATTCCTGAGGCCGGCCTCGGGCAGCTCGCGCATCAGCGCGTCCGTCTTCGGGCCGATCCACAACTCGCGGCCAAACTGGGACTGGAAGGTGCTGATCACGCGATTCTCGTCGATGCCGAGTTCGTGAACCAGCAGCCGCGTGGTCTCCAGGCACTGGCACTGGTAGGGGTCGCCGTTGTCGATGTAGCGCTGCGGCACGCCGTGGTAGGAGAGGACGAGCCGGTCGGGCTTGGCGTCGACCCAGGTCTCGCGGATGCTCGCGGCGAGTGAGCGCACGAAACCCGGGTCGTCGTAGTAGCTGTTGATCGTGCGCAGCTCAGGCACCCAGCGCCAGCGGCGGAGTTGCCGGGTGAGCATGTCGATCGTGGAAGCCGTGGTGGCGGCCGAGTACTGCGGGAAGAGGGGGAAGAACAGGAGGCGCGTGCATCCCCTGTTGCGTAGTTCCCGGAGGGCGTTCCTGATCGACGGTTCGCCGTAGCGCATGCCAAGGGCGACGTGAAACGGGGGACCGTTTCCACCGGTCTGCTGTCGCAGCCTTGCGGCGATGCCCTCGACCTGACGGTTGCCGATGACGAGCAGGGGCGACCCTTCCTCGGTCCAGATCTTCCCGTAGAGCCTGGCGACCCGTTGCGGCCGCGTCGTGAGCACGAAGAGATAGAGGATCGGCAGCCACTTCCAGCGCGGCACCTCGGCGATGCGGAGGTCGCTGAGGAACTGCCGGAGGTAGCGGCGCAAGGCCTTCGCCGTGGGTGCCGCGGGGGTGCCGACGTTGGCAAGCAGGACTCCGACCGCGCGGCGATCCGCTTCCGCCGGAAGAGAAGGCTCCGGTTCAAAGAGAGAAGTGCCGGCCAACCCTGAACTCCGCGTCAGATCCAGTCGCGACGGACCAGGAAGTCGGAGACGAGACGCGCCTCGGGTGAGCCGTGCTCGGGTTCGTGGTCGTAGCGCCAGGCGGCGAGCGGCGGCAACGACGCCAGGATGGACTCGGTACGGGCCCTCGCCTGGAGTCCGTAGCGTGTGCCGCGGTCGTAGACCAGGTTGAACTCCACGTAGCGTCCTCTTCGGTAGAGCTGGAAATCGCGCTCGCGCTCTGTGTACGGGAAGTCCTTGCGGCGCTTCAGGATCGGCAGGTAGGCGGGCAGGAAATGATCGCCGATGCTGCGGGCAAAGGCGAAGCAGCGTTCGAAGCGGTCGAGTTCCGGCGGGCGCTCGAGCCGGTTCAGATCGTCGAAGAAGAGACCGCCCACGCCGCGCATCTCCTGCCGGTGGGGCAGATAGAAGTAATCGTCGCAGGCCGCCTTGTAGCTGCTGTAGAGATCACGGCCGTAAGGCGCGCAGGCCGCGGCGGCGGTGCGGTGCCAGTGAACCGCGTCTTCCTCGAAGCCGTAGTACGGGGTCAGATCGAAGCCGCCCCCGAACCACCAGCCTTCCTCGTCGGCCTGGGCCGCTCCGGCTGGCGGATGGGCGATGAAGAAGCGAATGTTGGCGTGACTGGTCGGCGCGTACGGGTTGCGGGGATGGACGATCAGCGAGACCGAGGTCGCTTCGAAGGAACGCCCCGCCAGTTCCGGCCGTCGCTCGGTCGCGGCGAGGGGGAGGGAGTCGCCGCGCGAACGGCTGAAGTTGACGGCCGCCTTCTCGATCACGGGGCCGTCGGTGAGCACTCTGGGCCGGGCGCAGCCACCCCGCTCGTTCGTCAGCTCGCGGGCGTCGAACGGCGTGCCGTCGATCTCGACCAGGGCGGCGCAGATGCGATCCTGCAGCCCGAGAAAGTACGAGGCGACCGCGCCGGCGTCGCCCTGCGCGTCCCCGACCGCCGTCGTTTGGCCGGCGTCCTTGGCTGGTACGGGACTCACGGTGCCGGGATCTCTGCCAAGGCTTCGCCGACGGCCGTCGCGAAGCCGATGAGCGCGTCCTCGTCGTGGGCGAGGGACAGAAAGCCGACCTCGTAGGCCGACGGCGCCAGCATGAAGCCGCGCTCGAGCAGCCCCCGGTGAAGCAGGCCGAAGATCTCAGCCGTGTTGGGGTGGAAGCGGTCGACCCGGCGCGGCAGTTCGCCATCTCCGTAGGCGAGCCAGAAGATCGAACCGCAGCGAACCGTCCGGTAGGGGTGGCCGCTCGATGCGAGCACCGGGCCGAGTTCACCTTCGAGGCGTGCCCCCAGGGCCTCCATCCGGTTCCAGCCGTCGCTTGCCTCAAGCTCGCGCAGGGTGGCGAGTCCCGCGGCGACCGCGAGCGGGTTCCCTGACAGGGTCCCCGCCTGGTAGACGGGCCCGAGGGGCGAGAGCTGATCCATCAGCCGCGCCGGACCGCCGTACGCGCCGACCGGCAGGCCGCCCCCGATCACCTTTCCCAGGGTCCAGAGGTCGGGCTCGATGCCGAGCTGTGCGCCGACCGTGACTCCTGGCACCCGGAAGCCGCTCAGCACCTCGTCGAGAATCAGCAACGCTCCATGTTCGGTGCATCGGCGGCGCAGCCGCTCAAGGAACTCGGGGCGCTGCACCAGCAGGCCGTTGTTCGCGGGCAGAGGCTCGATGATCGCGGCCGCGAGGTTGCCGCCGTGGCGGCGGAAGGCCTCGTCCAGCGCGTCCTCGTCGTCGAGGGGAAGCACGATCGTGTCGCGGGCGGTCGCCGCCGGGATGCCGGCGCTCGATGCGATCCCGAACGTGGCGAGTCCGCTTCCAGCCTCGACGAGCAGCGCGTCGACGTGGCCGTGGTAGCACCCCTCGAACTTGAGCACCAAGTCGCGTCCGGTGCTGCCGCGGGCGAGGCGGATCGCCGATTGGGTGGCCTCGGTGCCGGAGTTGACGAACCGGATCTTCTCGATTCCGGGCACGAGGTCCTTGACCATCCGCGCCAGTTCGACCTCGCCTTCGTGCGGCGCGGCGAAGGAGGTGCCGCGGGCGGCGGCTTCCCGCACGGCGTCTACGACCGCGGGATGGCTGTGGCCGAGCACCAGGGGGCCGAACGAGCCGATGAAGTCGACGTAGCTCTTTCCGTCGACCGAGCGCATGACCGCTCCCTCGGCGTCGGCGATGAAGGGCGGTGTGCCGCCGACCGCCCGATAGGCGCGGACCGGGCTGTTCACGCCGCCGACGAGGTGCCTTCTTGCCCTCGCCCAGAGTTGTTCGCTCGTCGCTCCGGCGCTCATTCGGAGGCCTCCGCGGCGCGGCCGCCGCCGGCTTCTTCGTGCCACAGGCGTTCGATGCCCGCGGCGGTGGGTTCGTGTGCGCACTTCACGTTGCCCGCTCCAGCGTTCCGCAGGGCCGCGGCCGTGGTCGCCCCGATCGCCCAGCAGCTTCCCGGCCACACCAGGTCCGAGGCTGCGAAGGCGGCGACGGCCGACGGAGCGGTGAAGAGTACGCGGGCTCGCTCCGGTTGCCAACCCCCGGGCCACGCGAGGTCCGGCGCCGGATGGACGGTGTAGGCCTTCCAGGCAACGACTTCGCGACCGGCGGCCTCGAGCGCCTCGACGAGCGACCGGCCACCCCGGGCCGAGTGGGGCACGAAGAGGGGGCATCGGGGCTCGAGAACGCGCGCCGCGTAGTCCGCCAGCTCCCTGCCGCCCGAGGCTCTGGCGGCCAGGTTCGGCGGCACGCCGGCGGCGAGCAGTGCGCGGGCCGTGCCCTCGCCAAGAGCGCACCAGGGCAGGCGTCCCCAGATCGGTTCGTGTGTTGCACGGTCGGTGACCACGCGTGCCGCCGTGGGCGAGGAGAGGAGCAGCCAGGGCCACCGCCGGCGCGGACGGTCGAGGTCGATGCGGTCGGCAGGCCACGGCACGTCAAGAACGTCCACGTCGGTCGCCGGCAGAGCCGCGACGCGGACGGCCGGGTGGAGTCGGCGGGTCAGGCGCCGGACGGTCGTCGGGTTGGAGGTGACGATGACGTCCGGCGTGTCGGAGACCATCTGGCCGCGTAACGGCCGCTTACGGGGTGCGCCGGCCGCGAGGCGGGTCTCCGATTCGGCGAGATCCCGCTCAATCCGCGTGGCCAAGGCGTCCAGATCGACGTCGCCCGGGTCATCCGTCGTGGAGGCCGCGGTCCGGACGGCGACCGGCGCAACACCTGCACCCGCTACTTCACGCCAGTCGTCCGGTGCGATCAGGGCGTGGACCGCTCTGAGCGTCGGTTGCCGGGACCTGCCGTCGCCGGCATCCGCCCAGGCTCCGAACGGGCGCAGGCAGCCGCCGCCGAGCCGCCCCAGCAGGGAACGTTCGGCGAGGACCGCGGTGCGGGTCGGGGGATGGTCGAGACGGGCCATGGCCGGATGGCCGTCGAGGCGGCCGCCGCGCAAGACCTGCACCGCGAGGGCACCCTGGCCGGGTGCGCAGGGCCAGGATCGCAGGTCGAGCCGGAAGCCTCGGACCTGCGATGCGGAGCGGTCGAGAGCATCGCTTCGCGCCAGCCGGAGGACGCCCGCCTCCGCGGCGAGCAGGGCGTCGATCGCGCCGCTCAGGAGCCACTCGAGCCGTCGGCCCACGGAGCCCCGGACGGCGCAGCAGACGACATCCGGCCGCAGAGCCAGCGCTCCGGCCTGCCGCCGCGGAGACGATGTGCCCAGCCGCGCTCCCTCCCGCAGTGCCGCGAACGCGTCGCCGGCCGGCGTCGTGTGTTTCCGCAGAGCGTCGTCGCCCTGATCGAGCAGTTCCGCGAGTGTCGTCGTCACCTCGTTCGCGTCGCCCGATTCGGTGCCTGGTGGGAACAGCAGCAGATCGAACGGCCGCTCCCGCTCAGGCACCGCGGCGATCACGAGACCCGGTTCGTCATCGACCGGGAGGTCCTTCAGCGAGTGGACGACCAGGTCGACCGTCCCGCTGCGAAGCGCCGCGCTCAACTCGCCGGTGAACACGCCCTTGGCCTGGGCGAAACTGCCGCCGAGGCTCCGGTCGCCCTGCGACGACATCGCCTGGATCTCGGTATCCAGGTCCAGTTCGCGGAGGCGTTGAGCGACGAGGTCGGCCTGGATGCGGGCCAGCGGCGTCGCCCGGGTGCCGATGACGATCGGGGCCATGGATGGAGGATTCTACGGAGCCACGGCTGGTTCGTCGGCCGCTACCCCTGGCATAGAGTCGAGGTGCGCTTCCGCTGCTCGAAGCCCGGAACCGTTTGGGAGGATTCTCCGTGTCGTCATCTTCTTCGTTCGCCCGACTACGTCCCCTCTTCCTGCTTTGCGCCGCCGCCGCGACGGCCGGGCTGTCTGGCGCCTGCGCCGGCGATGCGAGGCCGACGGCGGCCGAGTTCACCGCCGCGGTCGACGAGGCGGTGCTCGACAACAGCTACGACCTGAGCCGGGCCCAGTGGGTGCAGGCTACCTACATCAACGAGGACACGAACGCGCTCGCGGCCCGTGCCAGCGCCGAGTTCCTGGGCCGGATGGTCGAGTTCGCGAAGGAGGCGGCCACCTACGACGCGGAGGCGGCGCCCGCGGAGGTGGCCCGCAAGCTCGGTCTGCTGCGGAGCGGGCTCACCCTGGCGGCGCCGGCCGACGAGGCGAAGCTCAACGAGCTGACGGAGATCATGACCCGGATGGAGGCTACTTACGGTTCCGGGAAGCACTGCCCGGACGGACCGGACACCGACACCTGCCGTTCCCTTGGCGACCTGGAGGATGTGATCGACAACAGCCGCGACGCCGGCGGGTTGCTCGATGCCTGGGAAGGCTGGCGCACCATCTCGCCGCCGATGCGGGCCGACTACGAGCGCTTCGTCGATCTCTCGAACGAGGGCGCGCGCGATCTGGGCTTTTCGGACACCGGCGCCATGTGGCGGTCGAAGTACGACATGCCCCCGGACGACTTCGCCGGTGAGGTCGATCGGCTCTGGGACCAGGTCAAGCCGCTCTACGACGACCTGCAGTGCCATGTCCGGGCCGAACTCTCCGAGCGCTACGGAGCGGATGTCGTCGATCCCACGGGGCCGATTCCGGCCCACGTCCTGGGCAACATGTGGGCGCAGAGCTGGTCGAACATCTACGACCTGGTGGCGCCGCCGGCGGGCGATCCCGGCTACGACCTGACCGAGATCCTCCAGAACCGCGGCACCTCCGAGGTCGAGATGGTCGAGATGGCCGAGGGCTTCTTCACCTCGCTCGGCCTGGAAGCTCTGCCGGACACCTTCTGGACCCGCTCCCAGTTCCTAAAGCCGCAGGACCGCGAGGTCGTCTGCCATGCCAGCGCCTGGCAACTCGACCTCGACGAGGACGTGCGGATCAAGATGTGCATCGACGTCAACGCCGAGGACTTCTCGACGATCCACCACGAACTGGGTCACAGCTACTACCAGCTCGGCTACCGGGAGCAGGCGCCGCTCTTCCGGGACAGCGCCAACGACGGGTTCCACGAGGCCCTGGGCGATGTGATCGCGTTGTCCGTGACTCCGGGCTACCTGGTCGATATCGGCCTGCTCGACACCGAACCCCCAGCCGATGCCGACCTCTCGCTCCTCATGCGGATGGCGCTCGACAAGGTCGCCTTCCTGCCCTTCGGCCTGCTGATCGACCGCTGGCGATGGAGCGTATTCTCGGGCGAGACGCCGCCGGAGGAGTACAACGCCGCCTGGTGGCGCCTGCGTGAGCAGTACCAGGGGGTGACGGCTCCGTCGGCACGAACGGAGGACGACTTCGACCCCGGCGCCAAGTACCACGTTCCGGGCAACACGCCCTACACGCGCTACTTCCTGGCCCACATCCTCCAGTTCCAGCTCCACCGCGACCTGTGCGCGGCGATCGGTTACGAGGGACCGCTGCACCGCTGCTCGATCTACGGCAACGAGGAAGCGGGGCGGCGCCTGAGCGAGATGATGGCGATGGGTCTCAGCCGGCCGTGGCCGGATGCGCTGGAGGCGGCTACGGGCAGCCGCGAGATGGACGCGACGGCGATCCTCGACTACTTCGCGCCGCTCGCCGACTGGCTGCGCGAGCAGAACGAGGGTCGCACCTGCGGCTGGAGTTAGGGCCGCCAGATCCGTCAATGCTGATCGCCTCCTGGAACATCAACGGCCTGGGCGCGCGCTTCGATTTCATCGTTCACTGGCTCAAGGCGCGGCAGCCGGATGTCGTCGGTCTCCAGGAACTCAAGTCGACCGCCGACAACGTGCCGGTCGAAGCGTTCGAGGAACTCGGCTACCACGCCGCGGTTTGCGGCCAGAAAGCGTGGAACGGCGTCGCCGTCCTCTCACGGCGCCCGATCGAGGAAGTCCAGTTGGGGCTCCCCGGCGAGGAGGAAGCCGGCGCCCGCCTGATCCGGGTCCGCACCGCCGGCCTCGACTTCACGACGGTTTACTGTCCGAACGGCAAGGACATCGACCACCTGGACTATCCGCGCAAGCTGGCCTGGTTCGACTCGCTCCGCGACTACTTCAGCAGTTCGCTCCGCGCGGACGAACCGGCGGTTCTCTGCGGCGACTTCAACATCGCGCCGGCCCACCTCGACACCCACGACGAAGATCGCCTGGTCGGCCGCATCCACCACACGGAGGCGGAGCGTGCGCGGTTCCGGGCACTTCTCGACCTCGGGTTCGTCGACCTGTTCCGGGAACTCCATCCGGACACGGTCAAGTTCTCCTGGTGGGACTATCGATTCGGCGCCTTCCACCGCAACCTGGGTCTCCGGATCGACTTTCTCCTGGCGACCCGAAGTGTCCTGGAGCGAGTGGAGGAGGTCGAGACCGACAGGGACTACCGGAAGAAGAAGGAGGGGCTGATCGCCTCCGACCACGCCCCGGTGATGGCGAGGCTGCACCTCTAGCTGCTAGCCGTCCGGCCGCTTTGGCGTCGAGAACCAGACCAGCCTGCCGCGATAGGGCTCGATCTCGCTCCACGAGTCGATGTCGAGATGGACGCAGGCCAGGGCCGCCGTGACGAAACGGGGCGGATCGTCGCCGGTCAGCCGGCGCACGAGTTCGCCGCACGTCGGTTGGTGGCCGACGAGAAGGATGAAGGAGGCGTCGTCCGGCTGCTCGCGGAGAAGGTCGATCGCCGAGCCAGGTGAGGCCAGGTAAAGCTCGGGTTCCAGGATTGCCGCCCGGTTCCAATTGCCGGCCGCCACCGCCAACTCGATCGTCTGCCGCGTACGAACGGCGGAGGAACAGAGGATCCGGTCGGGCAACGCACTCCGTTCGGCGAGCAGACGGCCCATCGTCCTGGCGGCCGCGATGCCGCGCCGGTTCAGGGGCCGATCGTGGTCGACGCCGTAGGTTGCGCTCCAGTCCGACTTGGCGTGACGAAGAACGTACAGGATTCGCACTGTCGGGGTGACGGTAGCAGGATCGTCAAGGGCCGATGGGCCTGTGTCATTCTCGGAGGAATGCGGGGCGCGGAAGAGGTGCGGCGAAGGGCGACGCTTGCGGTCTGCGGTTTAGTTCTTGCGGCTGCCGCCGGGGCGCAGGATGCCTCGCCTCCTTCCGGGACGGCTGCTCTGAACCTGGAGACCTTCGACTTCGCCTGGGGGAGAATCGCCGACACGTTCTGGGACTTTGGAGTGGCCGGCGTGGACTGGAATGCCGTCCGCGACGAGTTGCGACCCCGCGCGCGGGATGCGGCCGATGCCGCCGAACTGCGCCGCGTACTGCAGGTCATGCTCTCGAGGTTGGGCCAGTCCCACTTCGGCGTGCTGCCGGGGCCAGGATCGTTGATGAATGCATCGGACGAGGACGACGCGGATGGGGCGGGCGCCTGCACCGGGGCGTTGAGGCGGTCCGTGTCCGGCGACGGTGGCTCCGCCGCGGCGGACGCAGGTCCGGGGTTCGACGTTCGCTTCATCGACTCGATGCCAGTGGTCAGCCGGGTCGAAGCGGGCTCGCCCGCGGATCGTCAGGGACTCACCACCGGCCTGGAGGTTGTGCGGGTTGGGGAGCAGAACCTGGCCGCGCTTCCCCGTTGTCTCGGACTGGATGCCCTCGATGCCCGCGTCGCGGAGACGGTGCGGTCGCGGCTGGTCGAGGGCTTGCTCTACGGAGACGCGGGCAACTCTGTGACGGTGGAGTTCGCGGATGCCGCGGGCGATCGGTCCACCCTCGAGTTCGAACGGGCCCACCATCCCGACGCGGTCGAGATCGGCTTCGGCAACCTGCCGCCGATGCGGTACCTGTTCGAGTCCGAAGCGTTGGAAACCGCCGCCGGCCGGGTTCTGGCGGTGCGCTTCAACGTCTGGCTGCTACCCGTCGTGGACGCGTTCGAGGTGGCGCTCTACGGCGAACCCGCGGAAGGATCGCCGGAAGTCGATGGTGTGCTGATCGACCTGCGCGGGAATCCCGGCGGCGTCGCCTACACCGCCGTGGGCGTCGCCGGTTACCTGCTGGAGGAGAGGGTTGCGCTGGGCAGGATGAAGAATCGGAACACCGACCTGAATCTGCTGGTGTTCCCGCGCCGGGTGTCCACCAACTCCAACCTGAAGATCGAGGGGTTCGCGGGTCCGGTGGCGGTGCTGATCGACGGCGGTAGCGCCAGTACCAGCGAGATCTTCGCTGCCGGGCTGAAGGACCATGGTCGAGTGCGACTGTTCGGCGAGCCGAGTGCGGCGGCGGCGCTTCCGTCGGTGATCGAGGAGATGCCGAACGGCGACCTGCTGATGCATGCGATCGCGGACTTCATCCGCCCTGGTGGTGAACGGATCGAGGGCAGGCCGGTCCAGCCCGAGTCCCCGGTTCCACTGACCCGCGAGGGGCTTCTGGCCGGGAGGGACGAGCCGCGTGAGGAGGCGCTTCGCTGGATCGTCACGGAACTGGAACGATGAACATGGGCCTGTGGAGTGAAGGCGTGAGTTTCGGCCGCTTCGGCGCCGAGGGCGCTCTCGGACCACCGTGGCTGTGGGTCGTGGCGGGACTGCTGCTGCTCCTGCTGGGCCGGCAGCTTTACACCGCGTTGCTGGGGTTGCTTGGCTTCTTCGTCAGCTACGCCATGCTCTCCGATCTCGTGACCCTTGCCAGCGACCTGCGCCTGATGGTGGCGGTGGGTATTGGAGTCGTCAGTGCGCTGCTTGCGTTCGTCGTGCGAAAGGTCGCCGTGGCCGTCGCGGGCGCGATGCTGGGCGCGGGTGCGGCGCTGTGGGCGTCCGGCTTCTACGGGCTGAAGGTGGAGGTGCTCTGGTGGGTGGTGACGGCCGCTGCGGCGCTCCTGGGCGCCTGGCTCCTGCGCCAGGTGTTCGAGACGGCGCTGATCGTCGTTTCGTCGTTCATCGGCGCGCTCCTCATCGTGGCGGCTGTGGGCCTGGACGGGCTGCCGGCGCACGCCGCCGTCGCGGTGCTGATCGTGGCCGGGGTCGCGTTTCAGATGCGGCGTCGCCGCGGCGAGGAACGGCGCGCGAAGAAGGCCTCGGCGAAGTGAACGACTCGTCGGCGCGGGACCGCCCGGGACAGCGTCCCTGTCGGTCTGGCGCCGGGTTGCGGGCCGTGCTGGTGTGCGCCCTTCTGGCCGTAGTGTCGGGGACTGGGACCGCGGACGGAAGCGATTCGACCGCGCAGCCCTGTGTCGCCGACGACACGACCCTGTGCCTGAACGACGATCGATTCCGCGTGGCGGTCCGCTGGGAGACCGACAGCGATTCAGGCGACGGTCAGGCGGTGGAACTCACTGGCGACACCGGCTACTTCTGGTTCTTCAGCGAGAACAACGTCGAAGTCGTGATCAAGGTGCTGAACGGCTGCGCGATCGGCGACGGCGCCTACTGGGTCTTCATCGGCGGTCTGACCGATGTCCGCGTCGAACTCGAAGTCGAAGACGTCGAGAGCGACGAGTCCAAGACCTACGTCAACGAGGCCGGAACGCTCTTCAGGCCCGTCACCGACACGGCGGCGTTCCCTACCTGCGACTGAGCCGGCGGCGGGACGGCGTCTGACGCAGGGGCGTCGGACGAAGGGGCGTCGGACGCACCCGCCCGTCTTGGGGCATGAGGGGTCGGCTCCCAGCTGACGTGAGCGCTTGAGAGGAGATGGGAGGGGATGGCGCTTGTCTCTAACCTTGAGAGCGATGAAGAGGGTTGGGTTGGCCCGAGTCCCTTAGCCTTTGGCTTCTGGTGAGGAGGGTAAACCCAGCTCTTCGGCGCCCCCGCGGGGGCGCCGAAGAGGGGCGGTGGAGGCGAAACGATCGTCAGCGACACCGCGTTCCCGCCAAGGAAGCGATCTCTCACTCTGAGCGTCACCTGTGCTAACGACTGGGGCTTCGGTCCTGTGTCTACCACGGCGTAGTCCCGTCCAGGCCATCGATCGGACTCGACGATGATCGACGGATGCACCCACGCGGTACCCAGGAACGGCACCGCCAACAGACCGAAGGCGCAGCCGAAGCACCAGGACGCCGAGAAGCGTTTCCTTCCCCGGCCGCCGGTCAACGGGCGACACACGCTCCATCAACGTTTCCGTCCGACCCTTGGTGGGCGACAACTGTCAATGGCAACCGAAAATGTCCCACTTGTGGCAACTGAAAATGTCCCACTTC
>WTGL01000176.1:0-534 GCA_011523565.1 Acidobacteriota bacterium
TCTCGGCGAGATCGAGCACTCGTACGCGCTGCCGACCACCCTCCACGACGAGGACTCGCGCGACTGGTAGCTCAGCGGCGGGCTCGGCGGCGCCGCCTACTCGGCGGCGCCGGCCGCCGGTCGGCCCGCGTCCAGGTCGGCGTGCAAGGCGCCGACGAGTTCGGCCACTTCGGGACGGGTCAGCTTCGACCCCGGGCCCCGCTCCTCGACTCGGGCCAGCGTGGCCCAGGCGAGGCGAACGGGCAGCGCGGTGAACCCCAGGTAGCCGCGAGGCGCGCCGGCTTGCTGCAGGTGAGCCACGTACTCTCCGGCCACTTCGAGGTCCGCGCGCGCCAGCTCGAAGGCCAGCGTCCGGTCGCGGCCGTCTCCAATGAACGACCTGCCCTCATCCTCGTCCGTAGCCGCATCCTTGAGGATGTTCACGAGTTGCAGCGCCTCGCCGAACGTCGCCGCGCGGCGCCGGAGCGCTTCCGCCACCCGTTCCAGCGGCGCGCCAAGCAGGAACAGCTCGGTCAGCATCTCGCCGACGATGCC
>WTGL01000176.1:544-2096 GCA_011523565.1 Acidobacteriota bacterium
GAACCGGAACAGCGCCTCGACCCGCTGCTCCCGGCTCCAGACCGCCGCGTCCTCGAGCGTGTCGGCGATCCGCAGCAACAGGTAGCCGAGGGTCACCTGATCCCGCGTCGCGCCCTCGAGTTGGGGTATCGAAAGCGCGAACGTTCTGCTCGTCTTGACCAGAAGATCTTCGAGGTCCGCCATCAGCGAGCGCACGAGTCTACCGGGCGCTGCGTGGTATCGTCCCGGCTGTTCCTGCCAGCGGAGCCACGCCTGAGCGCATCATGAACTCCAATGCGATTGCCCCGCTCTCGCTAGTACCCGCTGCATTCCTGTACCTCGGCTGCTCCCTGGCGCCGCCGCCGGAACTGCCCGATCCGGCGCGAGAAGTGCCGGCGGACTTCGAGGAAATCCCCGCAGCCGTCACCGTCGGCGCCCATGTGCCGCTCCAGTGGTGGAAGGCCTTTGCCGATCCGGCGCTCGACCGCATCGTCGACTCCGTTCTCGATTCGAATCTGGACATGGCCGCCGCAGTCGCCCGCGTGGAGCAGGCCAGGGAACGAGCCCGGATCGCCAGGGCCGCGATCCGGCCGGTCGCCCAGGCCGGCGCGGGGATCAACGACCTGACGAACCCCACCAACACGGGCTTCGGCGCCCAGATTCAGGAACTCGGGCTGGAACGGCTCGCCGCCGGCGCCGAGTACCTCGCCTCGGAGTCCGACTACCAGACCGCGAGGATCGGGATCCTCGCGGAGACGATCGGCGCCTACTTCGAGGTCGTCGACTTTCGGCGGCGAATCGCGATCAGCCGACGGATGGTCGATGTCCTCCTGGAGCGCGAAGACGTCGCCTCCACCCGCTACGACCGCGGTCTCGCCGACTCCTCGGTCCTCTATCGGATCCGCCAGGACCTGCGGAACACCCAGGCCATCCAGCCCCAGCTCGAAAACGAGCTGGCGAACGCGGAGGGGCGTCTCGCCGTCCTCCTCGGCGGCTACCGGAACGACCTGGCCGAACTGCTGCCCGAAGCGTTGGCGCCCGAGACCGCGGCCGATCCCGTTCCGGCGGGGATCCCGGCCGACCTGCTCATGCAGCGGCCGGACGTCAGAGCGGCGAGACACCGGCTCGAAGCCGCCCGCTTCCAAGTCGACGCCCGACGCGCCGAGCTTCTTCCTACCCTCTCGTTCTCGGGCTCGATCGGGCTCCAGAGTTCCAAAGTCGACAGCCTGTTCAAGGTGGACCAGTGGTTCACCAACCTGGCGTCCAACCTGCTCGCACCGGTCTTTCAGGGCGGCCGGCTGCGCAGCAACGTGGCGCTGGCCGAGGCCCGGTTCGGCGAGCTAGCGGCGACCTACGGCCGCACGGTCGTCACCGCCGTCAACGAGGTCGAAACGGCGTTGGCCGTGCACGGGAACGAGGGCCGGCGCCACGCCCTGCTTGCCTCCCGGCTGGAAGAAGCCCGGGCGACGGAGAGACTCCGCTCTCAGAGGTATGAGGCGGGCATCGGGGGCTACGCCGACTTCCTCGACGCGCTGCTGACCCGCCTGAACGTCGAGTCCGCCCTGGCCGGCGC
>WTGL01000020.1 GCA_011523565.1 Acidobacteriota bacterium
GATCGTCCCCACGTTCACGTGCGGCTTCGTACGCTCGAACTTCTCCTTCGCCATTGCGGTGCTCCTGCTGACTCTTTCTTGTGTGCTTGATCGTCTCTTCCGGACGGCTTCCGTAACGGTTGCCGGCCTCGCCCGCCCGGGGGCTCAGCCTGTGGCCTTGGCCACGACCTCCTCGCTGACATTCCTCGGCGCCGGTTCGTAGGACTCGAACTGCATCGAGTAGGTTGCCCGACCCTGGGTCGCCGAGCGCAGATCGGTGGCGTATCCGAACATCTCCGCCAGCGGAACGCGGACACCTATCACCTGGATGTTCTGGCGCATCTCCATGCCCTGCACCTTGCCCCGGCGCGAGTTGATATCGCCCATCACCTCGCCCATGTACTCCTCGGGGGTCACCACCTCGACGGCCATGACCGGCTCCAGCAGGACCGGCTCCGCGTCCCTGGCCGCATCGCGCCAGGCCATCGAGCCGGCGATCTTGAACGCGATCTCTGAGGAATCGACCTCGTGCGAGCTGCCGTCGACCACCTCGACGGCGACGCCGGTCACCGGATAGCCCGCCAGGGGGCCCGATTCCAGAGCCTCGCCTATACCCTGCCCGATCGACTTGATGAACTCCCTGGGGATCACGCCGCCCCTGGTGGAGTCCTCGAACTCGAAGCCGTCACACTCGGCCGGCCGCACCCGCACGCGGCAGTGGCCGTACTGTCCGCGGCCACCCGACTGACGCACGAACCGTCCTTCGCCCGAGGCTTCGGCCGTGATCGTCTCTCGATACGCCACCTGAGGCCGTCCGACGCTGGCACCGACCCTGAATTCGCGCACCAGGCGGTCCGTGATGATGTCGAGGTGGAGTTCGCCCATGCCCGAGATCAGGGTCTGGGCCGTATCCGGGTCCGTATGGACCCTGAACGTCGGGTCCTCACGCATCAGCTTCTCGAGCGCCAGACCCAGCTTCTCCTGGTCCGCCTTCGTCTTCGGCTCGATCGACACGGAGAGAACCGGCTCCGGGAAGTCCATCGCCTCCAGCACGATCGCCGCCCGTGGATCGCAGATCGTGTCGCCCGTGGTCACGTTCCTCAGACCGACGGCAGCGGCGATGTCGCCACACCAGACCCGCTTGATCTCCTCGCGCTTGTTGGCGTGCATCTTGAGCAGCCGCCCGATCCGCTCCTTGCCGCCCCGGTTCGCGTTCAGGACCGACTGTCCGGTCTCGAGCCGGCCCGAGTAGACCCGCAGGTAGGCGAGTTGACCGACGAACGGATCGGTCATGATCTTGAACACCAGGGCGCTGAACGGCGCGTCGTCCGTCGGCTCGCGCACAGCCTTCTCGTCGCCGTCCACCAGGCCCTCGATCGGCGGCACGTCGAGCGGCGACGGCAGGTATTCGAGGACGGCGTCGAGCAGGGGTTGAACGCCCTTGTTCCGGAAGGCCGAACCGCAGAACACCGGTTGCAGGCTGTTCGAAACCGTCGCCCGGCGCAAGGCCGCTCGCAGCTCGTCGTTCGTGACCTCCGCTCCGGAAAGGTACTTCTCCAGGAGCTCCTCGTCCGTCTCGGCAACCGCCTCGACCATCTCTTCGCGGGCAGCCAGGGCCAGGTCCGCGTACTCCTCGGGGATTCCCAGTTCCCGGAACTGCGCCCCCAGGCTCTCGTCCTCGTAGATGTAGGCCGACATCTCGACCAGATCGATCACACCGGCAAACGCGTCCTCGCGCCCCAGGGGCAACTGCAGCACGACCGGTGAAGCGCCGAGGCGCTCCCGCATCATGCGCACGCAGCGGTCGAAGTCCGCCCCGACCCGGTCCATCTTGTTGACGAACGCGATCCGCGGTACCTGGTACCGATCCGCCTGCCGCCACACGGTTTCGCTTTGCGGCTCGACCCCGGCAACCGCGTCGAACAGGGCCACGGTGCCATCGAGAACGCGCAGGGATCGCTCGACCTCGGCGGTGAAATCGACGTGTCCTGGCGTGTCGATGATGTTGATCCGGTGGTCCTTCCAGGTACAGCTCGTGGCCGCCGACGTGATCGTGATGCCGCGCTCCTGCTCCTGCTCCATCCAGTCCATCGTCGCGGTACCTTCGTGCACT